>JBOHAB010000027.1:0-18852 GCA_050697655.1 Gaiellaceae bacterium
GCCCTTTCCAGCCGGCCGAGCGTGTCCACGGGGATGGCGAGCCCGAATCCTGTGCCCCGTTCGATTGCGTAGACGATGGCGGCTATTCGTCCGCGACGGTCCAGCAGGGGGCCGCCCGAGTTCCCGGGCCGAACGGTCGTCGTCAGGCGAACGACCGTACCGGGCACGTCGAAGTTGGCACCGTCCACTCGATCGACGACCACGCCTTCGGAGAGAGTGAGAGGCCCGCCGCGCGGGTAGCCGACCGCGGTAACGGGGTCGCCTTCCTCAGGCGGGCGTCCATAGGCGCCGGCGAGCGGCAGGCGCCCCTCGACGCGCACGAGCCCGATGTCGCCGAGCACGCCCACCTGGGCGGAGGCCACGTCGAACGTGCGCCCGTTCCAGGTGGAGACCTCGAGGTCCTCCGCGCCCGCGAGCACGTGGCGGTTGGTCACGAGCAGGTCGGGGCCGAGCGCGACGCCGGAGCCGAGCGCGACCCCCTGGCAGGAGAGGTTGCGGACGCGCACCGTGATCCGTCGCGCACGCCGCGCCGCCGAGTCGCGGGCCAGGGGTGGGAGGCGAACGCGCTCGGCCGACGAGACCGCAGCTGAGACCTCGACGAGATCGGGCACGGTGACCTCGGGCACGTCCTCCGGCGGCTCCTCCGCCAGGAGCGCGCAGCCGCCGGCAAGCAGCGCGACCAGGCAGAGCGCTGCGGCGCGGACGCTCATCCGCCGTACACGGACAGATAGGACGACAGCTCGCTGTCGGCCTGCCGGCAGTCGGTGTTGATCGCCGGATACGCGGCGTTCGCGCTCGCGAAGTCGTCGGCGAGCACGTAGTCGAGCAGCTCGTTCATGCCGGAGTTGCACTCGACGGCCGCGGTGATCACCGCACCGAGCGCGTCTCGCTCGAGAGCGAGCTGGGCACGGGCGTCCTCGACTTGCGCCTTCTCGTCGGCCAGCTGGCGCTGCCGGCGCTCGAGCGAGCGCACGTCCGCTTCGGAGCGGACGATCGACCGCTCCGCCTGTCTCACCTTGACCGCCATCGCGTTGAGCTCTTGCGTGCGCTCGTTCAGAGCCTGGCTCCGCTCGCCGAGCAGCTCGTTCAGGGAAGCCACGCTTAGCTCGAGCTCGGCCGCACGCGCCTCCCAGCGATCGGCGCGCTTCTTGTTCTCGTGGGCCCAGTAGCCGGCCACGCCGGCGACTCCCACGACAAGGAGGAGCAGGAGCGCAAGGGCACTCCAGATCAGGCGGCGGCGCGTCCGCGGGTCGGGTCGGTCGAATGGCTCCGGCGCCGCCATCCTCGGGCTCAGCGGCCGGTGAGAAGCTCCAGGTGGCGGCCGGCGTCGAAATCGCAGATGAAACCGCGGAGGCCGTGGTCGAACTCCACCCCCCGGCCGTAGGCCCGGTGGTAGTCGACGACCACGACGCCGAGGTCTGCGAACGCGCGCTCGAGCACGCAGCCGCCTCCGTCCCATGCCGTGCAGGCGCCCGGGAGCTCGTAGAGCGGGTCGGCGCCGTGCTCGACGCGAATGCGGTTCACGCGCCGGAGCACGTCGTCGAGAGCGCTCGACGGCGCCGAGGATGGGGCGGGAGCGACCGGCAGCAGAACTTTCACCGTCTCTCAGTGTACGACGGCCCCGTCGGGCGCATGCCTACGTCGAAGGAAGCATGCGTCAACGACCTGGCTCGAGGCCCGCGCCGATCGCGCCCGGGATCTCGGCGCGCAGTGACGTTCCAGCGCCGGGGGGCTCACGACGTCGAGCGAGCCGCCAAGCGACTCGACCCGATCCGTCAGCCCCCGCAGGCCGGATCCGGCGGACGGATCGGCGCCGCCGACGCCGTCGTCCGATACTTCGACGACGACACTCCCATCGCTCGCGGCAACCCGGACGCGCACTGTCGATGCCTGGGCGTACTTCGTGACGTTGGTCAGCGCCTCGGCGATCAGGTAGTACGCAGCCGCTTCAACGGGCTCCGGCAACCGCTCGTCGGGCATCTCCACGATCTCGACCGTGACGGGCACTCGGCTCGCGAGCGACTCGACTGCGGCTCGCAGGCCGCGATCGCTGAGCACCGCCGGATGGAGGCCGCGGGCCAACTCGCGCAGCTCTTCGAGCGCGAGGGCAAGCTCGTCGCCGGCATCCTCGAGGGCCGCGCGCGCGGCCGTTGGGTCGGAATCGAGCTTCATGAGCGCGAACCGCAAGGACAACGAGAGCGTCACCAGGCGCTGCTGCGCGCCGTCGTGGAGATTGCGCTCGAGCCGCCGCCGCTCGACGTCACCAGCAGAGACGATGCGCGCTCGCGATGCGGCGAGCTCCTCGAGCCGCGCTTGGAGCTCGACGTTCAGGCGATGGACTTCCGCCTCCTGCGCCTTCCGTTCGGTGATGTCGGTGTAGGCGACCATGTTGCCGAAGACGCGGCCGGACGCGTCTCTGACCGGGGCGGACGCAATCGAGACCTCGACGAGCGTTCCATCCTTCCGCTGTCGCACGGTTTCGTAGTCGTTCACCGACTGGCCCGCGCGCACCCTCGCGAAGAGCTCCGCGGCCTCGGCGCGCTTCGAAGGCGGCGCCAGGGGAAGGCCGCGGCGGCCGAGTATCTCCTCACGCGACCAGCCGAAGATCCGCTCAGCCGCCGGGTTCCACAGCCGTATGCGCGTGTCCAGGCCGAACTCCACCAGCGCGAGCGGCGAGGAGTCGATCAGCGCCTGCAACCGCTCCTCCTGCGCCTTGCGATCGGTGATGTCCGTGGCTGATCACGTTACCGACGACCAGGCCGGATCCGTCTCCGTCCCGAGTGTACGGCCGTTCGGCCTCGGGCGGGGGCCTCCATGGCGAGGCATCTCCTTGGACTGGTCTTGTAATCCGGGGAGCTCCGTGGGACGCTTGAAAGAGTCATGGGATCTGAGGGGGACGCCTGATCTCGGTGCGCCACTTGGTGGCTGCGGCAGCGGTCTTAGCGGTGGTGCTGACCTCGCCGGGCTTCCTGCGAGCGGACGCTCAGGCCGCGCGCCCCTGCACCGTGCTCGGGACGAGCGGAAACGACGTGCTCGCCGGCACGCCGCGCGCCGACGTCCTCTGCGGCTTCGGTGGAGACGACGTACTGCGAGGACTGGGCAGCAACGACGTCCTGCGTGGAGGCCGCGGGGACGACCGCGTGCTCGGAGGCCCCGGGAACGACCGCCTGCGCGGCTGGGGCGGAGACGACAGCCTGAGCGGCGGCGGAGGGGACGACGTGCTCCGAGGATCGAGACATTCCGACCGCCTGAGTGGCGGCGGAGGGGACGACGTGCTCCGAGGATGGAGACATTCCGACAGCCTGAGTGGCGGCACCGGCAGCGACGACTTGCTCGGGGCGCAGGGGAACGACAGCCTGGCGGGCGGGGGAGGGGCGGACGTGCTGAGGGGCGGGGGAGCCGCCGACCGGCTGGACGGCGGCCCCGGCAGCGATGACCTCCTCGGCGGAGACGGGCGCGACAGGCTGGACGCACGGGACGCGCCCGGATACGTCGACCGGCTCTTCTGCGGGCCCGGGGGCGACACGGCGCTCGTGGACGCCGCCGACTCGGTGGGAAGCGACTGCGAGAATGTTCCGGGCAACGCCGCGCCGACGGACATCGCGCTCTCGAACGCGTCGGTCGCGGAGAACCAGCCCGCCGGGACTGTCGTCGGCGACCTGACGGCGGTCGATCCCGACGCCGGCGATGTGCACGCCTTCGCGCTCGCGTCGGGCGCGGGCGACGCGGACAATGCCTCCTTCCAGGTTGTGGGCGCCGACGTGCGGACGAATGTCGTCTTCGACTACGAGACGAAGAACAGCTTCACGATCCGCCTGCGGGTCGTGGACGGCCACGGCGGCAGCTACGAGGAGCAGTTCACGATCTCGGTCAGCGACGTCCCCGAGAACGCGAACCCCGTCGCAGTTGACGATGCCTACTCGACGACCGAGGATGCCCAGCTCGACCTCCCGACGTCGGGGCCGGGGAGCCCGGCCGAGAACGACACCGACGCCGACGGCGACCCGCTCGACGTCACGGCGGCCAGCAACCCCAGCGGTGGCAGCGTCTCCATCAGCGGAGGCCAGATCGAGTTCGTTCCCACCCCAGACCTGTGCGGGGCGGCGGCCGGCGGCTTCGATTACACCGTGTCCGACGGACAGGGTGGAACCGATACCGGTCACGTGTCAGTCGACATCACCTGCGTCGACGATTCGCCGGTCGCCGTCGACGACGCTTCGGCCCTGAACGAGGACGCCGCCGCGACCGCGATCGACGTCCTCGTAAACGACACCGACCCCGACGGCGGACCCAAGTCGATCACCGCCACGACGGACGGCTCGAACGGAGTGGTGGTGATCACCGGCAGCGGCACCGGCCTGACCTACGAGCCGGCCGCTGACTTCTGCGGCTCCGACAGCTTTACCTACAGGCTGAACGGCGGTTCCGCCGCAACCGTGTCGGTGACAGTCACCTGCGTCAACGACGCGCCGAGCTTCGTCAAGGGGCCGGACCAGGCGAACGTCGCGAACCAGAATGCGGACGGTTCGCCAAGGGCGTTCACCATCGATCCCTGGGCGACCGCGATCTCGGCCGGGCCGGCCAACGAGAGCGGTCAGACCGTCGAGTTCGTGATCGACAGCGTCATCCCCGCGAGCATCTTCACAGTGCAACCCTCTGTCTCGGCCACGGGCGTCCTCTCGTTCACGACCGATCCCACCCAGACCGGGACGGCCACGATCGTTCTGCGCATCCGCGACAACGGCGGCACCGCCAACGGCGGCAGCGACACGTCGGTGACACAGAGCTTCACCATCCAAACGATCAACCCGCCGCCGATCGCCGTCGACGACAGCTACACGGCGACCGGAAACGTCGGCATCAACGTCGGCATCCCGGCCGAGGGCGTCCTGCTCCGCGGCACCGACGACACGCTCTTCGGCGCGACAATCACGCACTGCGGCGCGACGAGCGGCACGGCGGCGGCCGTCTCCGGCGGCACCTGTACGACCACGTCCGCAAGCGGTGGCAACGTCGTGCTCAACACGAACGGCACCTTCACCTACAACCCGCCGCCGGGTGTCACCGGCACCGACCACTTCTTCTACCGGCTGACCAACAGCGCGGGCAGCTCGGTCGGCGACGTCTCGATCACGATCGGCGACATGATCTGGTTCGTCGAGAACGACGCCGCCGCGTGCACCGCCCTCGCCGCCGGGTGCGGCCGTCTCTCGAGCCCGTTCTCGACGCTGGCGGCGTTCCAGGCTGTGAACAGCGGCGCCGCGCCGAACCCGCAGCCCGGCGACACGGTCTTCCTCCACACCGGCTCGGGGGCCTACACCGGAGGCGTCGCCCTGCGCGACGAACAGCCCCTGATCGGCCAGGGCGCCGGCGCCAGCATCGCCACGATCAGCGGGATCACGCTCGCGCCGTTCAGCAATCCCTTGCCCGCAACGGGCGGGGCCCACCCTAGCCTGACCACCTCGGCGGCTGCGACTAACGCGATCACGCTCGGGAGCGGGAACACCGTCCGCGGGCTCGACATCGGGAACAAGACCGGCTTCGGCATCGCCGGCACGAACTTCGGCACCCTCACGCTCTCGGAAGTGGACATCACCGGCTCGGGGCAGGCGCTCAACCTCACGACCGGCACCGCCAACGCCACCTTCGGCACCCTCTCCTCCTCGAGCGGGACGAACGGTGTCGCCCTCGTCGGCGTCTCCGGCTCACCCACTGCGACCGGCGGCACCCTCACCGGCGCCACCGGTGACGAGCTCGTCATCAGCGGCGGCGGCGCGTCCTTCACCTACCCCGGGTCGATCACCAACACCGGCACGAACAGGGCCGTCAACATCACGGGCAAGACCGGCGGCACGGTCGCGCTCTCCGGCCAGATCACCGACACCGGCGGCTCAGGCGACGGAATCAGCCTCAGCGGCAATACCGGCGCCACGATCAACCTCACCGGCGGCGTCCAGCTCTCGACAGGCGCGGCGGCCGCGTTCACGGCGACCGGCGGCGGCACCGTGAACGTGACCGGAGCGAGCAACACGCTCGCGACGACGACTGGCACGGCGCTGAACGTCGCGAACACGACGATCGGGGCGGGCGGGCTGAACTTCCGGAGCATCTCGGCCAACGGCGGCGCGAACGGCATCGTCCTCAACACCACCGGCTCGAACGGCGGGCTCACGGTCACCGGAACGGGCACTACCGACGGCTCGGGCGGCACGATCCAGAACACCACCACACGGGGTGCGAGCCTCGTAGCGACCGGCCAGGTGAGCCTCAGCAACATGGCCTTCACGAACGCGGCGACGGTCGACTTCCCGGCTGCGCCGACCGGCCTCTCGCTCGGAAACAACACTGCCGACAATGCCGCCGTCCACCTGCAGACCGTGGACGGCGCCGCGCTCACCAACGTCGACATCAACGGAAGCGCGGAACACGGCATCAACATCCACGACGTGCAGAGCTTCTCGCTCGTCGCCAGTTCCATCCTCAACGCCGGCAACGCCGCCGACGAGGACGGCATCCATGCCTACCGGCTCAGTGGCACGAGCGCCGTCACCAACACGACGATCACGAGTAGCGGCGACGACAACGTCAACATCCAGAACAACACCAACCTCCCAACGGCCTTCACGAACGTCGGCACGATCAACGTGACCGGAGGCAGCTTCAACACAGGCGTCCTCGGCAGCGGGCTCCTGTTCGGCATCCGCGGCACGCACTCGACGACGATCAACATCGCCGGCGTGACGACGAACAACAACTTCAGCGGCGGGGTCGTCGCCGACACGTTCGACACAGCGACCTCGGACATCGAGGTGTCCGGCTCGACGATCACCAACAACAACGACGCCATCCAGATCTCGTCGAACAACGGCAACACCGACTTCGACATCCACGACAACCCGAATATCACGAACCAGGATTTCGTCAACATCACGATCCTGAAGGCGGCCTTCTCGACGGGCGGAAGCCTCGAGGGGCGGATTCGCAACAACCCCAACATCGACGTCGAGAACGGTC
Organism: Gaiellaceae bacterium; assembly: GCA_050697655.1. Taxonomy (GTDB): domain Bacteria; phylum Actinomycetota; class Thermoleophilia; order Gaiellales; family Gaiellaceae; genus JAIBJN01. Next base: position 7,015 of record JBOHAB010000027.1, read on the forward strand.
ACACGGCAGACGCCGTCTCGACCTTCCAGGCAGGAGGCGGGTCGCTGAGCGTCGTCGTGTCCGGCAACGACTTCGACTACGCTGGCACGCAACGCGTCATCCTCGCCCAGGCGGGGCAGGACGGCGGCGGCGCCCTCAACGCCACTATCACCGGCAACGCCATCGATGTCGCGCTCGACGGCGCGGGCAACGCGGTCACCGGGATCCTCGCCCAGGCAGCGATCGCATCACCGTCCGGGGACGGCGCCTCGCTGTGCGCAGACCTCGGCGGCGCCGGCACGCTCGCGAACACCTTCACGCACTCGCTCGGCGGCAACATGGCCGGCGGAGACATCCGGGCGCGCCAACGGCTGAACGGAACCGCGCGCCTTCCCGGCTACGCCGGAGCCGCGAACGACACCGCCGCCGTCTCCGCCTACCTGATCGGGCGGAACGCGCTGGTGAACTCACCCCCGGCGACCGCAACTGCCGAGAGCACAGGCTTCGCGGGCGGAGGCGCCTGCCCGCAACCGTCGCCCTGATCCTGCCGGCTGACGGCGCGCCCTCGCCGGGCCCGGACGGAACGTTTCCGCTCGCACTGGCTTGGAAGCGGAGGGAGGGATTTCGAACCCTCGATCCGCCTAACGACGGATAACGGCTCCGAACGCCGAGGCGTTCATAGGCCGCTGCCGAGAGGTACTGTCAGGTTCGTCGCCCCTGTCCTCGAGGAGGAATGATGAGCGTCCCATATGAGGGTGGCTGTGCCTGCGGAGAGGTTCGCTACCGGCTTACGTCCGATCCGCTCATCACGCACTGCTGTCACTGCCTGAACTGCCAGCGGCAGACCGGAAGCGCCTTCGTGATCAACCTGCTGATCGAGGCGGACCGGGTGGAGTTGCTTGCTGGCGACCCGCAGCCGGTCGACGTCCCTCGCGACGACGGCAGCACGCAGCGGATCTTCCGTTGCCCGACCTGCCAGGTGGCAGTCTTCAGTCTCTACGGAAACCCGGCGGTGCGGTTCGTCCGCGGCGGTACGCTCGACCAGCCCTCGAGCGTCGTGCCCGACGTCCACATCTTCACCAGATCCAAGCTGGCCTGGATCGAGCTCCCCGACTCGGCGCCGGCATTCGAGGTGTACTACGACTCAAAAGCGCTGTGGCCGCCGGCCAGTCTCGAGCGGCTCGAGGCGATCGTGCCACGACCCCTCGGTTAGGCGGCGCGGCGCAGCGGCTCCTCAGCCGGCGAAGCGGCCCGCACTGTGTGGAAGGCGCCGGCCAGACGGCCGAGCGTGAGCGCGCCGAGCATGAGGCCGAAGTCGCGCAGTGCGATGTCGTAGTAGGTGGGCGGATCGACGGTCAGCAGGTTGACGATGATGCCCGCCAGCCAGGCCGCGACCACGTACGCTCCGAGGCGCGGCGCCACGGCGACCAAGACCCCGGCCGCGATCTCGACCACGCCGACGAAGTACATGAAGTCCTGGCCGCTGCCGGGGACGATGTCGTTCACCCAGGGCGCCAGGTAGTCGGTCCAGTCGACCATCCAGTTGAAGAACTTGTCGAGGCCGAAGAGGATCGGCGCCACGGTGAAGCCGACCCGCAGGAGCATGTACGCCTGGTAGAAGGGGTTGCGCAGCTCCGCTTTCCCGGTCGTCGTTGCCATCGTAGTCAGCACCTCCTGTGTAACTGCATGGAGACCTCTCACAAGCTGTTCGTGTCGCCGATGAGCGCGTTCTTACGCGAGCGAGACGAAGCCGCCGACGATTGCGCCGTAGGCGATGTGCGCGACGGTCGTCGCGACCGGCGTCTCGCGGCCGTAGTTGAGAAGCAGGAATCCCGGCGGTTCGAGCAGCGGCGAGGAGCCGGCGGCCGTAAAGCCCGTCCCCATGCGCGGATGCACGACCGGGAGCAGGATGTTCACGAGCGCGGTGCTGGCAAAGAGCGCATGCACGAGACCGAAGAGCGCACCGAGAAGGAAGCCGCTCCTGTCAAGGACGAGAAAGATCGCGTAGTAGACGAGAGCGAAGATCATGCCGAAGCCGAAGTGGAGCGCGTACCCGATCGCCTTCGCGCGCACGCGGTCGCCGGTCACCGCGGTCCCAAGCAGGAACGGAAGGTCCATCCGCGTCAACCCGAGCTCGCTCGCCGTCCGCAGAAGGGTCGTCAGGACGAGTGTGCCCACCAGACCGCCCACGAGCGCGCCCCAGATCACGTCCGCGCCTCCTCGATCGAGATGGCTGCGTTGATCAGCGCCAGGTGCGAGAGGCCCTGCGGGAAGTTGCCGAGGAACTCGCCCGTCGCCGTGTCGATCTCCTCCGCAAAGAGACCGACGTCGTTCGCCAGCGGCACGAGCTCGTCCATCAGCGCCGCCGCCTCGTCGAGGCGGCCCTGGCGAGCGTAGGCCTCTACGAGCCAGAACGAGCACGCGAGGAAGGCGCCCTCCTCGCCGGGGAGGCCGTCCTCGCCCAGATAGCGGTGGAGCAGCGGGCCGCGACCGAGCTCGCGCTGGACGGCGTCGACAGTGGCGAGCAAGCGCGGCGCCCGTGGCCGGTCGTAGCCCGAGAGGACGGCGAGCAAGAGCGATGCGTCGAGCTCCTCTTCCCCGGCCCTTCGGACGTAGCTTTGCTTGCGCTCCGAGTAGCCGCGCGTCTCGACGAACGCGCGGATGCGCTCGTGCTCGCGGCGCCAACGCTCCCGGCGGTCGGCTGGGAGCAATCCGCGCTCGGCCAGCTCGCAGGCGCGCACGAGCGCGACGGCGCACATCATCTTCGACTGGACGTGGTGGGCCGGCTCGCTGCGCGTTTCCCAGATGCCGGCGTCCGGCTCTTCCCAGCTCTCGCAGATGAAGTCGGCGACTTCGGCCAAGCGCCGGCCGTGGTCGCGATCGAGCCCCCCGCTCGCAGACGCAAAGCGCGCGGCGGCCTCGAACACTTCGCCGTAGACGTCGAGCTGAATCTGATCGGCGGCGCCGTTTCCGACCCGGACCGGCCGCGAGCCGCGGTAACCGGCGAGTGCGAGTGACTTCTCGTCGGCCTCGGCGCGCCCATCGAGGCGGTACAGCACCTGCAGGCGCGGGTGCGTCAGCTGCGAAGCGTGCAGGATCCAGGAGAAGAAGGCGCGCGCCTCGGGCGCGCAGCCGAGTGCGAGCAGTGCGTGGAGCGTGAAGGCGGCGTCGCGTGGCCAGGAGAAGCGGTAGTCCCAGTTGCGCTCACCGCCTCTCTCCTCCGGCAACGACGTGGTCGCGGCGGCGGCGATCGCTCCCGAAGGTGCGAAGACGAGCAGCTTGAGGGCCAGCGCGCTGCGGATCACCGCTTCCTGCCAACCGCCGGAGTACTCCCGCCCGTGCGCCCATTCGCGCCACGACCGGGCCGTGTCCTGCAGCCGGACCTCGGCGTCATCCCGCGTCGGCAGGACGAGCGGTTCTTGATGAGCCGCGCTGAGGACGAGGAGGCTGCTCCCGCCCTCGCCGGCGGTGAAGCGACCCGTGATCGCCTGCTCGCTGCGCTCGGGCTCTCCGGCCTCCCAGGTGCAGAGGGCGAGCGCGTCGCGGCCGCTCACGGCAACCGGGATACCGTCACGTCGCTCGATTCGCGTCTTCGCGCCGCCGTATCCAAAGCGCGGCTGGAGGCACCAGCGGAGGGGCACCATGCCTGACAAGGGCTCGACCCGCCGTACGAGCTCGCGGTAGGGGCTGAGCTCGCCGCCGGGGAGCGTCATCGCATCGATCACCCGCACCCGCCCGGCATCCGTGGCGAACGTCGTCTCGAGCACGTTGGTCTCCGGCAGGTAGCGGCGCGAGGCCTCGTACGGATCCTCTGGCTCGAGCCGGAACCGCCCGCCACGCTCCGCGTCGACGAGCGCGCCGAGAACGCTGGGTGAGTCGAGGTTCGGGAGGCAGAGCCAGTCGATCGAGCCATCGCGGGCGACCAGCGCGACCGTGCGGCCATCGCCGATCGCGGCGTAGTCGCGGATCGGCGCGTATCCCCGGACGCGCACCGGCCTGTCGTTCTGCCGATCGCTCATGACGCGTCGGGCGGGAAGCTTCGCCGGATGAAGGCGCCGAATTGCGGCACGGTGAGCTTGTTGAGTCCGCCCGCGCTCTTGCTCGGGATCGAGCTGGAGGTTAGCGGAGGAACCGGGTAACGTCAGCGCTCCCTATGAGGGTTGCCATCGTCGGCGGCGGTGTCGTCGGCATCTGCTGCGCCTACGAGCTGCGGCAGGCCGGTGCCGAGGTCGTGGTTCTCGAGCGGGGCCGGCTCGGCTTTGGCGCGTCGCGCGGCAATACAGGATGGGTCTGCCCGAGCTTCACCTATCCGCTCCCCGCTCCGGGGATCATGCGGGAAGGGCTCGCCGGGATGCTGCGCGGCGGCGGCCCGCTCGCGATCCGGCCCACGGTCGATCCCATGTTCGCCCGCTGGCTCCTCGGGTTCCGTCGCAGCAGCTCGCGAGAACGCTGGCAGGAAGGCGTGCGCGCATTGCTCGCGCTCAACGCCCGCACACTCGAGCTGTTCGACGCCTACGCCGCCGCCGGCGTGTCCTTCGAGATGCACCGATCCGGGCTCGTGCTCGTCGGGACGACGTCGGACGGGCTCGCGTCCTACATGTCGCTCTTCCGCGAGCTTCGCGCGCTCGGCTTCGCGGGCGAGATCTCGGAGGTCGGCCCGTCGGAGGCCTGTCAGCTCGAGCCGTCCCTGTCTCGGGCGCGGATCGTGGGCGGCGTTCATGCGCTCGTCGACCGCTACGTGCGGCCCGAGACGCTCACGGCCGGTCTGGCGGCCTGGCTCGGAGAGCGCGGCGTCGCATTCCACGAGCAGACCGAGATCACCCACACGGACGCCACCGCCGAGGGCGTGCTGCTCGAGACCTCGTCCGGCCGGATTGAAGCCGATCGCGCAGTCGTGTGCGCAGGCGCGTCCTCCGCCGCGCTCCTGAAGCTGCTCGGCATCCGGATGCCGCTCGTCGGGGCCCGGGGATACAGCCTCACGGTCGCGGGCGGCAGCGCCCGCCCCCACCATGCGCTCTATCTTGCCGAGGCCAAGGTCGGCATCAGCTCGTATGAGGACTCGGTTCGGGTCGCCGGAGTCTTCGAGCTCGGGCCGACCCGCGAAGAGCTCGACCGTAAGCGGCTGCACGCGATGATCTCCCGCGTGGACCCGTACTTCGAAACATGGCGACCCAGCGAGGAACAGCCGCTGCTCGAGTGGGCGGGTCTACGACCTATGACTGCCGACGGGCTCCCTCTCATCGGGCCGGCGCCGGCGCTCCCCAATGTGCATGTCGCGACCGGTCACGGGATGCTGGGTGTCACGCTCGCGCCGGCGACGGCAGCGCTGCTGACGCCGCTCGTGCTCGAGGGCCGGGAAGCCCCAGAGCTGGTGCCGTTTGCGCCGACCCGGAGGGCTTAGGGGCACTATGGCGCGATCGGACAGTTGCGAGCATGGCTGATATATTCTTGGCGTTAACTACTTAATATCACGGAGGTAGCCGGGATGAAGAGGAACGCCGATGCGATCGTGATCGGTGCCGGCGTGATCGGCGCCGCGATCGCCTTTGAGCTTTCGAAGCGCGGCTACAAGACGCTGAACATCGACAAGCTGCCTGCGGCCGGCTACGGGCCGACCAGCAACTCCTGCTCCATTGTCCGTGCGCACTACTCATCCTGGGACGGCGTCGCCATGGCTTACGAGGGGTTCGCTTACTGGAAGGACTGGCCGAACTACCTCGAGTTCGAAGACGAGCGCGGATTCGCGAAGTATGTGGACTGCGGAACCGTTCTCTTCAAGAGCAAGACCGGGCACCATGAAAAGGTCCTCGAGCACTACCGCGAGCTCGGTGTTGGGTTCGAGGACTGGGACACGGAGACGCTCGTCGAGCGCGTTCCGTACTACGACGTCCACGCGTTCTGGCCCCCGCGCCGTCCCGAGGACGAGGCGTTCTGGCACGAGCCGGACGAGCAGTTGCCCGGCGCGATCTACACGCCCGGCTCCGGATACGTGAACGACCCGCAACTTGCCTCCCACAACCTGCAGCGCGCGACCGAGGTGAAGGGTGGCGAGTTCATGTTCAACCGAGAAGTAGTTGCCATTCGCCGCAACGGTCGCGTGCTGGGCGTTACGCTCGAGAACGGAGAGGAGATCGACGCCCCGGTTGTCGTCAACGTCGCCGGCCCGCACTCGTTCGTCGTCAACCGGATGGCGGACGTCGAGGAGAGCATGAACATCCGGACCCGCGCTCTCCGACACGAAGTGCATATCGTCCCGGCGCCCGACGAGGTCGACTACGAGCACGCGGGCCACCACACCTCCGACGGCGATCAGGGCATCTACTTCCGCCCCGAGGCCGGCAACAACATCCTCGTCGGCAGCGAGGACCCGGACTGCGACCCGCAAGTGTGGGTCGACAAGCCTGACGACTACGCCCGGAACGTGACCAAGGAGCAGTGGGAGGCTCAGGTCTTCAGGGTGGCTCGGCGCATCCCGGGCGTTCGCATCCCCAACCAGCCGCGCGGAGTCGTGGACCTGTACGACGTCTCGGACGACTGGATCCCGATCTACGACAAGTCCGACCTCGACGGCTTCTACATGGCCATCGGCACGAGCGGCAACCAGTTCAAGAACGCTCCCGTTGTCGGCCACCTGATGGCCGAGCTCATCGATGCCTGTGAGAAGGGTCAGGACCACGACACCGACCCGGTCCAGGCCGAGGTGCCGTACGGTGGCTTCATTCTCGACGCGGGGTTCTACTCGCGCAACCGCGAGATCAATCCGAACTCGAGCTTCTCGGTGAACGGTTGACGTGCGGAGCGGACTGCCAGCGCTCGGAAACGACGTCCCGACCGGAGCTTCGCTCGCTGAGAAGGCGTACCTGCTCCTCCGTCACCGGATCGTGACGCTGGAGATGCCTCCGGGATCGCCGATCGGCGAGGACGAGCTCATGCATGAGCTCGGGATGAGCAGGACTCCGATTCGCGAGGCGATCATTCGCCTGGCGAAGGACGGTCTCGTCACCGTCCTGCCGAGGCGCCGGACGCTCGTCAGCGAGGTGCGCATCGGCCATCTGGCGGAGATCTCCGAGGTGCGGGCCGAGCTCGAAGCCTTCGTGGCCGGCCTAGCGGCCGAGCGGTTCGCGCCAGGAGACGCGTCCGAGCTCCGCGCCCTCCTCGACGAGCTCGAGGAGCTCGAGGAGCTCGGCGATCACTCGACGCTGATCGAGCTCGACCGGCGAGTGCACCACTTCGTGTACCGGACCTGCCGCAACTCGTTACTCGAGGAAGACGGGTCGCGCTACTACTACCTCTCGCTGCGGATCTGGTTCCTCGTCCTCGACCGGGTCGCTCGGCTGCCGGAGGCCGTGCGAGAGCACAGGGAGCTTCTCCATACGCTCGAGGCCGGAGACGCCGCCGCCGCGAGGGAGGTCGCGCGCCGCCATGTGACCGCGTTCGAGCAGGCGATCAGGCAGGTTCTGTAGCGCCTAGGCGAACCGGCCGGAATCGTTACGGACGCAGTCCACAGCGCCGTCTCGGTTCAGAGACGGCGTGGTTACCTTCGCGCAGCGAACTAGAGACGATTCACGAGGCCCCATTCGCCCTCACGGCAATCGGCGCAGCTTTACCTTTGAAAGCCTTGACGTGGCATCGGCGCGCTGCGTACTCTTCGCGTTCAATGACGCGCGCCGTGCTTATCGCCTTTCCGAAGCGGACGATTCGTCCGATTCTCGCGCGCGTCCACCCGAGCTAGTCGGCCTCCCGCTCCTCCCGCCTCCACCGACTAGCTGAAGAGCCGAGGCGGGGTTGGTTCCTCTCTACCTACTCGGAGGCCGCGAATGCGCCCAGGCGCACTCCTCCACGACCCGAACGCCGAACGCGACGCCTGTGGGATCGGCTTCGTCGCCGACCCGGCCGGGCGTGCGTCGCGCGAGGTCGTGGATCTTCTGCTCGAAGGCCTCACGAACGTCCGCCATCGCGGGGCCACCGCCGCCGACCGGCTGACCGGCGACGGGGCCGGTGTTCTCCTCCCGATCCCCTCCGCACTCCGGCCGAAGCCGGGCAGCGGGCTCGCGATGGTCTTCCTGCGGGACAGCAGCGCCCGGGGGAGGCGGTCGAGACTGCCTGCGCTGCGGAAGGGCTCGAGCCTCTCGTCTGGCGGCCGGTGCCCGTCGCACCGGAGGCTCTCGGAGACGAGGCGCGGGCATGCCTGCCGCAGATCGAGCAGCTCGTGTTCCTGCCGCCGCCGGCCCTCGACGAGGACGAGCTCGAGCTGCGCGCCTACCGGGCGCGTCGACGCACCGAAGGCGTGGCCGGCGCCTACGTCGCCTCCCTCTCCTTCCGCACCGTCACCTACAAGGCGCTCTGCGCGGCCGACCACCTGGCGGACTTCTATGCCGACCTGCGCGACCCGGGACTCGCCGTCCCGTTCGGGATCTTCCACCAGCGGTTCTCGACCAACACGGCGCCGACCTGGGAGCGGGCCCAGCCGTTCCGGCTCCTCTGCCACAACGGAGAGATCAACGCCGTGCGCGGCAACGTCAACTGGATGCGCGCCCGCGCCGGGCGCCTCGGCTTCGACGACCCTCTCCTAGACGCGTCGCCGCTGGACGAGTCGGGCTCGGATTCGGCGATTCTCGACAACGCCCTGGAGGTCATCGTCCGTGGCGGCCGCGACCTGCGCCACGCGATCGCGATGCTGATTCCGGAGTCGTGGGAGCGAAATCCGGTGATGCCCGAGGAGATCCGGGACTTCTACCGCTACCACGCGGGCCTGCTCGAGCCGTGGGACGGGCCCGCCGGGATCGTCTTCACGGACGGGCGGGTCGTGGGCGCCACGCTCGACCGTAACGGCCTGCGTCCACTCCGCTACGCCGTCGTCGAAGGCGGGCTCGTAGCGTGCGCATCCGAGGCGGGCGCCGTCCCGCTCCCCGAGGGAGGGCCGGTCGTGCGCGGCAAGCTCGGGCCGAACCAGATGCTGCTCGTCGAGCCCGGCCGCGGCGTCGAGGCGAGCCCCGGGGTCAAGCTGGACCTGGCGAGGCGCCGTCCCTACGGGCAGTGGCTGGCCGAGGGCATCCGCCGTGTGGAGCCCGGTGAGCCGGTCGTGCCTCCGGAGGAGCACCTGGTTCCTCGCCAGGTGCGGGCCGGCTACACGCGCGAGGAGCTCTCGCTCGTCCTGCGGCCGGTCGGCGCGAGCGGCCACGACCCGGTCTCCTCGATGGGCGACGACACGGCGCTGCCGCCGCTGGCCGGCCGCGCGCGGCCGCTCGCAAGCTATTTCCGGCAGAGCTTCGCCCAGGTGACCAACCCTGCCATCGACCACCTGCGAGAGCGACTCGTCATGTCGCTGCGGACGCTCCTCGGCGCCCAGGCGCCGCTTCTCTCCGAGGGTCCCGAGGCGGCACAGCTGCTCGAGCTGGAGAGCTTCTTCGTCTACCCCTCGGCGCTCCAGGAGCTCGACGGTACCGTCCTCGACGCGACGTTCGAGGAGGCCGAGGGCCTTGCGGCCGCCTGCGACCGGCTTGCCCGAGAAGCGGTGGAAGCGGTCGCAGGCGGAGCCGAGCTGATACTCCTCAGCGACCGGCGCCGAGAGGGTGAGCGTGCGCCCGTTCCGGCGCTCCTCGTAACCGGCGCCGTGCACCAGCGACTCGTCGCCGACGGGCTTCGCACGCTCGCGTCGCTCCTCGTCGAGAGCGACGAGCCTCGCGAGACCCACCACTTCGCAACGCTGCTCGGCTACGGCGCGGACGCGATCTGTCCCACGCTCGCGCTCGAGACGATGGCCGCGCTGGCGGCGGGCGACAGGATCGGAGGAGACCACCCGTCGCCGGCCCAGGCGCAGGAGCGCTTCCGCGAGGCCGTCGAGGACGGGATCCTCAAGGTGATGTCCAAGATGGGCATCTCCGACGTGTCCAGCTACCGCGGGGCGCAGATCTTCGAGGCCGTCGGGCTGGCACAGGAGGTGATCGACGTCGCCTTTGTGGGCACGCGATCGCCCCTTGGCGGGATCGGGTTTGAGGAGCTCGAGGAGGAGGCTCTGGCCCGCGTGCGCGCGGCCCAACAGACCGCGCCGAAGCTGGAGAACCCGGGCTACGTCAAGTTCCGGAAGGGCGGCGAGCCGCATGCGACGACTCCGGAGGTGGTCTCTGCGCTCCAGGAGGTTCGCGCCGCCCATCACCTGCGAAACGCGGTTCAGCGCGAGGACTGGGGCCTCTACGAGCGGTTCTCCGGCCTTGTCAACGGACGCTCGCCCCTCGAGCCGCGCGACCTGCTCGAGCTGGTGCCGGCCGGTCCGCCGGTGCCGCTCCACGAAGTCGAGCCCGTTTCCGATGTCGTCCGCCGCTTCTCGGGCGGCGCAATGTCGCTCGGTGCGCTCTCGGCCGAGGCGCACGAGCTGATCGGCACCGCCCTGGCCAGGATCGGCGCCAAGGCGAATACGGGCGAGGGCGGCGAGGACCGCGAGCGCTTCCGCGCCGAGTCCAACTCGGCGATCAAGCAAGTGGCGTCCGGACGCTTCGGCGTCACGCCCGAGTACGCCGCCTTCGCGGAGGAGCTCCAGATCAAGATCGCCCAGGGCTCGAAGCCCGGCGAGGGCGGCCAGCTGCCCGGCCACAAGGTCACCGCAGAGATCGCGCGCATGCGTCACACCCAGCCCGGCGTGGCCCTCATCTCGCCTCCGCCCCATCACGACATCTACTCGATCGAGGATCTCGCCCAGCTCATCTTCGACCTGCGGCAGGTGAACCCCGAGGCGGCCGTCTCCGTCAAGCTCGTGGCGGAAGCGGGCGTCGGGATCGTCGCGGCCGGTGTCGTCAAGGCGCTCGCCGACGTCGTCCACATCGCCGGCGCCGACGGCGGCACGGGTGCGAGCCCGCTCACCTCGATCAAGAACGCCGGCGTGCCCTGGGAGCTGGGGCTCGCCGAGACGCAGCAGGCGCTCGTCGCCAGCGGGCTCCGGGGCCGGGTACGCGTGCGTGTCGACGGCGGTTTCAAGACGGGACGGGACGTGGTCGTCGCGTCCCTGCTAGGCGCCGACGAGGTCAGCTTCGGCACGGCGCTGCTCATCGCCGAGGGCTGCTTGCTGGTGCGGACGTGCCACATGGACACCTGTCCGGTGGGGATCGCCACCCAGCGCCCCGAGCTGCGGGCCAAGTTCGAAGCGACTCCTGAGATGGTGGAGACCTACCTCTTACTGGTCGCCGAGGAGACGCGACGGCTGCTTGCCTCTCTGGGGCTGCGCTCGGTGGAGGAGGCGGTCGGTCGGGTCGAGCTCCTGCGCCTGAAGGTGGCCGGCGATCCGCGGGCCGATGCGCTCGACCTCTCACCCCTGCTCGGCCGTGCCGGCGACGAGCCCGCGCGCTACACCGGAGAGCGCGGGACCATTGCCGGCGGCTCGGAACTGGGCCGGCGGCTCCTGGAAGACGCCGCTCCAGCGCTCGCCGACTCGCGCCTCGTGGAGCTCTCCTACGCGATCGGCAACGGCGACCGGACGGTCGGCGCACGCCTGGGCGGCCGGATCGGACGGGAGTTCGGGCTGGGCCCGCCTCCCGGCCGGGTGCGCGCACGTTTCACGGGCGTCGCCGGCCAGAGCTTCGGCGCCTTCCTCGCCGCCGGCGTCGAGCTCGACCTCCTCGGCGAGGCGAACGACTACGTCGGCAAGGGCATGAGCGGCGGTCGCATCGTCGTTCGCCCGCCGGCCGACGACGCTGGCGACCCCTGCCTCGTCGGGAACACGGTGCTCTACGGCGCCACCGGCGGCGAGCTCTTCTGCGCCGGCAGCGCCGGCGAGCGTCTCGCCGTCCGAAACTCAGGCGCAGTCGCCGTCGTCGAAGGCGCCGGCGACCATACGTGCGAGTACATGACGAGCGGCACGGTGGTCAT
>JBOHAB010000028.1:0-18094 GCA_050697655.1 Gaiellaceae bacterium
GGCCACGGCCGTCGTCGGCCTCGTCGCGCGGCGGCGTCTCGGCGGCGTCACCGGCGACGTCCTCGGCGCCGCGACCGAGCTGGCCACGACGCTGGCGCTCGTCGCGGCGGTGGCGACCCTTTGAGGCTCCTGCTCGTCCGCCACGCCGACACGGACACGGCGATGCGGGGCCGCTGTTACGGCCGGCTCGACGTGCCCCTCTCTCCGGAGGGGCAGCGGCAAGCCCGCGAGCTCGCGGCGGCGCTTGGCAGCGTCTCCCTCGCGGCCGTGTACTCGAGCCCGCTCGCGCGGGCGCTCGACACGGCGACGGCGATCGCGGCGCCCCACGGCTTGGCGCCGGTGACGGCGAACGAGCTACGGGAGATCGACTTCGGCGAGCTGGAGGGCTTGCGCTACGAGGAGGTCGAAACCACGCGTCCCGCGCTCTTCCGCGAGTGGATGGCGACGCCGGAATCCGTTCGGTTCCCGGGCGGAGAGGCGCTTGCCGACCTGCGCGCCCGGGTGCTGCCGACCGTCGCCGAGATTCGCGATCGGCACGAGGGCCAGACCGCAGCGCTCGTCGCCCACGGCGGCGTCATCCGCGTCGTGCTGGCCGACGCGCTCGGGCTGGCGGACGGAGCGCTCTTCCGGCTGGGCCAGTCCGTCGGCGGGCTCAGCGTTGTCGACTGGGTCGACGGAACGCCCGTCGTGGAGGTGGTGAACGCCGTCCTATACTCGCGCCCATGAGGCTTCCGGCCACCGCCGTGGTGCTCACGGTCGGCAACGAGATCGTCTTCGGCGACGTCGAGAACACGAACGCGTCCTGGCTCGCGCGTCGGCTGGCGGAGCTCGGGCTCGAGGTGCGGCTCCTCGCCGCGGTGCGGGACTCGGTCGAGGAGGTCGCCGGATTCTTGCGGGCGGAGATGGGCCGCGCCGGGGTCGTGATCGTGACGGGAGGCCTGGGAGGCACCCCCGACGACCTGACGCGGGAGGCCGTCGCGGCCGCGTTCGACGTGCCGACCGAGGAGATTCCCGAGCTGGCCGAGGCGCTGCGCCGCCGGTTCGGCGCTCGCGGCCTCGGCGAGTACGCGGCGAAGTGGGCCCGGATCCCGCGGGGTGCGGTACCGGTCGAGAACCCGCTCGGCGGCGCCCCGGGGTTCGTTCTCGGCAACGTCCACGTCCTCCCCGGGCTCCCACGTGAGATGGAGGCGATGTTCGAGACGCTCGCGGAGCGCTTCCGTGGGGAGCCGATCGGCGCGTGGCGGCGACGGTATGCCACCGGCGAAGGGCAGATCGTCTCGGTCCTCGAGGAGGCGACGCAGCGCCATCCGGCGGTGACCGTGGGCAGCTACCCCTCCTTCCTCGACAGCGGGCCGGAGGTGGAGGTCGTGCTCAAGTCCGCCGACGCAAGGGCGCTCGGCGAGGCGGCGGCCTGGGTCGAGGCGGCGCTCGAGGAACGAGTGGGGAGGTGAGATGAAGGTCTTCGTCGTCAGCGACATGGAGGGTGTCTCGGGGGTCGTCAAGTGGGAGCAGGTCGACGGCGGCGAGTCGCTTTACGAGGAGGCGCGCAAGCTCTACACCGAGGAGATCAACGCCGCCGTCCGCGGAGCGAAGGCCGCCGGAGCGACCGAGATCGTGGTCATGGATTGCCATGGCGCCGGCAAGGGCTGGACGTTCAACTCCCTCGTCCCGGAGCTGCTCGATCCCGACTGCGAGTGGATCGTGCAGGACGAGTGGACGGAGTACACCGAGCTCCTGGAGCAAGGTTGCGACGCGGCGCTCTTGATCGCGATGCACGCGAAGTCCGGCGCCGACCGTGGGGTCATGAGCCACACCATCTCGGGCCGGGACTACCGCGACCTGCGCTTCAACGGCGTCTCGGTCGGCGAGACGGGGATCAACGCCGCGCTGTGCGGGACTTGGGGCTGCCCAGCCGTCCTCGTCACCGGCGACGACGTGGTCTGCAACGAGGCGGCCGAGCTCCTCGGGCCCGAGCTCGTGACCGTGGCGGTCAAGCGGGGCCTCGGGCGCTCGAGCGCGCGCCACCTGCCTCCTGTTCGCGCCCGCGCGCTGATCGAGGCGGCGGCGAAGGAGGCGGTCGAGAAGCGCGATCAGGTTTCCCCCTACGACCCGGGCAAGCCGTGCGAGATCGTGGCCGTCTTCAGCACGCCGGACCTCGTCGCCCCGTATCGCTTCCGCCACGGCGTCGAGATCGTCGATCCGGTCACGATCGCCTCCCGTGCCGAGGACTGGTGGACCGCCTGGCGCCAGTTCTTCTTCTGAGCGGCCTCGTCCCCGCCGGCCACGTCCGGGGACAGGCCCGGCCGCGGCCGTAGAGGACATGTGTGGGCAGAAGGTCCTGCACAGGGCTGAAATCGGTCCGCGTGGCTTTCCACAGGGCCGAGGGCAAACCGGCCACGCCCCGGGGTCAGACCCCTGGACCCGGCCCTATGGGACGGTGCCGAGCCCGCCGGCGCAGACGGATACCATCGACGCATGGCGGTCACCTCGCCCGAGCAGTACCTCTCCGACCTCAATCCGGCCCAGCGGGAGGCCGTCCTCGCCACGGAAGGGCCGGTCCTGGTCGTGGCCGGCGCCGGCTCCGGGAAGACCCGCGTCCTCACCCACCGCATCGCGCACCTCGTCACCGCCTGCGGCGTGAAGCCGAACGAAATCCTCGCGATCACCTTCACGAACAAGGCCGCGGGAGAGATGAAGCGCCGCCTGGAGACGGGCCTCGGCGACGTCGCCCAGCGCATGTGGGTGATGACCTTCCACGCCGCCTGCGGCCGCATCCTCCGCCGCGAGGCGCCGCGGCTGGCTTACAAGTCCAACTTCACGATCTACGACCAGGCCGACCAAGTGCGCGTCGTCAAGGCGATCGTCGAGGAGGAGGGCTGGGATCCCAAGCGCTTCGTGCCGCGCGGCATCCACGCGCAGATTTCGACCGCCAAGAACCAGCTCGTCGGCCCGGAGGAGTACGCCGAGCGGGTCGGCTCCTTCTACGAGCAGACCGTCGCCGCCGTCTACGACCGCTATCAGCGGCGCCTCCACGCCTCCAACGCGATGGACTTCGACGACCTGCTCATGCGCACCGTCGAGGTGCTCGAGCACCACCCGGACGCCCGCGAGAAGTGGCAGCAGGCCTTCCGCTACGTGCTCGTGGACGAGTACCAGGACACGAACCACGCCCAGTACCGGCTCCTGCAGCTCCTGGCCGGGAAGCACGGGAACGTCTTCGCGGTCGGCGACCCCGACCAGTCGATCTACGCCTTTCGCGGCGCCGACATCCGCAACATCCTCGAGTTCGAGCGCGACTTCGGCGGCGCGCAGGTGATCGCGCTGGAGCAGAACTACCGCTCGACGAACGCGATCCTCCGCGCCGCGAATTCCCTGATCGCCAACAACCGCGAGCGCAAGCCGAAGAACCTCTTCAGCGAGCTGGGGGAGGGCGATCCGGTGCGCGTCCTCGAAGTCGAGGACGAGCACGCCGAGGCGCGCTTCGTCGCCTCCGAGCTCGCCGCCCTCTTCGACGAGGGCTACGCCGGCGCCGAGATCGGCGTCCTCTACCGAACCAACGCCCAGTCGCGCGTGCTCGAAGACGTGCTCGTCCGCCAGGAGATCCCGTATCAGGTGATCGGCGGCCCGCGCTTCTACGAGCGCGCCGAGATCAAGGACGCCGTCGCCTACCTCCAGGTGATCGACAATCCGTTCGACGGCGTTTCCCTCGCCCGCATCGCCAACCGGCCGCGCCGCGGCATCGGTGACGCGTCCACGGCGCGGCTCCAGGTCTTCGCGGACGCGCAGGGCATCTCGCTCTTCGAGGCGCTCGGCCAGGCGGAGGAAGCCGGCGTCGGCGCGGCTCCGCTCAAGGCCGTCCAGCGCCTGCACGGACTGCTCCAGTCGCTGATGGCGGGGGCGCTCGAGCGGCCGGTGCCCGAGCTTCTGGAGAAAGTGCTCGACCAGAGCGGCTACCTGGACGCCCTTCGGGCAGAGCGGACGATCGAGGCCCAGGGCCGCATCGAGAACCTCATGGAGCTCGGAGGCGTGGCGCTCGAGTACCAGGCTGCAGCCGAGAGCCCGACGCTCTCGGAGTTCCTCCAGCAGATCTCCCTCTTCTCCGACCAGGACGCGCTCGCCGAGGAGGAGAGCCGCGTCACGCTGATGACGCTCCACAACGCGAAAGGCCTCGAGTTTCGAGCGGTCTTCCTCGTCGGCATGGAGGAAGGCGTGTTCCCGCACGCCCGCTCGGTCGAGGAGCAGGGGATCGAGGAGGAGCGTCGGCTCGCCTACGTCGGCCTCACCCGTGCCCAAGAGCGGCTGACGCTCACGCACGCCGCCACGCGCTCGCTCTGGGGCTCGCGCGACTACCGCACGCCGAGCCGCTTCCTGGAGGAGCTTCCCGACGAGATCGAGCGCGAGCGCCTGCGGCCCACCTCGTGGACGGCCTACAACGCCCCGCGCGCCTCGCTCGCGCCGAGCGGCCCGGCACCCGATCTCGCCACAGGAGACTCCGTCCGCCACTCGACGCTCGGCGAGGGCGTCGTGGTGCGCATCGAAGGCGACGGCATCGTCACCGTCCGTTTCGCGCAGGACGGCGCCGAGCGCCGCCTCATGCTCGACTACGCGCCGCTGGAGAAGGTCGTCTGACGTTCGAGATCCGCACAGCCGAGCCCGGCGAGCGGCTCGACGCGCTTCGGCCGATCTGGCACTACTTCGGATCGCCCGCCGGGCCTGACGAAGGACGTGCTGCGGGGATGCTGTTACCGGCGGAGCGCCTGCTCGTCGCGACCGACGACGGCGAGATCGTCGCCGGTGCAGGCACGTTCGAGTTTCAGCTCACGATTCCCGGCGGGCCCGTCCCGACGGCGGGCGTGACGGTCGTCGGGGTGCTGCCGACTCACCGGCGCCGTGGGATCGTGCGGGAGCTGATGAGCGCCCAGCTCAAGGACGCGCACACGTGCGGCGAGCCGATCGCGGCTCTCTGGGCCTCGGAAGGCGGGTTCTACGGCCGCTTCGGCTATGGGATGGCCTCGGTCTGCGCGGACGTCGAGATCCCCAAGGACCACGCGAAATTCAACGGGACGGTCGACTGGCCGGGCACGACGCGGCTGGTGACCGTCGACGAGGCGAGTGAGCTATTCCCACAGGTCTACGACCGGGTTGCCGCGACGACCCCCGGGATGATCTCGCGCACGGAGGAGTGGTGGAGGAAGCGCACCCTGGCCGACTCGGAGTGGCGGCGCGCCGGCGGCGGCGAGCTCGCGTTCGCGGTGCTCGAGCAGGCGGGTGAGCCTGAGGCGTACGCGATCTACCGGCTCAACTTCTCCTACGCCGACGGCGTCCCGACCGGGGCGACGCATGTCGTCGAAGCAGTGGGCGCGACCCCTGAGGCCACCGCGGCCGTGTGGCGTTACCTCCTCGACATCGACTGGATGGCCAAGGTCGAGGCCGAATTACTGCCTGTCGACCATCCGCTGCACCTCCTGCTCCTGGAGCAGAGCCGCATGAGGTTCCGTGTCGGCGACGGGGTGTGGATCCGGCCTGTGGACGTGGGCGCTGCGCTGGCCGCGCGGGCGTACGCCGGCGACGGCGACCTCGTGCTCGAGGTGAGCGACGCCTTCTGCCCGTGGAACGACGGACGCTACGGCCTCGACGGCTCGCGAACGACGGCAGGTCCCGATCTGCGCCTCACGGTGGACGCGCTCGGTTGTGTCTACCTCGGCGGGTTCACCTTCACCGACCTCCTGCGGGCCGGGCGCGTGGAGCAGGTGAAGGAGGGAGCAAGCGAGCGAGCAGATGCTCTCTTCCGCACCGATCGGAAGCCCTGGTGCGCAGAGATCTTCTGACTTCTGCTAGCGTTCCGCCTCGTGTTTCGAGTGAAGGCCCTGCTCCTGGGCCTTTTTTGTTGCTCGGTCCTCGCATCGCCCGCGCAGGCCGGCTACGAGGAAGCGCCCGCCGACTCCCACCGGGAGGCGCGCTGGCTCGTCCCCATGGACGGTCCGCTCGGGTCGCCGTTTGGGCCGCGCTGGGGCCGGAGGCACGACGGCATCGACATCGAAGGGTGGGCGGAGACCCGCGTCCGAGCCGCGCGCGCCGGCGTGGTCAAGCGCGTGGGCTGGTTCGGCGGCTATGGCCACGTCGTGAAGGTGGAGCATGAGGGCGGGATCGTGACGATGTACGCTCATCTCGCGCGCGATTTCGTGAAGCGCGGCGAGTCCGTCACGGGGAGGCAGATCATCGGCCGCGCCGGCTGCACCGGCTCCTGCACCGGCACGCACCTCCATTTCCAGGCGTGGAGGGACGGGAGGCTGATCGACCCGCTCGAGCTGCTCGGGCGCCACGCGTTCGACCGCTTCTGATGCAGATCGTTTACTACGCTGCTGCGAGCCTCGACGGCCGCATAGCCGGGCCGGAGCACGACCTAGCGTTCTTGCAGACGCTGCCGGGCGGCCCGAGCGGCTACGGCTACGACGAGTTCATCGCCGGCGTCGACGGCCTGGTCGTCGGCGCAAGCTCCTGGGACGTCATGAAGGACTACCCGTGGACGTACGGCGAGCGACCGGTCTGGGTGGTCACCCACCGCGAGGACGTGCCCGCCGTCGAAGGCGCAGACATGCACGTCTTCTCCGGCGACGTCGCCGAGCTCGTGCGGGAGCTCGAGTCCGCCGGTCTCGAGCGGGTGTGGGTGATCGGAGGCGGCAATGTGATCGGCCAGTTCCTCGCCGTCGACCGGCTCGACGAGGTCATTCTCACGGTCGCGCCGACGTTCGTCGGCCGTGGCCCGGCCCTCGCCGACGGCGAGTTCCCGCTCCGCCGCTTCCGCCTGGTAGGGGTCGCGCAGCGCGAGGACGACGACGGCGTCACCCTCAGGTACGAGCGCAACCGTGCGCTAGACTGACCCGTCCGAGGGCGGTTAGCTCAGTTGGGAGAGCACCAGCTCGACAAGCTGGGGGTCACTGGTTCGAGCCCAGTACCGCCCACCTCAAGAAAGCGCTGCTAATGCCGCGCTTTCGACGTCTCTCAGACCGGTCGAGAGCAACCCTCAACCTGCCTCATGGGCACAAAATGGGCACAACTCGCGCCATCTGAGCGCGGTTGCGTCGCCGAGCATGACAACCCAAACGAAATCGTGGGTTGGCCAACGGACGGGACAGACGAGATTCTTTTCGGGCCGGTCGTGGTCGAATGCTCCGAATTGACAGCGGCCCGAACCGTCGTACGTTGCCGTCAGGCATGTCTTTCGGGGACTTCACCGGCGTCTTCAGCAGGGACTTCGTCGTCGGATTCTTCCTCCCAGCCTATGCCGGACTCTTCTCTCTCTGGCTCTTAGCAAGTTCGGAGTTCGTTCCAAACGCGCTTGAGCAGCACTCGCGGGCGACACAACTGCTCATTCTTGGCGGCTTCGCCGTCGTCGTGGGGCTGGCGCTGTCGGCTTTGAGCTACTCCGTCGCACGGCTCTTCGAGGGCTATCCGCTGGAGCGTCGGTCGAGGTGGCCCGTGGTTCGATCTATCTATCGCGGCGCGATCGCCCTCCAGCGCAGACGTTATGACCCGCTTGTTTCGACCCGTGATGACAAGCGCAAGCCGGATAAGGATCGCCAGCGCGCGGCATGGGTTCTTGACCGGTACTTTCCACATAGCCACGAGCGTCTGCTTCCTACGCGCCTCGGCAACGCCATCCGTGCGTTCGAGCAACACTCGAACGTGCGGTGGGGACTTGACAGTGTGACGATCTGGCCTCGGATCGAGGCGCTATTGAGCGCCGAGGAACGCGAAATCCTTGTGGATTCGAAGGTCAATTTCAACCTGTTTCTCAATGCGGCCGTCGGCGCCCTCGCCGTCGGCGCCTGCCTTGTCGTCGACCAGGCTCTGAACGCTCCACAGCCTGCCTTGTTTTGGCTGCTCTACGCGATTCCGTTCGCACTCGCGTACATTCTCTATCGATCAGCAGTAGACCCCGCCACTGAGTGGGGTGACGCAGTCCGCTCTAGCATCGATCTGCATCGCCTTGAGCTCTACGAGAAGTTAGGAGTTCGGGCGCCTACCTCGTTTAGTGACGAAAGGCAGCTCGCCCTCAGGGTGAACCAAACGCTGCTGTACGGGCTTCTACTCAGTGACGACCTTTGGCGCTCGGAGAAGGCCGACGACGTGGATGCCGAAGGGATGAACGAGAGCAGGCTACGACGCTGGTTGGGCATAGCTCGGCGAGACGAGCGTGCGATGTGAGCGAGGACGAACGCGATCAAGAGCAACGGCGGCGAGAGGAAGAGCGTGAGGCCGCGCGTAAAGCAGAGAGAGCGCGCGAACTTGAGGAGGAGCGGAGGAGCAGGCGAGAAGCGGAGCGCTCGGGAGGACTCCCCGGCGATCCAGACGTGCCGTTGCCAGACGAAGAGGAGTGAACAGATCTTGAGAGGAAGCGGACAAAGAGGACAGTCGCTCGCTGACAGTCTGCCCGGAGAGTCAGTCGATGATGCTGCTCGATCTTGAAAGGAGTCGTTCGTGACGAAGGCCGAGTTCATCGACAGGGTGGCCGCCAAGAGCGGGCTCACCAAGCGGGATGCATCAGCGGCGGTCGACGCGTTCCTCGACTCCATCATCGAGACCCTCAAGGGCGGCGACTCGGTGTCGTTCACCGGGTTCGGCAAGTTCTCCCCGCAGCAGCGCGCCGCGCGCCAGGGAGTCAACCCGCGCACCGGCGAGCGCGTGCAGATCCCGGCGGCCACCATGCCAAAGTTCTCAGCCGGGAGCCAGCTCAAGAAGGCACTCCGGTCAGGCCTTCCGGGCGATCCGGACGTACCGTTGCCAGACGAAGCCTGAGGGCTGGGGGCAAGCCCACCTCGCTCCGGGCCGGTTGCCCCTCGGCGGATTCACAAGCGGCGAAGAAGAGCGGCGCGGTTTTCGGCTGTGTAAAGCTGGCTCCGGCTTCCTGAGCGGCCTAAGCCCGATCGGTGCGGCCTCTACAATCGGCGCATGACGCGACGTTGCGAGACGTGCGGCACCGAGCTCGGAACGTGCTCGCGCTCGACGCGGAAGTTCTGCTCGGAAGCGTGCCGAAGTCGCGCTCGCAGACGCGGACGTCCCCGCGCCGGTCTCACGGAGGACGTCCGCGCCCCGGCAGTTTCGCCGCCGCCGAGTGAACTCGCGGAGGCGCTCGAGCGCGCGCTCGGCGAAGAACGTCTCGTCGCTCGCGTCGCCGCGCACGCCGCGTCGAAGTCTCAGACGAGTTGGAGAGCGGCTGCCTGGATTCTCGAGCGCCGCTACCCGGAGCGGTGGAGCATCCGTCCGCGCGCGCCGGTCGAAGTCGAGCCGGTCATCGACGACCCGTTCGCCGAGGTGGATCAGCTTGCCGAGCAGCGGCGTCGTCGGCTACTCGACCGGGTCATGAGGCACAACGTCGAGCACTCGGCAGGACAGCTTTTGGTGGCAGGGCAGCCTGATGGAGGTCAAGGCCCGCGCCGGCGACACCGGCGGTGCCCTCGGTGTTCTCGAGGGAACCTTCGACGACGAGGGGTACGGACCGCCGCTCCATGTCCATACCCGCGAGGACGAAGTCATGTACGTGCTCGAGGGGCAGATCCGCTTCGGCGTGGGAGACGACGAGCTCGTCGCCGGTCCCGGCGCCTGGGTCTGGCAGCCGCGGGACGTACCGCACTCCTTCAAAGTCGAGTTCGAGAGCGCGCGTGCGCTCATCATCTTCACGCCCGGAGGCATCGAGCGCATGTTCGAGGAGGGCGGCGTGCCCGCCGGAGAGTCCAGCGAGCCGCCCCAGCAGGAGGAGTACGACCTGGAGGCCGCGGTCGCGCTCGCAAAGAAGTTCGGCTTCGAGGTCGTCGGACCGCAGGTCGGCCACGCCTCGCCGTAGGTTCGAGCCCAGTAGCCCCACCAGTGTTTGTAGTGTGGGCACATGCCGCTTCAACGGATGGACAATGTAGGCATTGTCGTCGACGACCTACCGACGACGATCGCGTTCTTTCGCGAGCTCGGCCTCGAGCTCGAAGGGCGAGCCACGATCGAAGGAGACTGGGCAGAGCGCGTCACCGGACTGCCCCACATGCGCGTCGAGATCGCCATGATGCGCACGCCGGACGGCCACAGCCGGCTCGAGATCTCGCGATTTCTCACGCCGCCTGCGGTCGCCGATCACCGGAACGCCCCGGTGAACGCTCTCGGCTACCTACGCATCATGTTCGCCGTGGAGGACATCGACGATACGCTCGCCCGGCTCCGCAAGCGCGGCGCGCAGCTCGTCGGCGAAGTGGTCCAGTACGAAGACGTGTATCGGGTCTGCTACATCCGGGGGCCCGAAGGACTTCTCATCGGGCTCGCCCAAGAACTCGGCTGAGCGCCGGCGGTCTTCTCATCAGACCACCTCGGAAAGCCCCGCATTGGCGGGGTTTTCCCTTCTCACAGCCAGGAAATGCCTTGCTCGAGAGTGCGGTAGCCTAGTGGTTACGCCCGACGGTACGTCGAAGGCACCTACTGCTCGCCCTTCGAGAGCGAAGGGTGGATCTACGAAGGCGGAACCGTGAGCGTCGACGCGCACGTCGCCCTCGCGGCGTCCGTGTCGGAGGAGTGCGTGCAAGCGGAACCTGGGGGAGAGGCAAGACCGTTCCCTGCGAAGAGGGGAGGGCGACGGGCCGCTCACGCTCGACTGCGCGATCCTCCACCTCGTGCCCAGGGACGAGGTCCGAGCGTACATCGGGGAGCTAGGTCGCGGCCGCGAGGTCACCTGTGACGATGGGACGCCGCTCGACCGCCTCGGAGCGAGGCCGTAGCCGGTGCTTGCGCCTCGGGAGACCGCCGTCTTCCAAAGGTTGGAGGCGCTCTACGCCACTCGGTTTTCAAGCTCCAGCGAGAGGTGCTGAGGGTCGAGCGCCTGCAGGAAGTCCTGCGCATCGAACAGCTCGCCGGCGGCGAGCGCCCCGCGCTTCGTTGCTCGACCGTCGAGGATTCGCTCGGTCGCCTCGACGACGATCGGTGCGGTGACGGCGTAGATGTCGCGGCCGCCCGCTGTTGCTCGGCGGCGGTGGCTTCCCCGCTGCACGATCGCGTCCACGAGGAAGATCTGATCCGATCGGCCGCTCTCGTCGGCCGCGGCCGGGGGCGGCGTGTCGGGGTCCCGCAGATCGGCGATCGGTCTGAGATTGATGTACGAGTGGATCGCGCTGGTCTGTAGGTGGCGTGCGATGAGCACGACCTCGGTGAAGGGCAGCGCAACGACCTCCTGCGTCCCGAACGGCGCCGGGAACTCCCAGGTCCGTTGCGGCGGCGGCTTGGGGAGGGGCTCCAATGCGCCGTCGGCGTACACGAGACGACGAGCGGTGTTGCGGGCTCCCGTCAGTCGTGTCCCCGGCGTCGGCTTCCAGCTGTCGAGCGCGATCCCGATTCGGATCGCGTCGGCGCTTTCCCAGTCGCCCATGGCGGCCGTTGCGAGAAGGTCGGCCAACGCGCCGTAGAAGGCCATCGACGGAGCGACCACGATGTGCGCCCGGCCGGCGTCCGCGCCTCGTTCGAAAGCGTCGAGCGCCGCGGCCTGTTCCGCCGTGACATCCAGGTAGTGGATGCCGGCGCGCAGCGACGCCTCGATCACGGGCGCCGCCGTCTCCAGAAACGGACCGGCGCAGTTGATGACGACGGCTGCGCCGGCCAGAGCCTGATCGAGCGATGCTGGGGCGTTGATGGATGCGACCCGCGCGTCTTCTCCCGGCTCGAATTCGGCGAGCGCGTTCAGCCTTGCCGCGTCGCGGCCGACGAGGATCGCTGTCAGGCCGCGACGGCGCAGCTCCGAGATCACGACGCGGCCGGTGTGGCCCGTCGCACCTACAACCGCGATCCTCGGGCTTGGTACGCGCACGTGCCGATCCCAACGATCCGGCCTCCCAAGGTATTCGCCGGACGAGCGGCTCTAGGCAGCCCGCTCGGTGATGTCGACTCGGTAGGCGGCCTGGAGGAGGCGTTCGAGGCGGCGGGCGTCGGCGACTCCGAGGCGCTCGCTTTCGAGCACGGCGAGCTCGTAGGGATAGGCCAGCTCGGCGCGGTAGCCCGCGGTGTAGGGGAGGACGCGGCCCCAGAGCTGCACCCGGCCGATAACGATCGGGTTCGGGAGCGTCGACTGCGCCCAGCCTGCCCACTCGAGCGCCGCTGTCCGGGTCGTGACCGCGTAGATGCCACAGGTGCAGGCCGACTCGGGCTTGTCGTGCTCGGGGCAGTACGACCAGAAGGCCTGGCGCTCGGGCCAGGCGTCGCCGTAGACGGACGACTCCAGTCTCGGCTCGACGACGCCGGTCTCGGGGTTGATGCGGAGACGCCACGTGCGCCAGGCGAGAACGGCTTCCTTTCGGGTCATGCGGGGGTGCGGTCGGGCTGGCGCTCCGGTGCTTCGGCCGGCTCGGGAACCGGCACGGGCCCCGGCACCGGGTCGATCGTCGGGATCACGTCGATCTCCGGCTCGAGCGGGTCGGGTACGCCGATGTTCGTCACAGGACGCAGCGTGGGTCCGGTCCGGACCTCGGTCAACCCCCAGAAGGGCTAGAGACCTTGAAGGTCTAGCTGCGGCCGAGCAGGCGGCCGAAGGCCGCCACGAGCTCTTCTGTCCGCTCCTCGCGGAGCTCTTCTGACTCGGGGCCGAGGACGCAGTGCCGGGTGTGGCCGTCGAGGAGCCCGAGCGCGACCT
Organism: Gaiellaceae bacterium; assembly: GCA_050697655.1. Taxonomy (GTDB): domain Bacteria; phylum Actinomycetota; class Thermoleophilia; order Gaiellales; family Gaiellaceae; genus JAIBJN01. The sequence continues at coordinate 12,656 of JBOHAB010000028.1, forward strand.
TCTCGAGGGCCGCGTCGATCGCGCTGATCTGCGTGATCACGTCGATGCAGTAGCGGTCTTCCTCGACCATGCGCTGGACGCCCCGGACCTGGCCCTCGATGCGGCGGAGCCGCCCCACGAGCTGTTCCTTCGACGCGCTGTAGCCGCGCGTGGGCGTGGTATCAGCCATGAGCTGATGGTATACCCCCACCGGGTAGTCGGAGAGATCAGGAGGACTCGAGCGCCGCCTCGACGGCCTGCTCCTGGAGCCAGCTCAGGTAGGCGAAGACCGAGAGCTCGTACACGTCCGGGTCGCGCGCGTCGATCTCTCGCGCGTAGGTCTCCTCGGTGACGTCGAGGCGTGTGCCGAGCGCCAGGCGCAGGTCGGTGAGCGCCCGGAGCCAGGCGTCCAGCTCCTCGGCTGTCAGCCGGTCGCGCGCGGCGGTCTCCGCGAGCACCCGGAGCGCCTCCCGTCGGCCCGCCTGGAGCTCGCGGTCCATCAGGCGCCTGTACTCGTCCTCGGCCTCGGCGTCGTCCTCGTAGGCGGACGGGCGAAGGCGCCTGAGCGCCGGGTCGTCGGGGTTGGCCTCCTGGAGGGCGAGCAGCTCGACCGGTAGTCGCCGGAGCAGCTCGCGCTCGCCGTCCGAGAGCCGGAGGCGGTAGTCGCCCTGCCGCGTTCGCTGGATCGCGTTCGGTGTGAACATCAAAAGATGCTTAGCCGGTGATCGGCGTGCTCACCGGGGACGGCTGCGACCAAGCCGGGCGCCGCGATCGCCCGCAGTCGCATACCGGCAGTACGCGCAAGGGCGAACGCAACGATCCGGCGTAGCGTCGCAGCCGCCATCCGTGGGTGCGGGGATCGCCGGTTGAGCATCAGTCCTGGCGCATCGTCGCCCAGAGGCCGTGGGCGTGGAGGCGGGCGACGTCGAGCTCGGCCTTCTCGCGCGGCCCGCCCGAGACGACTGCCCTCCCCTCGTTGTGAACCTGGAGCATGAGCTTCGTCGCCTTGTCCCGGCTGTACCCGAAGAGCTTCTGGAACACGAGCGTCACGTAGGACATGAGGTTGATCGGGTCATTCCAGACGATCACGATCCACGGCCGCTCGTGCTCGGGCACGTCCTCGCCGGTGGGCTCTTCGACCTCGACCTCTGCGGGTGAGAGAGTGGCAGGGGCCATGCCTGGATTGTGCCGCTTTTGAACGTGTTTCTCTTAGATCTGCCAGCCCGTGTAGCGGGCGAGGCGGGCCGTCGTCTCCACAAGCTGGCCGGTGATCAGGAGGACGCCGAAGACGATCAGGAGCGAGGCGGAGGCCAGGCTGACGACCCGGCGGTGCCGGCGGAACCAGCCGACGAGGCCCAGCGAGCGCGTGAATGCAAGGCCAAAGGCAAGGAACGGAAGACCGAGCCCGAGTGAGAACGCCGCCAGGAGCACCGCTCCCTCGGCTGCGCCGCCAGTTCCGGCCGAGAGGGTGAGGATCGCCGCCAGCGTCGGCCCGACGCACGGCGTCCAGCCGACGGCGAAGGCGACGCCGACGAGCGCAGCGGCTGGGAGCCCGACCGCGCCGGCCCGCTCAGGGCTCAGGCGCAGCTCCCGCGCGAGCACTCTTGGGAGCGGCGTGCCCACGAACGTGAGCGCCGCCAGAATGACGAAGATCCCGGCGATGATCTCGAGCGGCCGCCGGTTGGCGAGGAGCGCGTCCCCGAACCACGCCGCTCCGGCTCCGAGCGCGACGAACATCGCCGTGAACCCGCCGACGAACGCCGCCGTCGAGCGCGTGACCGTGCGCGGCCGGCTCCCAAGCTCGTCGAAGCCGACGCCGGAGACGAAGGAGAGGTAGCCGGGCACGAGCGGCAGCACGCAGGGCGAGGTGAAGGCGACAACACCGGCCGCGAACGCAACCACGAGGCCTGTCGGTCCGAGCTCGATCACCGTTCCTCTCAGGATAGGAGTGCCCCCGCCGCGCCGGTGCCGCGCCGGCGATCGTTCATGCGCTCGTAAGGAAGTTCGGCTACCGTCGAATGCATGCCTCGGGTCGTGCTGGCTCTCGTTGCCGTGCTCGCGCTCGCGGCGTGCGGTGGTGACGAAAGCTCATCCGGCCCGGCGACCGGCGCTGCGGCCGAGCCGCGCGTCTCGCTGGCCGGACAGACGCTCGACGGCGAGAGCCTCTCCCTCGAGGAGTTCCGCGGGAAGCCTCTCTTCGTCAACGTCTGGGCCTCTTGGTGACCGATCTGCAACGGCGAGGCGGTCGCCTACGCACGGTTCGTCGAAGACCATCCCGAGTATGAGTTCGTCGGCGTGAACATCTCCGACGACCCCGCCGCAGCGCAGGACTTCCTGGACAAGTACGGCTGGACGTGGCCGTCGCTCGCGGATCCCGACATCGAGCTGGCGGGCTCGCTCGAGCTCTACGGCCATCCGGCGGTCGCCGTACTCGACGAGAGCGGCGTCGTCGTCGCGCGCCACATCGGCGGCGGCGACGCGGAGACCTGGGAGGCGCTCGCCGAGGGCCTCTGACGTCCTGGGATTCGAACTCGCCCCCGATTCGCAAGACTCTGGCCCGTGCAGACCTTCGCAGACGTTGCGGCCGCCGTTGGCACGCCCTTCTATGCGTACGACGCCGACCTCTTCCGGGAGCGCATCGGCCGCTTCCGTGCCGCCTTCGGGGAGGCGCCGCACGCTGTCTGCTACGCGCTGAAGGCCAACGACGCCCTGGCGCTCATCGGGGTGGCGGCCGAGGAGGGGCTAGGCGCCGACATCGTCTCCGGGGGTGAGCTGGTGAAGGCGCTCCAGGCCGGCATGCCGGCTGAGCGCATCGTCTTCTCCGGCGTGGGCAAGCAGCGGGAGGAGATCCGCGCGGCCGTGGTGGCAGGCGTGCGCATGCTGAACGTGGAGTCGCTTGGCGAGCTCGAGATGATCGCTGGGGAAGCCGCTGCAGTCGGCACGGTCGCGCCGGTCTCGATCCGTCTCAACCCCGACGTCGAGACCGACACGCACGCGTATGTCGCCACGGGCTCCGCTGCGAGCAAGTTCGGCGTCGGGCTCGAGGACGCCCGCGCGGCGTACGAGCGCGCGGCGGCCGATCCCGCTCTCGACCCTGTGGGGCTCTCCTTCCACGTCGGCTCGCAGCTGCTCGACCCCGCGCCTGTGCTGGCGGCCGTCTGGAAGGCAGCGGGCCTCTGGCGCGAGCTCGCCGGCGCGGGAATCGCCCTCCGCGACCTGGACGTGGGCGGCGGTCTGGGAATCGCCTACGACGAAGGCGAGGAGGCGGCGGTCGAGCCGTACGCGGAGGCGCTCCTCGGCGTCGCGGCGGAGCTGGGAGCGGAGCTCGTCCTGGAGCCCGGCCGCTGGCTCGTAGGGCCCGTCGGGACGTTCGTGACGCGCGTCCTGTACGTCAAAGACACTCCGGGTCGCCGGATCGCCGTGTGCGACGGCGGCATGAACGATCTGATCCGTCCGGCGCTCTACCGGGCCCGCCATCCGATCGGGGTCGTGGGCGACCCAGATCGCCCCCGGGGCGCCGTCGACGTCGTCGGCCCGGTCTGCGAGACCGGAGACTTCTTCGCGCTCGGCCTCGACCTTCCGCTCCCCGAGCCCGGCGACCTGCTGGCGATCGGACAGGCGGGCGCCTACTGCCGCGTGATGGCCTCGGCCTACAACGCGCGGCCGCTCTGCGCCGAGGTGCTCAGGGAGGGCGGTGCCTACCGCGTGATCCGCGAGCCTCTTGCGGCCGAGGAGCTCGCGGCCGGCGAGCAGCTCTAGCGCCGGCGGCGCTCGAGCTCGGCTTCGACGGCGTCCGGGTCGAGCCCGCGTACGGCGAGCGCGACGTAGCTGGCGAACCAGAGGTCGGCGAGCTCGGAGACCACGCGCTCGTCGTCCTCCGAGGCGACGGCGAGGGCCGCCTCGACGCCTTCCTCCCCCAGCTTCTGAGCGACGGTGCCGGAGCCGCCCTCCAGGAGCCTCGCCACGTACGAGCCCTCCGGCCGCGTCTCCGCGCGCTCGCGCACCCGCCGCCAGAGCCAGGGCGCGAAGCAGGAGACGGAGCCGGTGTGACAGGCGGGCCCGTTCGGGCGGACGCGCAGCAGGTAGGCGTCGCCGTCGCAGTCGTCGCGGATCTCCTCGACCGCCAGCGTGTTGCCGGAGGTCTCGCCCTTCCGCCAGAGCCGGTCGCGGGAGCGGCTGAAGAAGTGCGCCTCGCCGGTCTCGCGCGTCAGCCGCAGCGCCTCGTCGTCCATCCAGGCGAGCATGAGGACGCGGTTGGTATCCGCGTCTTGGACGATCGCGGCCCGCAGGTCAGGCGGCATGCCTGAGCGGCACCCCCAGGCCGCGGAGCTCGTCTCTGAGCGTGACCAGGCGAGCGGGGTTCTCGTGCAGGATCGACGCGAGCAGTGCGGCCTGCGCTATCTCCAGAGCTGCGGCTACGTGGCCGGCCGAGCCCGCGCCGCCGGAGGCGATCACCGGCACCGACACGGCTCTCGCCACCTCCCGGGTCAGCTCGAGGTCGTAGCCGTCACGCGTCCCGTCGGTGTCGATCGACGTGAGGAGGATCTCGCCCGCGCCGCGCTCCTCGCCCTCGCGCGCCCAGGCGGCCGCCTGCCTGCCCGTGGCGACTCCGCCTGCGTGCGAGCGAACCTCGCCGCCCGTGGCGTCGATCGCGAGCACGACCGCCTGCGAGCCGAGCCGCTCGGCCAGCGCGGTCAGAAGCTCGGGACGCGCCAGCGCCGCCGAGTTCACCGAGACTTTGTCCGCGCCGGCCTCGAGGAGGGCATCCGCGTCCGTGACCGTGCGGATGCCGCCTCCCACGGTGAAGGGAATGGCCAGCCGCTCGGCGACGCGGCGCACGAGGCCGACCAGGGTCTTGCGGCGCTCGAGCGTCGCCGCAACATCGAGGAAGACGAGCTCGTCGGCGCCCGCCTCGGAGTACGCCTCGCCGAGCTCGACCGGGTCGCCCACGTCGCGGAGGCCCTGGAAGCGGACGCCCTTGACGACCCGGCCGTCCGCGACGTCGAGGCAGGGGATCAGGCGGGGGAGAGGCATCGCTCGAGGAAGCGCGCGCCTGCGCGGCCGCTCTTCTCCGGGTGGAACTGGACGCCGACGAAGCTCCCGCCTTCGGCCACGGCGACGATCCCCTCCGAGGTGGCCGTGGCGGCGGGCGTCTCCGCCGCGTAGGAGTGTGCGAAGTAGAGCTCCTCGCCGCCCGGGTCGACGGGCGCCCAGCCGATGCGGGGAACACGACCCCGACTGAGGCGCACGGCGCGTCCTGGGAGGAGGGCTAGTCCACGGACGCCACCGTCTTCGTCCGACGACTCGAGCGCCAGGTGGAGGCCCAGGCAGATCCCGAGTGTCGGCTTGCCCACGGCTACCCGATCCCGAAGGGCGTCGTCGAGCGCGCGGGCGGCGAGACCTTGCATGGCGGAGCGCGCCGATCCCACACCGGGGAGAACGGCGAGATCGGCGCGCGCC
>JBOHAB010000029.1:0-17519 GCA_050697655.1 Gaiellaceae bacterium
ACGCCATCGTGCGATCGACGGCGACCAGGAGCAGATCGGCAACGCCGTTTCCGTTCCGGTCCCAGACGATGGGATCGTTCTGGTTCGCGTCGCACTGGACATCCTTCACGAGCGTGGGCGCCGCCGGGTTCGAGATGTCGAAGATGCGCACGCCGCCGCGGGGCGCGGTACCGGCCGGAGAGCCGGTATCGCCGGTGTAGTAGCCGACGAAGGCATGGTCACCCCAGAACGCCAGGTCTGAGGTGGTCGCGTTGTTCGGGTTCGTGTACAGCAGGTCCATCCGCTGCCGCTCATCGCGGGGCTTCTTCGGGTTCTTGCCGCCCGCGCCGGCGGTGCCGGCGAGCAGCCCCAACGCAATGAGGGCGACAAAGACTAAGCGCAACGAAAATCTCATGAATACCTCCAGAAAGGGTTTACGAAGGCGCGTTCCTCAGACGGGCAGTGCCGGCGGGGCGCGAACGGCAGACACGCCGTGGCCCGGCCGCGACGCGTCCCGTACCCGTCGATAGAGCTCATCCCCCCGAGACGCCCCCAACAGCATCTCACCTCCCCTATCGGTGCCCGGGAGTCTCCTACGCGGGCAGCGCTCTGTCAAACGGCGCGGCGTCCGCCCGCGCGGAGGAAGCCCGCGTAGAGGAGGACGGCGGCAGCGGCGATGAAGGCCGCCGTCTCGGCGACGCCGAGCCCGGCGAGCCCGCTCCCGGCCGCGGCGACGGCGACTCCGGCCACGATCAACGCGTTTCCGACCGGGCGCCGGCGGATCGACAGCAGCGCGACACCGACAACCGCCAGCGTCCCGAGGCTGTTTCCCAGGACGGCGAGCAAGCGTGCCGGGACGAGCTCGAGGTGATCCTGCGCCTCCGGGATCGAGTCCCCGGCCACCGCAGTGGTCAGCGGGACGGCAACGGCGATGCCCGCGGCGAGGCCTGCGTAGACGAGCCCGAGCGGCGCGGCCCAGCGGCGGCCGGCCAGGAGCAGCGAGCCCACCCCGAGGAGCGGAGCCGTCAACAGCCCGCCGAAGAGGTAGTAGACACGGAAGGAGTCGTCGTTCCAGCCCGATGCCGCTCCCCAGGCCAGCGCCGCCGACGCGGCTGCATAGGCGCCGAGACCCGCGGCCCAGGCCGCGAGCTGGGGCTCCCGGCGCTCGCGCCAGCGGCGGAAGAGCCGGCCGGCCAGCCGGAGGGAGAGGAGCGCGGCGGCGAACGCGAGCAGAGCTTCCACGGCGTCCCCGTCAGTTAACCTCAGGACTGATGCCGGAGAAGCGCTACCTCGTCACGCCGGGGCCCACCCCGGTGCCGCCGGAAGTGCTCGCGGCGACCGCCTTGCCGATGATCCACCACCGATCGGCCGACTTCCACGAGACGTTCACCCGTGTGCTCGAGCGCCTGCAAGCGGTGTACGGCACCGAGAATGACGTTCTCCTCTTCACCTCTGCAGGAACCGCCGCGATGGAGTCCGCAGTCGCCAACGTCTGCTCGTCGGGCGACCGAGTTCTCGTCGTCTCGCACGGCTACTTCGGTGAGCGGTGGGCGACCATCGCCAACGGCTACGGGCTCGACGTGGACCATCTCCGCTACGAGTGGGGCGAGCTGCCGAGCCCGGACGAAGTGGGGTCGCGTCTCGAAGAGATCGGCGGCGCGAAGGTCGTTTACCTGACGCACTCGGACACGTCGACGGGCGCCGTGGCTGACGTCCACGCAACCGCGGAGCGCCTCGCAGGCTCGGGCGCGCTGATTGCCGTGGACGCGATCTCGAGCCTAGCCGCCGTTCCCCTCGAGACCGACGAGTGGGGGCTCGACATCGTGCTCACGAGCTCGCACAAGGCGCTCATGTGCCCGGCAGGCCTGGCCTTCGCCGCCATCTCGCCGGCCGCCCTCGAGGCAACGGAGACGGCCTCGCTTCCGCGCTACTACATGGACTGGCAGCGCGCGATCGCCTCGCAGGCGAAGGGCGAAACGCCTTTTTCGACGGCGATCTCGCTCGTCCGCGGGCTCGACGTCGCCTTGGAGATGATCCTCACCGAGGGGCTCCCGGTCGCCCACGAGCGGCACACACGGCTCGGTCGCGCGGCCCGCGCCGGAGTGAAGGCGATGGGGCTCGAGCTCTTCTCCCCGGATTCCGACAGCGCGGTGGTCGTGACCGCGATTCGAATGCCCGAGGAAATCGACGGGCAGGCCATCGTCGCCTCGATGCGGGATCGCTCCGGCGTCACGGTTATCGGCGGGCAGGAGCAGCTTCGCGGCAAGATCGTCCGCTTCGGCCACATCGGCTACGTCGACGTCCAGGACGTCGCGGCCGCGCTGGCAGCGCTCGAGCGGGCGCTCGTGGAGGCTGGGGCGGAGGTCGAGCGCGGCGCGGCTGTGCCGGCGGCGCTCGAGGCGCACGCAGAGCCCGTAGCGGCGTGAGAGTACTCATCAGAGAGCAAATCTCGGAGGCCGGGATCGACCTCCTCCGAGAACGATTCGACGTGGACGTCCAGCCGGACGGCGATCTCGCCGCGACGATCGGCGACTACGACGCCATCATCATCCGCAGCGGCACAGAGTTGACCGAGGACCTGATCGAGCGCGCCGAGCGGCTGAAGGTGATCGGCCGGGCCGGAGTGGGGGTGGACAACGTCGACCTCGCCGCCGCCTCGAAGCGCGGCATCGTCGTCGCCAACGCGCCGGAGTCGACCGTCGTATCTGCAGCCGAGCACACGCTCGCGCTCCTGCTTGCGCTCACGCGCCAGATCCCTCAGGCCCACGGAGCGCTCAAGGAGGGCCGCTGGGAGCGCTCGAGCTTCGCCGGGATGGAGCTTGCGGATAAGACCCTCGGGCTGGTCGGCTTCGGCCGGATCGGGCAGCAGGTGGCACGTCGGGCGCGCGGCTTCGAGATGCGGGTGCGCGCCTTCGATCCCTACGTCGCCCCCGAGCGCTTCCGGGAGCTGGGGGTCGAGCGCGCCGCGACACTCGACAGCCTCGCCGAGAATGCGGATTTCATCTCGCTCCACGCGACGCTCACGCCCGAGACACGCGGTTTCATCGACCGCGAGCGGCTCGCCCGGATGAAGGACGGCGTGCGCATCGCGAACGTCGCCCGCGGCGAGCTCGTGGACGAGGAGGCGCTGCTCGAGGCGCTCGAGACCGGCAAGGTCGCAGGCGCCGCGCTCGACGTCTTCGCAGAGGAGCCCTACTCGGGGCCGCTGCTCGGCCTCCCCAACGTCGTGGTCACACCGCACTTGGCGGCCTCGACGCAGGAGGCCCAGGACCGCGCAGGCGTGATCGTCGCCGAGCAGGTGGCAGCGGCCCTCGAGGGTGGCCTGGTCACGAACGCGCTGAACGTCCCTGCCGTTGCCGCCGAGGATATGGACGCGCTCGCCCCGTACCTCCCGCTCGCAGCCAACCTCGGCGCCCTCGCCATCGAGCTCGCGGGGGGCACTGCGAAACGGCTGGACTTCCACTACCTCGGGGAGCTGGCCGAGCGCGATACACGGCTGCTGACGGTTGCGGCCCTGAACGGAGCCTTCCAGGGCCGGGTGGAAGAAGCGGTCAACTACGTGAACGCGCCGCTCGTCGCCAAGGAGCGCGGCATCGAGGTGCGGGAGGAGCAGCGGCGCGCCTCGCGCCACTTCAAGAACCTCATCACCGTGACGGCGCTCGCAGGCGAGGAGGAGTTCGCAGTCAGCGGGACGACCACCGGGCGCGACGACGAGCCGCGCCTCGTGCGAGCGCTCGGCTACGACGTCGAGATCGCCCTCGAGCCGCTCATGCTCTTCGTCGTCAACGACGACCGCCCGGGCAGAATCGGCCGCCTCGGCACGATCCTCGGCGAGGCGGACGTCAACATCGCCAACATGGCGGTCTCCCGGAACCGGCCGCGCTCGCGGGCGCTCATGGTGCTCACCCTCGACAATCCGATCCCGCCGGAGGTTCTCGAGCGAATACGCGCCGAGCCCGGGCTGCTCGACCCGCGCGCAATCGCGCTCGAGCGAGGGGAGCGCGATGGAGGAACCTAGCTGGCCCGAGCCGGTCCGCCGAGTCGCGGCGGCGCTGCGGGAGGCGCGCGTCGAGGCCCGGGTCGAGGAGTTCGACGAAGGCGCGGCGACGGCGGCTGACGCAGCGGCGGCAACCGGCGCTCCGATCGAGCGGATCGTCAAGACGCTCGTCTTCGCCGGCGACGGCCGCCCGATCGTTGCGCTGGTGCCGGGCGACAGCCGCGCCGACACGACGAAGGTGGCCGTGGCGGCCGGCTGCGGGCGGGTGAAAGCGGTCGGCTCGGACGAAGTCGAGCGCCTCACAGGCTTCCCGGCCGGCGGCGTCGCACCGTTCCCGCTGCCGGCGATCGAAGCCATCCTGATCGAACAGGCCCTCTTCGCCCACGAGGTCGTCTGGATCGGGGCCGGCTCGAGCCGGCACATGGCCGCGCTGGCGCCGGGCGATCTGGCCCGGCTCGCGCGCGCGCGTCCCGCCCAGCTCACCGTGGAGTAACCTTCGAGCAATGAAGGCGACCGAGAAGATCTGGATGAACGGCGAGCTCGTCGACTGGGCCGACGCCACGGTTCACGTCGGCGCGCACGGCCTTCATTACGGCTCGGGAGTGTTCGAGGGCATCCGCTGCTACGAGACGGATGCGGGCCCTGCCGTGTTCAGGCTCACCGACCATCTCAAGCGCCTCCACCAGTCCGCGGATCTCCTGCACATGGAGCTCCCCTACTCGGTTGAGGAGCTCCGCGCCGCCTCGCACGAGGTGATCGCGGCGAACGGGCTGAGCGAATGCTACCTCCGCCCGATCGCGTTCTACGGCTACGGGGAGCTGGGCGTCCACCCGGGAACCAACCCCGTCGACGTCGTCCTGATGACGTGGCCCTGGGGCGCCTACCTGGGCGAGGAAGCGCTCTCCAAGGGGATCCGCGCCAAGGTTTCTTCGTGGAAGCGCGTGGGGCCGAACACGATTCCGCACGTGGCCAAGGCGACAGGGATCTACCTCAACTCCATGCTCGCCGTGATCGAAGCCACCCGCGCCGGTTACGAGGAGGCCATCCTTCTCACCGACGACGGCCACGTCGCCGACGGCTCGGGCGAGAACGTCTTCGTCGTCAAGGACGAGATCATCTCGACCCCCGACCTCTCGGCCTCGATCCTCCCTGGGATCACACGCCAGGTCGTGATGGAGATCGCACAGACGCTCGGCTACGCGGTGCACGAGCGACGGCTGATCCGGTCGGACCTCTACGTGGCCGACGAGCTGTTCATGTGCGGCACGGCGGCCGAGGTGACACCTGTCCGCTCGGTCGACGACCATGAGATCGGCGACCCAGGGCCGGTGACGAAAGCGATCCAAGACGTGTTCTACGCGGCCGTCCGCGGCCGGGACGAGCGCTTCTCACGATGGCTGGAGTACCCGGAGAAGACGCCGGCAGCCCCGGGGTCCTGAGCTCCACCCGGACGATCGGGCTCTCCGCGCCCTGGATCGACGGCAGGGAGGAAGAGCTCGTGCTGGAGACGCTCCGCTCGGGGCAGCTCTCGCTCGGGCCGATGATCGACCGCTTCGAGGCGGTCCTCGCCGAGCGCGTCGAGGCGCCCTACGTGGCCGCCGTCTCGAGTGGAACGGCGGGCCTCCACCTCTCCATGCGGCTCGCCGGGGTCGGGCCGGACGACGAGGTGGTGACGACGCCGTTCTCCTTCGTCGCCTCGGCGAACTGCGCGCTCTACGAGGGGGCGACCCCGGTCTTCGCGGACATCGACCCGGATACGCTCAACCTCGATCCGTCCGCGGTCGAGTCGGCGATCACGCCGAGGACGAAGGCGTTGCTGCCTGTGCACATCTTCGGCTATCCGGCGGAGCTCGCCGAGCTCGAGGCGGTCGCCGCGCGGCACGGCCTGGCGGTCGTCGAGGACGCCTGCCAGGCGCTCGGCTCCCGCTACCGCGGACGGCCCGTCGGCTCCTCGGGCCATCCGGCTGTCTTCGCCTTCTATCCCAACAAGCAGATGACGACGGGAGAAGGGGGCGCGGTGGCGGTTGCCTCCGAGCACGAGTGGGAGCTCCTAAAGAGCCTGTCGAACCAGGGCCGGAGCGACTCGGGTGAGTGGCTCACGCACGCACGGCTCGGCTACAACTACCGCCTCGGCGACCTCGCGGCGGCTCTGGGCCTCGCCCAGCTCGAGCGCCTCGAAGAGATCCTGGCCGCGCGCGGCGAGGTGGCGGCGCGCTACGGGAGTCTGCTCGCCGGCGTCGACGGCGTCGAGATCCCGCTTGCCGACGACGAGAGCCACCGCCGCTCGTGGTTCGTCTACGTCGTCAAGCTGGCGACCGGGATCGACCGGGACGGCGTGATCGGCCGACTGGCCGCGGACGGCGTCGCCTCGAAGCCATATCTGCCCGCGATCCATCTCCAGCCCTACTACCGCGAGCGATTCGGGTACCGCGAGGGCACGCTGCCGGTCGCGGAGGACGCCAGCGCTCGCACCCTTGCCCTCCCGTTCCACTCACGCTTGCCCGCCGAAGACCAGGAGCGCGTGGTCGAGGCCCTCGCGCGGGCGCTCGGCTGATCGGGCAGCGCCGCTCGCCGTATCGGGGGTGCGCTCGCCTTAGCGGGGCTGCGCTCGCCTCATCGGCACGCATCCGGCGCAGATCGGTCTCCGACCGGCGCGGGTTTTCGCGTTAGGCTCGAGCTTACTGCGGTATCTCGGTGGGACACTGATTCCGCTTGGGTCGCCTATGGCGGCAACGGTACCTGGCGGTAGCGGACATGTCCGCTACCGCCAGGTGTCTCTTTCCGGTCGGCCTCCGTCGGACTTGAGCCGCGTGTACCCGGCTTTGCCGACGTGCTGACTTGTAGGGAGGCTTCGCTGGCGTCGGTCGCGTGGAAGACTCACGTGAGAATCCGATCGGAAGTGCTGAGATGAGGCTCGAGAACGAGAGTTCACACCACATGCTGAGCCTCTTGAGAAAGAAAGACGAGATCCAAGAGAAGAAGGAGGAGGTAGAGGCGTTCTTCAGGCGATACCTCTGAACTGCCGACCCGTCGGTGCCCCGGCCGCCTGGCTTGATCCTCTCCTCTGTCGCCTGAGATCCCGAAGGCCCGGGTCGGTCGTATCCTCAACGGGTGGCAGCGGTCTCGTCACTCGAACGGTTCGTAGCCCGCGAGAACCGCCCACCTCGCACGCGAGCTCGACGTCTTCGACCAGGCGCTCCTCGGGGCTGGTTCTCGCTCCACCTTGACCATCTCCTCGACGACGAGGAAGACCCGCCATTCAGGCCCGCTCGGGATGGTTCGTTATAGCCGCGACCGTTACGGCCAGAGCTACAGCGGGGCGCGGTCCGCGACGCGGGACGTGAATCTCGGCGGCGGTCATGTACGTTTTGTACAATTTGTGCTACTCTCGAACATCGAGAGATAGGAGGTGAACGTGCCCGAAGCCCTGAACATCAGCGCCGTCCGCGACAAGATCGGAGACTTCCTGACCGAGGCCGTGACCCATCACCGTCCGGTCGCGATCGGGCGCCGGCGCGACCAGGCACTCCTGCTTGGCAGCGATGACGTCCTTCGCCTGGTCGCCGCACACGAGTTTCACCCCGAGGTCATCGTCGAGGAGGGAGCGGTGAGCATCTGGCTTCCGGAGTTCGCCCTCTACGGGCGTGGCGACTCCTTCGCCGACGCGCACGAGGATCTCCTCGATGAAGTCAGGGACTACGTCGACGAGTACGTCGAGCGCGCAGACGAGTTCATGCGGGCGCCGAACCGCGCACACCACTACCCGTGGGTGTTGCGCGCACTTCTCGCCGACCTCAGGGACGAGCTCGCGGACGTGCTCTTTGCCGAGCCGGCAGAGGCACGCGCGGCGGCTGAGCACGCCATCGCCTAAGCACAGCCCGTTTGCCCCAGCCGACGTACAAGAACCTCCGCGACTTTTGTCGCATCGACGGCTGGGACGACATTTCCAAGAAGCGCCTCGGACGTAAGGGCAAGGGGCTCGACCACGATCGCTACGAGAAGCGTCTGGACGACGGGGGGATCCTCAGGACGAAAGTCTCCCACGGCAGCGGCCAGTACGGCGACCCGGGCCTTTGGCGGCACATCTGGCGTGACCAGCTCGGACTCGACAGCGAGGAGCAATTCTGGGAGGCGCTTCGCACCGGCGAGCCTGTGGAGCGCGCCGTGGCGGCCGAGGCACCACCTTCCAAGCCGGCCATCCCGGGCTGGCTCGTTAGCAGGCTCGTGTTCACGGTCGGCATCCCCGAGAAGAAGTCAACCAGATGACCCTGGAGGAAGCGGACGCTCGCTGGACCGAGTTTATGAGCTCGCCGCGCCTGGACTCGAGCTAGGGACTCTCCTCCTAGTAGGTCTGCAACGACGAAACGCTGAGCTTGTCGTCGACGATGTAGCGCTCGCCGCCGAAGCCGCCGGTGGCGAGGAGCTCGTCGCGGATCACCTTCGAGTAGTGGGAAATGCTCGCCTGCCGGTTGAGGCAGAGCTGCGTGAGCATCGGCGGTTCATGCGTTCGCGGTTGTGGAGCATGCCGGCGCGGTTCAGGTAGGCGCTCTTCACCTCGCTCAGCTGTTTCTCGAGCCCGCCGACGGTGATGCGCGCCCGTTTCGGCTTCCAGCGATGGGCGAGCTGCCAGAGGACGAGCTTGGTGTTTCGGTCGAGCCAGTTGTCCAGCTTCGGGATCGCCTGGGCGCGGGCGAGATGCTCGAAGGTGATGAAGCTCATCGTCGCAAAAGGCGCACGTGCAAAGCGCGTTGCGCTCGTGCCTGATCGCGTCATGGAGTGCGTGCGGATGTGGCACCTTCGCCGCCTCGAGGATCTTCCGCACGCCTTCGGAGAGATGCCAGTGGCAGATGAAGCGCAGCGGCGATCCCTTCTGACGAAGCGGCCAAGCACGATCGAGCGCGCGCAGGAGCTCGCGATCCTGGTCGCAGACGATCTGACGCGGCGCTCCGGGACCGAGCTCGCGCTGGAAGTAGTGGAAGAAGTCGAGCCAGTGCGGGGCGCCCTGGTTGAAGCCGAAGTTCGGGTAGGCGCGCAGGGCGACCAGCTTGCCCTTCCTGTCGCCCTGGGCGTAGTTCTCCCAGCCGTAGGCCGCGAGGACGTTGAGCACGACCATGCCACCCGGTACCCGCGCGCCGGTCGGCCTAAATCGGCGGATGGCGAAGGGCTGTGAGTCGAAGGCGACGATCTCCGGCAACGCGTCGGCTTCAACCTCTCGAAGATCGCCGGCGCGTAGAGCTCCACCCAGTCGGCAACCGTGTTGCCGTCGTCGTTGCTTCGCCGACCGAGACTGCCGGGCCTCTTTCCGTGCTGAAGACGATCGGCACGAGTGCGCACCTCGAGCCCGACCCGGCGGTCGCTGATCCCCTTCCCGACCTCCGCGAGCGCGAACGCGATGTCGCGCGTCGAGTAGTGGAACTTCCGTCTCCGTCGGCGGCCCTTCGTGCGCCTCGTGTTGCGCTCGCACTCCAGGCACTCGCCCGTGCCGCCATGCAGTCGCGGCAGCGTCTCCGTGAACCGGTGGCGCTTGCCGCCGTTGGGCGGGATGCAGATGTAGCGCCTCGCTTGTGCCCAGGCTTTCCATAGCGACCGTCGAACCAGACAGTCGAGTCCGGGTGCCGTGGGCACGCAGGCTTGGGACGAATCAACCGCAGAGACCCCTACTAGGACGCCAACCCAGCCCCTCCGGCTGGGGTTAGAACCTAGCCAGGCCCGCGGACACTCTTCGCCCCCCTTTCGGGTGCTTTCGCAACTGCAGTGTCCCACCGAGATACCGCAGTAGGCTCGAGCCATCGGGTCGGGGAGGTGGGTCTCCCTCTTCACGCGCGTGAAGATCTCGGGTGGGGCTCGACTCGCGCTCCGGTGCGCTTGCGATAATCACCTCATGGCGAACGGCGCGCCCAGGATGGTCTTTCTCGGCTTCGGGAAGTACGCGCGCGCGGACAAGATCTACGCGCTCGAGCCGATTCGTGGCAAGGATCGCGGCGGGGGGAAGCGGACGCTGGTTTGGGTCGACGGGGTCGCCGAGCCCATCGTCGCCGGCCGCACCGAACGAACGATCCTGTTGGAGATGGGGCAGGACGCCGCCGTCGGCTCGCGACTGCTCGACGAGGCGCTGGCCTTCGCCGAGCGCATCGCGGAGGACGCCGACAAGGGCCGCGTCGACCTGGCCGACCTCGGCCGCCGGGCGCGCAAGCTCCTCGAGGCGAGCGCGAAGCCGACCGAGTCCGAACAGCTGTTTTGACGCTTCTCGCGCGCGGATTCTTCGCGCGGAGCGTGCACGAAGTGGCACCCGCGCTCGTGGGCTGCACGCTGCTGGTAGACGGCGCCGGCGGCCGCATCGTCGAGGTCGAGGCCTACGACGCCGATGACCCCGCCAGCCACGGCTACCGCGGCTTGACCGCGCGGAACGGGGCGATGTTCGGCCCGCCCGGGCACGCGTACGTCTACCGCTCGTACGGCATCCACTGGTGCCTGAACCTCGTCTGCGGGCCGGAAGGCCGCGCCGAAGCCGTGCTCGTTCGCGCGCTCGAGCCCCTAGCGGGGCTCGATGAGATGCGGGGTCGGCGAGGCCTCGACGCTGACCGGCTCCTGTGCGCCGGCCCCGGCCGCCTCTGTCAGGCGCTCGGGGTCGGCGGCGAGCACGACGGCCTCCCGCTCGACCGTCCGCCGTTCGAGTTGATCGCGGCCGAGGGGGCGGTCGAGGTCACGCGCGGCCCGCGTGTGGGCATCACTCGCGCGACGGAGCACCCCTGGCGCTACGGGCTCGCCGGGTCGCCCTTTCTCAGCCGCGTGCTCTAGCCCGCGGTCGCGCCCTTTCCTTCCCAGTAGTCGTTGAGGGCGCCCTGCACCTTCACGAACCAGACGATCGCCGGGACGATCAGGAAGCCGAAGGGGAAGAGCCAGAGGCCGGTCCAACCCGAGACGGGCGGCTCCTGCCCGTCCTTTCGGTACATCTTCCCGATCTCCGAGGGGATCACGAACGCCATCACGGGCTGGAGGAGGATCCAGATGACGAGGCCGAGCACGCCGCCGAGGCCCTGGCCGGTGTGCTTCTCCATCTCGTCCTCGGTCTTGAAGACCCAATACCAGCCGTAAAAGCCGATGGTGACGATGTACAGAAGGATCCCGAAGCCGATCCCTCGCGGCCGACCGAGCGGGCCGGTGTTGCCGGACTGGGGCGCTACGACAGAGGCTTCCACGGTGAACCTCCTAGGAACGTCCGATGACGAGCCGAATGGTCATGTTGCGCGTCGCTGCGACGCCGGCGCGCGGGAACTGTGAGAATACGAGGCCGGGGCGCGCGCCGTCGAGGTAGGTCTGCTTCACCCCGAGCTGGCGCTTGGCGAGCCGGTGCCGTGCTCTATCGACGTCGAGGCCGACGACGTCGGGGACTCTGCCGTTCGGGGCCCGGGGCAGGACGATCCGAACCCTGCTCCATGAGGAGCGGGCCCCGGACTCGGGCTTCTGCGCGACGACGACGCCGAGCTCTTCGCCGGGGCGAGCCCGTCGCCAGACGACCTCAGGCGTGAGCGGCATCGAGTAGAGGTGCTTTTTGGCGGCGGCGAGCCGCGAGCCGACGACGCTCGGAACGTCGACCTCGTTCGGCTTGCAGTCGGCTTCGGCCTCGGGCCCCGTGCCGACGAAGTACAGGATCTCGCGCACGCCCTCGCAGTTGCCGTTGTCGAGCATCGTCTTGTTGTCGCGATAGACGACGTGCCGGGGGACGACACTCTGATACGACGGATACGGGAAGCTCTCCGACGGCTCCTTCAGGTGCTCGAGCGCGCGCTCCGCGAACGACTTCCAGATCTCCGCGGGGAACGTCCCGCCCGCGACCGGCCCGCCTTCGAACTCGGTCTCCATTGGCTTCAACCGGTTTGGATAGCCGACCCAGACGGCAACGGCGAGCTGTGGTGTGTAGCCGACGAACCAGGCGTCTCCGTAGTTCTCGGTCGTTCCCGTCTTGCCGGCAACGGGCCGGTCGTCGAGAGCCGCTCGCTGGCCCGTCCCCTCCGTGACGACGTCCTCGAGGATCGAGGTGACGATGGCGGCGTCGTTCGAGTCGACCGCTCGTTTCTCGACCGGATCGTTGGCGTCGGCGTTGCGCCCGTCCTCGACCCGCAGGACCGCACGCGGCACGTTGCCGAGGACGCTGCCGTCGATCCGCTGGCCCCCGTTGGCGAGCGTGGAAAAGGCGCGCGCCATCTCCAGCGGACTGACCGCCTCGACGCCGAGCCCGATGGCGAAATAGTCGTCGAGCGGACGGGTGACACCGAGCTTGTGCGCCATGTCGGCGACGCTCCTCGGCCCCACCTGCGCGGTGAGCTGGGCGTAGACGCTGTTGTCCGAGTGGATCGTGGCCTCCTCGAGGTCGATCCGCCCGAGATAGGAGCCCTCGTAGTTGCCCACCGACCAGAGCTTGTCCCCGAGGTTGATCACAGTCGGCTCGGACGTGAACTCGGTCTGCGGGGAGATTCCCTGGTCGACCGCGGCGGTGAGGACGAACGGCTTGAACGCGGAGCCGGTCTGGCGCTGCCCCTGAACGGCGAGGTTGAACTGGCTCTTGCCGAAGTTCTCGCCGCCCACCATCGCCAGGACCCGGCCGTCGCGGGGGTCGATGGCGACCAGGGCCGCATCGGGCCCCCGCCGGTGCGGGAGCGACTTGTCGATCGCCTCGCGCGCGAGCCGTTGCAGCTCCAGGTCGATCGACGTGTAGATCTTGAGACCGCCGCCGAAAACCTGCCCCGAGCCGTAGTACGGCACCAGCTGCTGCTTGACGTACTCGGCAAAATGGCCGACGCGTCCCTTGGAGCCGGGAAGGCCGATCTCTCGCGCGGACGGCAGCGGGGATTCGTCGGCGTTTCGATAGTCGGTCGGGGTGATCAGCCCCTGCTCGAGCATCAGGCGGAGCACCGTGGTGCGGCGCGCCTTCGCGGCCTCCGGGTTCGTCGAGGGGTCGTAGACGCCGGGGCTGGCAGGCTGTCCCGCGAGGAGGGCCGCCTCCGGGAGCGTGAGCTCCGAGGCGTGCTTGCCGAAGTAGACCCGAGCGGCCATCTCGATCCCGTAGGCGCCGTTCCCGAAGTAGATCGTGTTCAGGTACGCGGTGAGGATCCGATCCTTCGACCAGCGCTGCTCGAGCTGCCAGGCGAGCGCGGCCTCTTTCAGCTTCCGGCTGACGGTCCGTTCCTGCTCCGTGTACTGGTTCTTGATGAACTGCTGGGTGATGGTCGAGCCGCCCTGCACGATCTCCTGCGAGCGGAGGTCGGCCCAGACGGCGCGGATCATGCCCTGCATGTCGACGCCGTGGTGCTCCCAGAAGCGCCGGTCTTCGACGGCGACGATCGCCTGCTTCATCACGGAGGAGATCTCGTCCGACTCGACGACGATCCGGCTCTCGGACCCACGCAGGACGGCGAGGACCGTCTTCCCGTCCGAGGCGTAGATGTAGCCGAGCCGCTCCGTGCGCCGCTCTTTGCCCGGCTCGAGCTGCGGAAGCTCGCTCGCGATCGAGCTGACGAGCCCATACGTGAACGACACCGTCATCACGCAGGCGATGACGGTGAGGAGCGCGAGGAACCGAAGCTTTCGGATCCGGCGAGGGCGCTTCTGGGCGCCGCGCCTACGTCTTCCGAGCAGCACGAAGCAGGGAAGTCTAGCTCCGCTGTCGCCCGGCTACTAGGCGGCCGTTTGCTCGCTCAGGATGAACGGGTCCTGCGTGGGCGCGGGGACACCGCCGGCCTCCTCGACCGTCACGGCGACGATCGCGCCCTCGGGGACGGGCGTGCTCAGCGGCACGACCGTCTGGTCGTCGCCGCCCGAGAAGAGGCCCGCGGGCACCGGCGCGGCATCGCCCTCGATCACCCAGGCCGCGTAGGTCTTGTCGGACGGGGCGCTCTCGAGCCCGCTGATGACGAGCTTGCCCTCGCCGTTCTCCTCGTCGACGACGAGCACGCCGTCGGCGCCCTCGAGCGCAAAGTGGCTCGCGCTCGGGTCGATCAGCGCGATGAGCGCTTCGTTGGCCTGGTGCTGCTCAGCCTGAAGGTCGTCGACCTGCTGGGAGAGGTCGGCCGCCCAGAAGGCGAGCCCGACCGCAGCGCATCCGGCGGCGACGGCGGCCGTCGCGGCGACCGGCAGCGCCCAGCGCCTGCGAGGACGGGAAAGCGCGATGACCTTCGGTCGCTCACGTGCAGCGTCCGTGAGAATCCGCTCCTTCAGCGCGCGCGGCGGCGCCGGGGCGAACGTGTCGTACGCGAGCTCAGCGGACGCAGCCTGGAAGGAGGCAACGTTCTCCCGACACTCCGGGCAGCGCGCCAAGTGCTCCTCGAAGGCCTCGAGCTCGTCGGCGTCGAGGGCGTCGAGTGCGTAGGCGGCGCTCAGGTCGTGGATCTCGGCTCGTTCCATTGCTCTTCCTCGACTTCGTCTTCCGCGAGCAGGTCGCGAAGATTGGAGAGACCAGAGAACATCCGGCTCTTGATCGTGCCCAGTGGCTCGCCGAGGCGGTCGGCGAGCTCGGATTGCGTGAAACCACCGTAGTACGCGAGCTCGAGCGCCTCACGCTGCTTGTCGGGCAGCTGCTTGAGCGCCTGCTGCACGCGGGCCCGTCGGAGGCGAAGCCAGGCTTCCTCCATGGTGTCGTCGCCCGACTCCTGCGGCGCTACCTCGAGCGGCTCGGTTCGCCGCGGCTGCTCCTTGCGGACGAGGTCCACGGCGCGGCGGTGCGTCAGCGTGAGGATCCACGTGCTCGCCTTCGCGCGCTCGGCGACGAAGCGGGCGGCCGAGCGCCAGACGGCCAGAAACCCTTCCTGGACGGCGTCCTCGGCCAGAGCAGGATCTCGAACGATCCGCAGTGCGAGGCCGTACGCCACCCGCCCGAAGCGGTCATAGAGCTCGGCCAGGGCTTCCTCGTCGGCGCGCGCCACCAAGGCGACGAGCGCCTCGTCGGAGAGATGAGCGAGCCCGCGAGCCATGATCTTTTTCCTTCTTCTGGGCGCGGGCAACGCTAGCACGGCAGCCATGTGCGGTATTCGCAGTCGGCGCGAGAGCGGTTTGTCGCTCCGATCCGAACCGATCACCCGTGCCTGCCGAATAGGGCGCGTTCAACCCCCCACGGAGGAGAGGAACATGAGATACATCGCGCTCGTCGGGGCGCTCCTCACTGCGGTGCTCGCCGCTGCGCTCGTGCGCGGCGCGGGCCCCGAAGACGGCGTGGCGTCGAGCCATCGCGAGGCGCCCGTCATCAGCGAGGACCCGACCGCGGACAACACGGACGTGTACGCGTTCGTGAGTCCCGATCGGCCCGACACCGTGACGCTCGTCGCCAACTACATCCCGCTCGAAGAGCCCGCCGGCGGCCCGAACTTCAACCAGTTCGCCGACGACGTGCGCTACGAGGTGAAGGTGGACAACAACGGCGACGGCCGCGAGGACGTGACCTATCGGTTCGAGTTCGAGACTCAGACTCGAAACGGCGACACGTTCCTGTACAACACCGGACCGATCACGTCCCTCAACGACCCGGACTTCAACCGGCCTCAGACGTACAAGGTCAAGCGGGTCACCAAGAACCGGACCACGGTCCTCGGTCGCAATCTGAAGACCCCCCCGGTCAACGTCGGGCCGCGCTCGAACCCGGACTACGGCTCGCTCATGCGCGCTGCCGTCCAGCAGCTGCCCGGCGGGATCAAGGCCTTCGCAGGCCAGAGTGACGATCCCTTCTACGTCGACCTCGGCTCGGTCTTCGACCTGGCCGGCCTCAGGCCGTTCAACCCCGCGCACGTCATTCCGCTCGCCGCGGACGACGGGGTCGACGGCGTCGGCGGCTACAACACGCACGCCATCGTCCTCCAGGTGCCGATCAAGCAGCTGACCCGCGACGGAAAGCTGCATGACGCGGATGACCGCGAGGCCGTGATCGGCGTGTACGCGACCGCCAGCCGGCAGAAGGTGCAGGTCATCGACAACAACGGCCGGCGGCGGGACAACGGCGACTGGGTGCAGGTCTCGCGCCTGGCCGAGCCGCTGATCAACGAGGTGATCATCCCGCTCCGGAAGAAGGACCGCTGGAACGCATCGGATCCCTCGGACGACTCGCAGTTCGCGTCGCACTACACGAGCCCGGAGCTGACGCGTCTCGCCAACGCTCTGTATCCCGTGCTCGACAACGCGCCCGAGAACAACCGCGGCGACATCGCCGCCATCCTGCTCACGGGCGTGCCGGGGCTGAACTTCACCGGCCCCAAGCAGGCCGACTTGATCCGCTTGAACACCGGCATCGCGCCGAGTGCTCCGGTGGGCCAGGGTAATCGGCTCGGCGTGCTCGCCGGCGACTTCGCCGGATTCCCGAACGGCCGCCGGCTCGAAGACGACGTCACCGACATCGAGCTCCGCGCGCTCACGTGCGGCTACGGCCCGACCGTCGGTCCGCTGATCGAGAGCTTCGGCTTCTGTGCCGGGAACGCCAACCGCTCGCCGAACAACCAGCTCGGCGACGGGGTCGATGCGAACGATCGTCCGTTCCAGACGACGTTCCCGTATGTCCCCGCACCGCACCAGGGCTACAACC
Source organism: Gaiellaceae bacterium (assembly GCA_050697655.1). Classification (GTDB taxonomy): domain Bacteria; phylum Actinomycetota; class Thermoleophilia; order Gaiellales; family Gaiellaceae; genus JAIBJN01. The sequence goes on from JBOHAB010000029.1 coordinate 16,539, forward strand.
ACGCTCATCACGGCTTGATGGGCGGACTGTAAGCGGAGGAAACCGAGGGGCCCGCCTTACGGCGGCGGGCCCCTCTTCCTCCTGACGGAGAGGACCATGGTCAGACGACGTCATCTTTTCCTCGCTGCCGCCGGAGTGGCCGCCACCGCCGCGCTCCTCGGCGGCGTGCTGGCCGGCAACCCCGCGGCCGAGCCCGCGTCGAGGGTCAGCACGGCGGCGGCCGCGTCCACGCTCGCACAGGGTTTCTCGCCGGGCGACACCGCCGCCTATGTCGCCCAGCTCGAGCGCCGGCTCGAACAGGATCCGGACGATGCCCAAGCGCTCACGCTGCTCGGCCTCGCGTACCTGCAGCGCGCTCGCGAGACGGGGGACCCGAGCTTCTACCCCCGGTCGCACGAAGCGCTGCGGCGCTCGCTCGAGCTCGTTCACGAGGATGATCTCGCCCTCACCGGGCTCGCCGCGCTGGCGGCCTCCCGGCACCGGTTCCACGAGGCCGGCCGATTCGCCCGCCGCGCCCTCGCGGTGAATCCGTACTCGGCGTCCGCGCTGGGCACGCTCGGCGACGCCAAGGTCGAGACGGGGGACTACGAGGGCGCGTTCGCCACTTTCGACAGGATGGCCGCGCTCAAGCCGACCGTCGGCTCCTACGCGCGCGTCTCGTACGCGCGCGAGCTTCTCGGCCGCACGGACGGTGCCGTCGAGGCGATGAAGCTGGCCGTCTCGGCCGCCGCCGGCAGCGCCGAGCCGGCAGCCTGGGCGCTGGTCGAGCTGGGCAACCTCTACTACAACAGCGGGCGACTGCGCCCCGCCGAGCGCGCGTATCGCGAGGCGCTCGCCCGCTTTCCGGATTACCACCGCGCCCAGGCCGCGCTCGCCCGCGTCCAGGCGGCGAACGGCCGTGTCGACGACGCCGTTGCGCTCTACCGGCGCGCGCTCGAAGCCGTTCCGCTTCCCGAGTACGCAGCCGGCCTCGGCGAGACG
>JBOHAB010000030.1:0-17206 GCA_050697655.1 Gaiellaceae bacterium
CTCGAGGACATGGTGGCGCAGGAGCCGAGCGACCGGAAGGAGGACCAGCGCGACTTCGCCCTCTGGAAGGCGACGAAGCCGAACGAGGACACTTCCTGGCCGTCGCCCTGGGGCCTCGGACGTCCCGGCTGGCACATCGAGTGCTCCGCGATGGCCGAGAAGCTCCTTGGCCCGGTCTTCGAGATCCACGGCGGCGGCCTCGACCTCCGCTTCCCGCACCACGAGAACGAGCTGGCCCAGTCGCGCGGCGCGGGGCGGGAGTTCGCTCGACTCTGGGCGCACAACGGCATGCTCGAGCTGGCCGAGGAGAAGATGTCCAAGTCGGTCGGGAACATCGTCTCGCTCCGCGACGTGCTCGACGAGTACGGCCCCGAGGCGATCCTCGTGCTCTTCCTGGGCGCGCACTACCGGAGCCCGGTGGAGTACTCCGACGAGGCGATGGGAGCGGCCCGCACCCAGGCCGAGGACTTCCGCACGGCGTTCCGCGTCGTCGAAAAGGGCGGAGACGCTCCTTCGTGGGACGCCTTCGCGGCCGCCCTCGACGACGACTTCAACACGCCGCTCGCGCTCTCGATCCTCCACGCCTGGCGCTCCGCCGGCGAGCTGGCTTTGCTCGAGCGCGGCCTCGGGATCTTCGGACTCGAAGTGGAGGCCGCGCCCGAGGTGCCGGAGGCGGTGGCCGTCCTCGCGGAGCTGCGCCTGGAGGCGCGCGCCCAGCGCGACTTCGGCCGCGCCGACGAGCTGCGCGCCGAGATCGAGGGCCTCGGCTGGGAGATCCAGGACGTGGCCGACGGCTTCCGCCTGATCCCGAAGGCGTGACTCGGGAGCTCGTCTACGGCCGGCAGCCCGTGCGCGAGGTCGTGCGCGCCGGCAAGCGTCAGATCCTGGAGCTCCTCGCGACCGAGCGCGTCCTCGCCGCCGAGGCCTGGCTCCGCGAGGTTCCAGGTCTCCGGCTCCAGGTTGTCCCGGAGCGCCGCCTGAACGAGGTCGCGGGGACGATGGAGCACCAAGGCGTGGTCGCGTTCTGCGCGCCCTATCGCTACGCAGACGCGCACGAGCTCGTCGCCGGCGAGAGCCCGCTGGTCGCTTGCCTCGACCAGGTCACCGATCCGCACAACCTCGGTGCCGTCGTGCGAAGCGCCGAGGGAGCGGGGGCGAGCGGCGTCGTCATCACAGAACGGAATGCGGCACGTGTGACTCCGGCTGTGTGCAAGGCCTCGGCCGGCGCGGTCGAGCACCTGCCGGTCGCCGTCGTCGTCAACCTCAGCCGCTATCTGGAGGAGATCAAAGGCCCGCGGCTGTGGGTCTGGGCGGCGGCCGGCGACGCCGAGACTCCTGTGTGGCAGGCTGACCTGGCGACCGGCGTGGCCCTCGTCTTCGGCGCGGAGGGAAAGGGGCTCCGGCCAGGTGTCCGCCGCGCGTGCGACGACGCGTTCGCCGTCCCGCTCGCGGGCAACGTCGAGTCGCTGAACGTCAGCGTCGCAGCGGGCGTCGCCCTGTTCGAGGCTGCCCGGCAGCGGCGCGGCGCATACGCTCCGTAGGCATGCTCTACCTCTTCGACGGCTACAACATCCTGCACGCGGGCGACTTCGGCGACCGACGCCAGCTCGTCGACGCCCTCGCGAGCTTCGTCGCCGTCCGCGGAGCCCGCGGAGTCGTCGTCTTCGACGGGGTGGGGGAGGACGCGGCCTACGGAGCGCTCGAGGTCAGGTTCGCCTCGCCCGCGGATCCCCTGCTCGAGCGGCTCGCCGCCGAACACCGCCGGGACGAAGACGTCTGGGTCATCTCCTCTGACCGGGCAATCCGCGGGACGGCGGGGCAGGAAACCCGCCGCCTCTCGTCGAAGACGTTTCTGCGGGATCTCGCCGCCGAGCAGGGCAGCGGGCCCGGGCAGGCCGTCGGCCCCGGGCGCTCCCAGGTCGAGGATGCCCTGGACGCCGAGACGAAAGAGCGGCTCGAGCGCTTTCGGCGCAGTCGTTGAAGTTTCCGGGCCTCCCTGCTACGATCGAGACCTCAACTTGAGGGTTAGGGTTGTGGGAGAGGCCGCCGTAGGCCTCTCCGAACGCCGATCCCAGGAGGACGTCCGTGGCCCGCCACCAGCCCGCCACCGCACGGAGCGCCCAGGAACGAAGCGAACGAGAGCTCGCCGACCTGCAGCTCGTCGTACGCGCCCGCAACGGCGACTCGGCGGCCATGGACGCGCTCATCCGGCGCTACACCGGCTTCGTCCGGCTGAAGGCGAGCTCCTACTTCCTCGCCGGCGGCGAGTCCGACGACCTGAACCAGGAGGGGCTGATCGGCCTCTACAAGGCCGTCCGCGACTTCCGCGCCGACAAGGAGACGTCTTTCCGGAGCTTCGCCGAGCTCTGTATCACGCGGCAGATCATCACGGCGATCAAGACGGCGACGCGCTTCAAGCACGCGCCGCTCAACACCTACGTCTCCTTCAGCCAGACGCCGGCCGGACAGGACGACGGCGAGTGCACGCTCGGCGACGCGCTCCCCGGGCCGGGCGTCGACGACCCTGCCGTCTGCGTGATCTCGACGCAGGAGCTCCAGAGCCTCGTCTTCTGCCTGGGAACGGGCCTTTCGTCGCTCGAGTCGGACGCCCTTCGCCTCTACCTCGAGGGCAACTCGTACGAGGAGATGGCCGAGGAGCTCGGGTGCGACACGAAGACGATCGACAATGCGCTCCAACGCGTGAAGCGCAAGGTGGTCCAGCACCAGAGCACCCGCGTCGTCTTGGACGATTGAGTTTTCGCCCCCGGCGGCTACGATTCGACGGGTCGCCGGAGTAGCTCAGCTGGTAGAGCAACCGCCTTGTAAGCGGTAGGTCGGGGGTTCGAGCCCCTCCTCCGGCTCTCGGGGTTTAGGGGTCGCCCGGGCGAGCCTGGCCCCATGGTGCCTCCCTAGCTGCCCTTGATTAGGCGATGGAACGCGTCCTGGCCGGACATCGGCGGCTACATGATCTCCTTGGGTGCGGGGCTTTCTTGGTTTGCTGCGGTGGTGGCCGCCACCCCCTCAGGAAGCGCGCGCCGAGAAGCGCGCGCCGAGAGGCGCCCTCGTCCTCATGGCTCTCGGCGCGCTAGTCTTCGCCGTGGGCCATCCCAAGCCATTCGGCCCGATCGGCATGGGCCTCTTCCTCGCCGGGCGCAACGCGTTCGGCACCGCGAGCGCCTAGGCAGCAGCGAGGATGCGCTTCGCGTTCTCGTCCGAGAAGAACTCGGCGGGTGAGGTAACGCCTGCGGCGACGCGGGCGAACCCGTCCATTGCCTCCTGGCTCCTGCTGACCGCGCTCAGCAGCTGCTGCATCTCGGGCGGAGCAGGCGCGAGCGCCGCGAGCTCGGCAGTGAACTCGTACATCGGCAGGACCTGCTGGTCTCGACGCGTCTGGTACTCGCCCAAGGCATCCTCGAAGCTACGCCGGCCCTCGAACGCTTCGTCGAGCGCCGTTGCGCACAGCTCGGCGTCGCGGAAGGCGTCGTGGATGCCCTGGGCCGTGATGAAGTCCTTGTTGTAGCCCGCGTCGCCGACCAGAGCCCAGCCGGGGCCGAAGGGCTTGCGGAGGTAACCCCGCACCGCTGTGCCGAGGAAGCGCTCCTCGCGCTTTGCGCCCCGAACCCGTTCGGCAAACGCCGGAGCGATCTCGAGTGTCTCGAGGAAGGTGGCTTCGATGTCCTTTCTGACGGTGTCGAACTCGTCGATTGGACGGCCGGCGATGATCAGCGTCAGGTCGTCGTTCGTTGGCCACGCCGCGTAACCGAAGCCAGGGCGGAGCGTGGTCTCGAAGCGGCCGTTCATCGGCAGGCCGCTCCAGTAACTGTAGTAGCTCACCTGCAGCTGTGGTTTCTCCTTGTACTCCTGGGCGTCGACTGCGTCGGCGACGAGCGAGTAGCGGCCGTCGGCTCCGATGACCACCCGAGCGAGCTCGGTGACGGTCTTGCCGCCCTTGCCGTGGCTGCGAATCCCGACGACACGGCCGTCCTCCACGACGAGGCCCTCGACCGTGAACCGCCCACGAACCTCAGCTCCCGCCTCGGAAGCGGCTTCCACGAGCAGCTTGTCCAGCACGGTTCGCCTCGGGGCATACGCCGCCGGCGTCCGATCCGTTCCGGGCGCTCCGGAGATCGTGAACGGTCCGAGATCGAATGCGTACGTGTCGATGGGTGGGCTTCCGGTCGCGATGACGGAGTCGAGCAGTCCCCAGCGCTCGAGCGACGCCACCCCTGGGGGATGGATGAGGTGCGTGGAGGTCGTGTCGCTGGGGAACGTCGTGCGGTCGACCAAGAGGACGCGGTGGCCGCGACGCGCGAGCAGCATCGCCGTCGGCGAACCGGCGCAGCGCGCCCCGACGACGATCGCGTCATATGCCTGGCTCATGGGCCCGACAGTAGGCGGACGCGAAGGAGCGAACTTCGGAGAAACCACCCAACTTCCGCCGTCCGGCGGATTGGGTGGTTCCACCCAGTCTCAGAGGAGGCGGTGCTCGTAGGCGAACGCGGTCGCCGCTGCGCGCGTGGAAACGCCGAGCTTGGCGAAGATGTTGCTGACGTGCCGGTCGATGGTCCTCTCGCTGAGGACGAGCTCGGCCGCGATCTCCTTGTTGGTCTTGCCGCCTGCGACGTGGCGCAGGACTTCCAGCTCGCGTGGGCTCAATCCATGGGCGCTCTGCGAGGCAGCGGATGCAGCCACGGAGTCCACGCGGGCCAGATCCGGGCCCGCGCCCAGCTCTTCGAAAGCGGCGCGCGCGGCCTCCAACTCGAGCCCTGCGGCGTCGTCGTCTCCCAGCCGGCGGCAGGCCGTTCCGAGGAGGACGCGCGTGCGCGCCGCCTCGTACGGTGCTTCGAGATCCTGCCACATGCTCAGCGCGCGGCGCAGCGAGCCCAGAGCGCTGCGGGAGTCGCCTTCGCCGAGCATCACCGCCCCACCCGTGTCTGCGGCATGCGCTCTCATCAGGTCGCTCGCGTGCGTCTCCGAAATCGCGTCGAGCTCGCGGGAGGCGCGGCGCGCTTCCTCGAGGTCGCCCACGGCCAGAATGATCTCGACGTAGGCCGGCAACAGCCCGGCGAGCTTGAGGGGATCTACCGTCTCATCCGCTACGCGCTTTATCGCGGCGGCGGCGGCCGCGCCGTCGTCCTGCGCCAACCGCAAGAGCGCCAAACCGGGCTGTGGCTCGAAGCCGAGCCGGCTGGCCGCGCGGTAGGCCTCCTCGGCGGACGCGAAGTCGCCTTGCAGGCGCTGGATTTCTCCCTGCCGGTAGAGGGCGCTTCCTGCCGCGCGCTGGTTCAACACTCCGTGGCGAAGGCGCTGACCGGCTCGCTGGACTTCCTCCAGAGCGGCGCGCCAGTCACCGTGGAGCTGCATGACCTCGGCGCGGTGCACCAGGCAGACGCCGGTGTGCGCGACCATGTCGGGCTGGCGGTCACACCATTCGGTCAGGGCGCTGGTCCACTCGCGGGCGCGGCGCACGTCGTGCGCTTCTTGACAGAACTTGATGGTGTTGCAGTAGACGATGCCGGCGACGATCGGCGACAGCTCGCCCGTCGTGACGGCCACCATGGTCTCGTCCACGAGCCGGAAGCCCTCCTCCGTCCGGCCCTGCCGCACCAAAACATGGCCCTGCCCCATCCGCGCCATCGTGACGAGGTCCGGGTCGTCGTAGCGCTCGCCGATCGCGGCAGCCTCCGTCCACGTCTCGTATGCCGTGCGGGCGTCACCGGCCTGGAGCCCAACGGGTATCAGGAGATAGCCGCGCTCGACGCAGTCACGACCCTCCTGGTCGAGCAAGCGGTCGCCGCGGCCGAACCAGCCGTTCGCGCGGGCGCTCTCCCCGCGAAAGAGCAGGTTGTGCCCGATCCACCAGGCGCAGCGCGCAGCGCCGGGAACGTCGCCGGCGTCGAGGTGGCCGTGATGGGCACGCTCGAGGGCGCTGACGTAGTCGTCGTCGCGACCGAGCATGTAGGCCGACCTGGCCAGCATCTCCAGGTCCTCCGGCTCCAGGAGATCGTCCTCGTCCGCCCGTGACAGCCATTCGTAGACGTTCAGCCAGGCGCCCTTCGCATACGACGCGCGGCCGCGTTCGAGCACGTTGCCGGCGATCACCTCGTCCATTCTCGATCCGGCAAAGCGTACGGCTCCGAGACGTACTTGGGCACGACCATCGCCCAGGCGTTGAGGACGAGCTCGCGCATCTCCTCCTCGTCGATCGCGTCCAGCCGCACGCAGGCCCAGTGGAAGCGCATGTCGGACTCGCCCGGGAGCATGAACTTCTCCGGCTCGTTCTCGACGAGCGCCTGGCGCCACTCCTTGGGGAAGCCGAAGCCCATGATCGTCTCGTCGCGTGAGAAGGCGACGAAGACGATCTGCCCGACCCGGAACTTGATCCGCCCGCGAACGAAGACCTCGTAGGCCCGTGGCAAGGTGAGCACGTAGGCGCGCACGTCGGCAACCGTCACTCCGGTGGAACGCTTGCCCATCCGGCCACTGTAGAGAGATCGCGCTTTCGCGCGGTTGCAGTTAACGTGCCGCCACCGACGAAGGGGAGCCGTGGCATCGCTTCGCCAGGAGTTCCTGCGGCGCAAGCCCGTTTCCGCGATGGCGGAGGAGACCGGCGCGGACACCGGGAAGGGCGAGCTCGCTCGGTCGATCGGGCTGTTCCAGCTCGCAGCGTTCGGGATCGGGGCCACGATCGGCACGGGGATCTTCATCGTTCTCACGGAAGCCGTCCCGATCGGCGGCCCGGCGGTCGTCCTCTCCTTCGTGCTCGCCGGGGCGGTCGCAGGACTGACGGCGATCTGCTACGCGGAGCTGGCGAGCGCGGTTCCGGTCTCGGGCTCCTCGTACTCCTACGCGTACGCGACGCTAGGCGAAGGGGTCGCGATGGTGGTCGCGGCCTGCCTGCTGCTCGAGTACGGCGTCTCCTCAGCCGCGGTCGCGGTCGGCTGGTCGCAGTACCTGAACGAGCTGCTCGACAACCTCTTCGGCTTCACCATTCCCGACTCGCTGTCGAGCGCGCCGGAGCAGGGCGGCGTCTTCAACCTGCCCGCCGTGGTCCTGGTCGTGCTGTGCTCGCTGCTCCTGATTCGCGGCGCGAGCGAGTCGGCGAAGGTCAACGCGGTGATGGTGATGATCAAGGTCGGCGTGCTCGTGCTCTTCGTCGTTCTGGGTCTGCAGGGCTGGAATTCGGACAACTTCTCCGACTTCACGCCGTTCGGGGTCTCCGGGATCACCTCGGCCGCCGGCATCATCTTTTTCTCCTACATCGGGCTGGACGCGGTCTCCACGGCCGGCGAGGAGGTCCGCGACCCGCGCCGCAACCTTCCCTTGGCGATCCTCATCGCGCTGACGGTCGTGACCACGCTCTACATCGCCGTCGCCCTCGTCGCAGTAGCGGCGCAGCCCGTCGCCGAGTTCGAAGGACAGGAGGCCGGGCTCGCGGCAATCCTCGAGGACGTGACCGGGTCCGAGTGGCCGGCGACCGTGCTGGCGGCCGGAGCGGTGATCTCGATCTTCAGCGTCACGCTCGTGACGCTCTTCGGCCAGACGCGCATCCTCTTCGCCATGGGCCGCGACGGGATGGTTCCGCCGATCTTCCACAGGCTGAACCCGCGCACGCTGACGCCGGTGCCGACCACGATCATCGTGGCGTTCGTGGTCTCGGTCCTGGCCGGCGTGCTGCCGATCGACTTCCTGGCCGAGATGACCAGCATCGGGACGCTGGTGGCGTTTCTCGTCGTCTCCGTGGGCGTGATGGTCCTTCGCCGGACGGCCCCGGACCTGCCCCGCGGCTTTCGGGTGCCGCTCTATCCCCTGACGCCCATCCTCTCGATCGCGGGCGCGATCTGGATCATCCAGGACCTGCGCCCGGTGACCATCTACGTCTTCTTCATCTGGGCGACCGTCGCGCTCGCCTGGTACTTCGCCTACGGACGCCGTCATTCGGAGCTCGGACGGCTCGAGGGGGACGCGCCGTGACGATGGTGGTCGGTGTGACGCCGGACCGCCGAGGGCGGCCGGCATTGCACCTGGCCGCCCTGCTGGCCCGCTCGGCCGACGACGATCTCGTCCTCTGCACGGTCGTCCCCACACCTTGGCCGCCGAGCCCTGCCAAGGTAGACGCGGAGTACCGCGTAGAGCTGGAACGCGTCGCGACCGAGGCCCTTGTCGCCGCCCGCGCCCGGATCCCGGCCGACATCCCGGCGACGACCCTCGTCCGCTCTGCTCACTCCGTCCCGGCCGGGCTGCTGGAGGTCGCCGAGGAACACGACGCAGGCTTCCTCGTCGTGGGCTCGTCCACCGCCGGCGCCTTCGGGCGGGTCGCCCTGGGCAGCGTCAGCAGTCACCTGGTGCACAGCTCTCCTATCCCCGTTGCCGTGCCGCCTCGCGGTTACCATTGCGCGCCCGACGCCCGCGTGGTGCGGGTCACAGCGGCATACGGGGGCTCCGAGGGCTCCGACGACCTCGTGGTCGCGGCTGCCGAGGTCACGGCGAGAGTCGGCGCCTCGCTCCGCCTCGCCTCGTTCGCCGTCCGGTCCCGACCCCCGTACACGTCTGGTGTCGGATCCGAGGCCGATCACTCCATGATCGGGCAGTGGGTCCAGGAGGTCGAAACGGCCGGCCGGGCCGCCCTCGACCGGGTCGAAGACCTCGCTGCAGCCCCGGGGAAGCTCGAGACCGTCATCGGCTACGGAGAGAGCTGGCAAGAGGCGCTCGAGGACGTCGAGTGGCAGGACGGCGACGTGCTCGCGGTCGGATCGAGCGCCGTCGGCCCGGTCGCGCGGGTCTTTCTCGGCTCGCGGGCGTCCAAGATCGTGCGCAACTCGCCGGTGCCGGTCGCGGTCGTCCCACGCGTCACCGCCGCCGAGCGCGCCGGCCGCGCGAAGCGAGCTTGACTGCTCCCGCCTGAGGCGTAGCCTGGGCCAGGTGCATTTCCGTCGCCTGCCTGCCCTCCTGGTCGCTGTCTTTGCGGTTTGCGTCATATGGCCGGCGGTCGCTGTGTCGCAGGACACCCGACCAAACATCCTCCTCATCGTCACCGACGACCAGCGTGCGACCGGGACTCTGGGAGTGATGCCGAAAACGCTGCGCTACTTCCGACGCGGCGGCAAGCAGTACACGAACGCTTATGCCACCACGCCGCTCTGCTGCCCGTCCCGAGCGAGCATTCTCACCGGCCGCTATGCCCACAACACGGGAGTTCGTCGAAACAGAGTCGCTGGTCTCGACCTGTCGACGATCTTCCCGCGTCGCCTCGTCCGCAACGGCTACAAGACTGCTATGGCCGGGAAATTCCTGAACGGTTGGTCACGGCGCCGGCTTCCCCATTTCGACCATTGGGCCTTGCTCAAGGTTCGGAATGGCGGGTACTTCAGGCCCACCTTCAACGTTGACGGCAACCTCCGTCGCCTGCGGGGCTATTCGACCAATCTCATCGGGCGCCACGCCGTCAACTTCTTGAACCGCTTCGAAAACCAGGACGACGACGCTCCCTGGTTTCTCTACGTCGCGCCGTATGCGCCTCACTACCCGTGGACGCCGGCGAAGAAATATGTCCAAGCTTCGCTTCCGGACTGGAGCGGCAACCCTGCGGTTTTCGAGCAGGACCTGTCCGACAAGCCGGCATACGTACGGCAAGTGAATTGGACGCTGGCGGCGGCCAGGTCGGTTCGAGCAGGCCAGCTCCGCACTCTCATGTCGGTCGATGACATGGTCAGTCGCATCGTCCGAAGACTTCGAGCACTCGGCGAGGAGCGAGACACCCTCGCGGTCTTCACCTCTGACAACGGCTTCAACTGGGCCGACCACTCGCTCGGCGCAGGCGCGTCGAAGCGCGTTCCCTACGGCGCCTCTGTCAGGGTGCCGCTACTCCTTCGCTGGCCGGGGCACGTCGGGCCCGGGAGCAGGGCGGGACGTCTCGTCGGCAATGTCGACATCGCGCCGACCGTGCTTTCGGCCGCAGGAATCGAGGCCAATCCAGCCAGGCCGCCGCTCGACGGCCGCTCGCTTCTGCGTTCCCGAGGGCGGCCCCGGATCCTCCTCGAGTATTGGAAGGAGGACGGGTAACGCGGTACCAACGTGGGCGTCCCTGCGCTCGAAGGCGTACCAGTACATCGAGCACTACAGGCGTGGACGAGTGTTCTTCCGCGAGTACTACAACCTCGTCCGCGACCCCTGGCAGCTTCGTAACTTCCTCCGAGACGGAAGCAGGAGCAACAACCCGAACGTCAGGCGGCTGCACGCCCAGCTCAGGCTGGAACGACGCTGCCGCGGGACGGGGACGTCGGCGCGTTCCTGTCCGTAGCGGCCTACGCCGGCGTCTCGGCGCCGGCGCCCGTGGCTACGCCGCGAAAGGGACGGCTGCCTGCGCCTCCGCGCGGGCTCGGGTAGCCGCGACGAGCTCGCCTACTGCCTCGCCGAGCTCGGCGCGGATCTCGTCGTCGAGAGGCGGCCGTTCTCGTCGAAGCGCTCGGCCGCGTGGCGGCAAGCCACCTCGACGTCCAGGGTGCGCGCGCCGATCGTGGAGAGGACCTTGCGTAGCTCCGCCTGCGCCCAGACGGCTCCGAACGCCCCGGTCGAGGCGCCGACAACCACCGCCGGCTTGTTGCGAAGGGGGTTCGTTGCGACGGGTCGCGACACCCAGTCCAGGGCGTTCTTCAGCACGCCTGGAATGGACGCGTTGTACTCGGGCGTGGCGATGAGGACGGCGTCGGCGGCGGCGAAGGCGGAGCGGAGCTCCACCACCGCCGCCGGAGCCCCGTCGACGTCGTCGTCGTGGTCGTAGGGCGGCACGCTCTTGAGGCCCGTCCAGATCTCGAGCTCGATGTCGTCGGGCATGAGCTCGCCGGCTGCTCGGAGGAGGGCGGTGTTGTACGAGCCCAGGCGCAAGCTGCCCGAGAGGCCGAGGATCTTCACTCTCAGACGGCTTTCACGAACTGGAGCTCGGCCACGATCGTCACGTCGTTCGCGAGCATCGGGTCTCCGCTCGGCAGCGGGTTGTTCCAGTTGAGCCCGAACTCGGTGCGGTCGACCGTCGCCGTCAGCGTGACGCCGAGGCGCTTGTTTCCCCAGGGGTCGTCGATCGGAGGGACGACCGCTCCGGTCAGCGACACCGCCTGCGTCACGCCCTTGATCGTGATCTCGCCGTTGATCGTTGCCTGCTCGCCGTCGAGGCGGACGTCCTCGGCCTTGAAGAGGAGCTGGGGGAAGGACTCGGCGTCGAAGAACTCAGGGCTCTGCAGGTGGGCGTTCTGGTCCTCGTCCTTCACGTCGATGCTCGTGACGTTGGCTACGCCTTCGAGCGTCGCTTTCCCATCTTCCGCGATCGAGAGCGTCGCCGTCACATCGCGAAACGTCCCCTTGAACGTTCCTGCGAGGTAGGCGACCTGGAAGCCGACGATGGAGTGAACTGGATCGAGGCTCCAGGTCCCGGGGAGAGCGATGGTGCGGGTCTCGGTAGTGCTCATGTGGGCCAACCTCCTAGCCAGTGAAGTTGAGTACGCAAGTGTTATAGCAAGACCTGGAGCCAACCCGATTCGGGTTAGCCACACCTCGAGACGCGGGCTGGCCGCCTGGCTCCCGCCAGCCGCCTGCGTGAGGCTGGCTGCATGCGAGGAGAGACCGGTACCCGCCGCCCGTCGGTCGTCGAGAGCTCCGCCTCCGAGGGCTTCATGACGCCGCTCCATGCGCACCAGTCTGATGAGGCGGTGCGCCTCCTCCAAGGACGGATGACGATCTTTGCTGGGACTGAGACGATCCCCCTCGAGCCGGGCGAGACGTTCGTCGTCGCCGCGGGCGTCCCCCATGCCGTCCTGGCGGAGTCCCCGCGGACGCGAGCCGTCTTCGCCACGTATGCCGCCTCGCCGGGCCGCTACGAGGATTTCCTTCGCGCCGCCGGCCCGGTCGCCGTCGATTCGTCCGGTGCTCCGGCCTGGTCGCAGGACGAGGATGCACGCGCGATCGCCGCGATCGCCGCCGCTGCGGACGTCACCGTGCTGGGGCCGCCGGGGGCGCTTCCCGCGGGCGCACGAGACTCGGTGCGGGCCGCGTAGCCCGCGGAATTCGCGTTCTTCGCACCTCGTTTAAGAAAGTGTGATGCGAACGATCGAAGTCATCCGTGAGGAGCTCGAGCAGGCCGTCCAGCGGCGTGCCGAGCTCTGGCACGAGCTCAACGACGGCGTCGATCCGGTCAAGTCGGCCGAGGCCGCCGAGCTCTCCAGGCAGATCGACGAGCTGTGGGCTGAGGCGCGCGCGCTGCGCGCGTACCAGCGCTTCGGCCCGTCGGACGCCATCCGCGCGCGCGCTCGGGCCGAGGAACGGCTCGAACGCGACTCGCGACGACTCAAGGCCGCTTAGAACTCGTTTCAGAATGATGCTTCGCCGTCGGGGTGCGATGGTCGTTCCGAGACAAGGACGCAGGGAGTGCCCATACCCAAGCGGTATGGGCGCGACCGAGGACGCCGCTCTCGGGGCGAGCAGCGCGGCCCGAAGGCACAAGGCTTCATTTTGAGACGAGTTCTTAGTCGGCCCCGAGAAGGCCGCTCTTCGCGGCCTTCTCGTCTCCTGCGGCCGGGCGGCACAATGAACGGGATGCACGACCACGATCACGGGCCCGCGCGTGCCAGCGGCGCCGGCGACCGCAGGCTGCTCGCTGTCTCGCTCGTGCTCCTCCTGGCCTTCATGGTCGCGGAAGTCGTCTTCGGCATTCTCACCAGCTCGCTGGCGCTGCTCGCCGATGCCGGGCACATGCTCACCGACGCGGCCGCGTTGGCGCTGGCGCTCGTCGCGGCGTCGCTCGCGACCCGGCCTGCGGGTGGGCGATGGACGTTCGGTTTCGGCCGCATCGAGATCCTGGCCGCGCAGGCGAACGGGCTCACGCTCCTCCTCTTCGGAATCTGGATCGTCTACGAGGCCGTCCGCAGGCTCGTCGACCCGCTCGAGGTCGACGCGGCCGTCGTCGGCATCGTCGCGGCGGCCGGCATTGCGGTGAACCTGATCGTGGTCGCGCTCCTCTCGCGCGCGCGCCGACAGAGCCTCAACGTCAGGGGCGCCTACCTCCACATCGTCACCGACCTGGCGGCGTTCATCGGGACAGGGGTGGCGGCCGCTCTCATCCTGCTCACGGGCTGGAACCGGCTCGACCCGATCGCCTCGCTCCTCGTCGCCGCGCTCATGTTCGGGGCCGCCTGGTCTCTCCTGCGCGAGTCCGGGCGCATCTTCCTCGAAGGCGCGCCGGCCTCCGCAGCACCGGCCGACGTCGGGCGGGCGATCGTGGCCCACCCCGGAGTCGTCGAGGCCCACGACCTGCACGTGTGGACGGTCACCGACGGCTTCCCGGCGCTCTCGGCTCACGTCCTCGTGCAGCCCGGCGCGGACTGCCACCGGATCCGGCTCGAGCTCGAGTCACTGCTCCACGAGCGCTTCGCGATCGACCACACGACCCTGCAGGTCGAGCACGTCGGTACCGCGCGCGGGCTCGAGATCACACGTGCGGGGTCGGGCGAGAACGACCTGCTAGCCTGATTTCCGTGCTCGGGGTCTTCGCAGTCATCCAGGTTCTGCTCTCCGCCGGCCTCATCGGCCTCGTGCTCATGCACTCAGGCCGCGACACCGGCTTCGGCGGGCTCGGCTTCACGCCGGCCTCCCAGGGCGGCCAGCACATCGTCGAGCGAAACCTGACGCGCCTGACCGTGTTCGTGGCGCTCCTCTTTGCCATCAACACGGTCGTCCTCTTCTACCAGTTCGATTAGCCTCCGGCGATCGCGGCGACTAGCCTGATCTCCTCCGCGCCCGAAAGCTCGGTCGCGAGACCTTCTCGATCGCGGGCGTCGACGCCGTCCACGTAGACGTTCACGAGCGGGCGGAGCGCGCCGTGCTCGTCGAGGACGAGATTCGCCACCGGGAGCGCGCTAAGTGCCTCGCCGAGGGTCTCGGCTTTCAGCTCGAAACGGTTGCCGCCGCCGGCCTCGGCCGCGAGCAGGGACGGGAGCAGGACTACTGCCACGAAGCTTCCACCGAGAGGATCGGCGGGAGCTGGGCGGCCGCTTCGAGCCACGAGTCGCCGGCGTCCGGGGAGACGAAGAGCGAACCGCTCTGCGTGCCGAGGTAGATGCCGGGCGGGTCGAGCCGGTCGGAGGAGAAGCCCTCGCGCATCACGGAGCCCCAGGCGCGCTGCGGGAGCCCGTCTGTCAGGAGCTCCCACGACGAGCCACCGTCGCGCGTCCTGTAGACACCGAGCCGCCCGTCGGGCGTGACGCGGTTCTCCGAGCTCTCCTCGGGCACGACGAAGGCCGCGTCGGGATCTCGGTGGTCGAGCGCCAGCGGGAAGCCGAAGCCGCTCGGGAGGCCGTTCGCCTCGAGGCGGTCCCAGCCGTCACCGCGGTCGTCCGAGCGGTACACGCCGCAGTGGTTCTGCTGCCACAGGCGATCCGGCCGACTCGGATGGAGGAGCAGCTTGTGCACGCACTGCCCCAGCTCAGGGAAGGGATCCGGCATGAAGTCGGCCGCGGTGCCCTGGTTCGCGGGCGTCCAAGTCTCGCCGCCGTCTTCGCTCCGAAAGACGCCCGCTGCGGAGATGCCCACGTACATTCGCTCGGGCTCGTCCGGATCGAGCGCGATCGAGTGGCAGCACATCCCGCCCGCACCGGGGTTCCAGCGGTCGCGCGTCTCGTGGCGGACGATGGCGTCCACCGGCTGCCACGTCTCGCCGCCGTCGTCCGTGCGGAAGAGGACGCCCGGCGCGGCGCCGAGCCAGAGCCGCCCGTTTTCGCCCTCGCGTCCGGGCTCGACGTGCCAGGTCTTCTCCAGCGTCAGGCCCGTGTCCTCGGGGAGCCCGAGCTCCTCCGCGCGCGTCCATGTCTCGCCCCGATCGGCGGAGCAGTGGACGGTCGCACCGTAGACGTCACTGTTCGTCGCCGCGTGGATCGTCCCGTCCCTCGGGTCGGCGACCGCGTGGAAGACCGACCACCCGGCGAGGAACGGCCCGGCGAGCGACCAGTCGCGCCGCTCGTCGTCGCTCTCGAGGAGGAAGAGACCCTTACGCGTGCCGACGAGGACGAGGACGCTCACGCCGGCGATTATCTCAGGGCTGCAACCAGGCGACCGGGGGTACCGCGAACGGGAGCGGGAAGATCCGGCCCGGCGGCTCGCTGGTCCGGAAGACGACGACTCCGGCCCTGCCACTGACCGCTGCCCAGGCGCCGTCCGGCGCGACCGCGATGGACGCGACATCGGGCACCCTCCGGGGGTAGTCGAGAACGTCTCCTGGAACCGCCCGAGGTAGTCAAGCTCGAACACGCGTGAGCGCAACGCGAGCACACTCGTCGATGCTCGCCGAGCATGAGTGGGTACGTCCATCAGCTCGCCGCGCCGAAGAAAGCTCAGCGTCCCGTCCGGCTTCCAGGCCGGGGCGCAGCCCGAGAACTGCTCGAGGACGACGCCGCTCGTGCCCCATATCGCTCCGCTCCGTCGGCAGTCGAACCCGGTCGCTATCAGCCCTTGCGGTGACACGGCGAAGCGGCAATCGGGGATGCTGAACCCGAGCTCGACCTCCAGGTCGGGCAGCCGGATCGCCTGGAGGTCGCAGCGGTCACCGTCCCGGCCGGCGACGTAGAGGAGGCCGCTCGCACCCGCCTCCTCGAGCTGGTCGGGAAGCTCGGCTGTCGCCGATTGGGCCGGCGCACCGGCCGTCGCGTGCCCGTTCCGAAGGAACGCCGCGACCGTCGCCACTCCACCCACGATCAGGACGCCGCCGACGACGACCCACGTCGCCGGCGGCGCATCAGAGCCCGGGGCCTGACCCCGTTCCGACCACCGTGAACGCGTCGGTGGCCACCGCGGGCACCAGCGTGCCGAACGGGTAGCGCTCGTCGTAGAAGTCGCTCCTGTTCACGAGCGCGACCTCCTTCGTGAGACCGAGGAGACCGGCGGCCAGGGCCGGGAACGACGTCGTGAAGCGGAGGTTCACGACCGGGGAGGTGACCTTGCCGTCCTCGATCAGGAACGTCCCGTCGCGCGTCATGCCCGTGATGATCCCTTCGCGCGGGTCGACGATGCCGAGGTAATGCAGGCGCGTCACGTAGATGCCGTCACCCACGAGCTCGGCGAGCTCCTCGGCCGACCCGGCCTCTCCGCCTGCCATCGAGAGGTTGAGGGGGAGCGGCCCGAACGGCTGCGCCGGCGGCGCCAGCGCATGTCCAGTGGAGACGTGCCCGTCTCCTGCGCGCCTGGCCGTGCGGCGGTCCCAGACGACGTCGCGGGCGACTCCCTCCTCGATCATGAGCACCGGCTGCTTGGGGACGCCCTCGAGGTCGAACGCCTTCGGGTAGCTGCGGGAGTCGAGCCCGTCGTCGCGGAGGGTGAAGCTCTCGTGGAAGAGCTTCTCACCGATGCGCCCGGAGAGGTAGCTGCGGTCCTCGAGGAGCGCGAGCCCGTTCAGCGACGTGAAGGCGAAGAAGAAGAGGAGCTCCGAGACCGCGTACGGCTCGAGCACCGCGCGGAATGTCTGCGGCTCGAGCTCCTTGGCGCCACGCGTGCGGGCTGCCGTCTCTGCGGCCTCGCGCGCGACCGCAGCGGGATCGATGTCGGACGCGCGCCACGAGGTCGCTTCCGCATAGCCCGACGAGTCGTCGGACGCCGCGAGCGTCAGCACGCTGACGTCCGTCATTGCCTGCGAGACGGTCTGGCCGGCCGTCGAGGCGACGGCCACCTCGGTGACGCCGCTCGTGTAGTAGCCGTAGAGCCCAAAGCCCGCCGCGGCCGCGATCGCCTCGGCCGCGGCGTCGGCCTGGCCCTCGGGCGCCAGCGCTGCCGTCGCCTCGTCGTAGCCATCGACCTCGGGCACGGGTGCGGGCTCCTGGAGCCCAGCGAACCCGGGATCCATGGGCGAGCTGTCGGCGGCCTCGGCGGCGGACCGTGCCGCCGCGGCGAGGCCTTCGCCGTCGGTGCGGTTTGTGGTCGCGCAGCCCACTCGCCCGTCCCGGACGACGCGGAGCGTCACGCCCTCGTTGCGAACCAACGTCGGCTGGTGGACCGCCGAAGCCGCGAAGCGTGCGAACCCGGAGCTCTCGACGTTGACGGAGACGTCCGCCTCGTCGCCCTCGGCGGCCTTCAGGGCGCGCTCGGCGAGATCCAGGGCATGGCTCATTAGCGGACGCCCACCTGGACGTCGCGGAAGCGCGCGGGAGAGGCGCCGTGCGAGACGTGCGCGTAC
>JBOHAB010000031.1:0-17020 GCA_050697655.1 Gaiellaceae bacterium
GTCGTCAGCTCGAGCGCCTCCCAGGGGGAGGAGAACCGACTCGTGAGGGGCTCGCTGGTCGTCCGCGTGCCGGAGCGTGCCTACGCCCGCGTGCTGGAGCAGCTTTCCGGTCTCGGTGTCGTCGAGGCTCGGGAGGAGGCAGGCCAGGACGTCTCGCAGGAGCTCGTCGACCTCGAAGCTCGCATCCGCCATCTCGAAGCGGTGGAGACCCGGCTGCTCGGCTTCCTGGAGGAGGCCGACACGGTTGCGGCCGCGCTCACCGTGCAGTCGGAGCTGAACCGGGTGCAGCTCGAGCTCGAGCGCGCGAGAGGCCGGCTCGCCTACCTCGACGACCAGGTCAGCTTCGCCACCATCTCGCTGGAGGTCAGGGAGCGCCAGGTAGCAGCGGTGGGAGGAGACGGCGGAGGGCCCTGGGGCATCGTCGACGCCTGGCGCGCGGCGGGGACCGGCTTCGTCACCGTCGTCGGCTGGATCTTCGTCGCGGCCGCGACGATCGCGCCCGTCGTCCTGCTTCTCGCCCTCGCGTTCCTCGCCGCGCGGCTCGCCGGCTGGCGCAGTCTCCCAGGCCGGCAGGCGTAGCGCCCGGTCTTCCCGGGTATCGTGCAGGACGACGACTCCGATCCGGGAGGCTGCATGGCAACGAAGAAGCAGGAGACGGAGGCCGAGGGGACGCTGGGTCGCCTCTCGAAGGCCGGCGAGGACGCGCTGACGCGACTGTTCGACGAGCTGGGCAAGAACGAGCGGGTGACCGACGCGCTCGGGAAGGCGACATCGGCGAAGGGCAAGCTCGACGAGAGCGCGAAGCGCGCGCTCGGGCAGGTCGGCCTCGCCGCCTCGGATGAGCTGAAGGACCTGCGCAAGCACATCGAGCGGCTCGAGAAGCGCTTGGCGAAGCTCGAGTCGGAGACGAAGCCGAAGACCGGCACCGCCAAGCCGAAGACGACGACGCGCGCGAAGAAGACGACCGAGAAGGCCTCCTCGCCGTCGCCCGGACGATCGATCGGCGGCGGCACCGGGCGCGGCGCCGGCTCCGGCGGGACCGCAGCCTAGTGCCCCTCCAAGCAATACACGCCTGCTTCTGCCCCGCGATCACGCGGCGCGAGAGCCCACCCTCGCCCTTACCAAGGCTTCTAGCCTTGGCTGCGGACGAGTGCGAACTCTCGCTTGGTGCTCGCGACGCAGAAGCGAGGCAGCATTACTTGAAGGCGCACTAGGAACTCTCAGCGGGCACGCGAAGCCGGAGCGCGCCCGGCACGATCTCGAACACGGCCGGGGTTGTCCCCGGCTGCTCGCCGTCCAGCGCGATCGGGAGCGGGACGGCGGTCCTGATCTCGACCCGGCGCCCTCGGACGACCTCCGCCCTCGGGTGCGGGAGGTAGGTGCCGCGGTAGATCTTCGGGAGCGTGCGGACGAAGTCGACCTTGGTCGCGTCGCCGATCAAGACGACGTCGAAGAGACCGTCCGCCGGGTCCGCGTCCGGGGTGAGGCGCATCCCGCCGGCGAGCTGGTCGCCGATGGCGGCGATCACCTCCAGCATCCGCCCGGCGCGCTGCTCGCCGTCGACGGCGACCTCGTACTCGGAGTTCTCCCAGCGCAGGAAGACGGTGGTCGTCGCCCAGAAGAACGAGGCCTTTCCTCCCAGCGCCTTCGAGCTCGTATTGGCACGGGCGGCCACGGCGCCGCTGATGCCGGCCCCCGCGAAGTTGGCGAAGTAGGACTCCGACGCCGCGCCGTCCCAGGCGGTGAAGCCGGCGCGCCCGACGTCGACGGTGCGCGTGGCCCCGTCCCGCGCGACCGCCAGCGCCTCCTCGGCGTCCCGGGGGATCCTGAAGCTCCTGGCGAAGTCCTTGCCCGTGCCCCGCGGGACCGTTGCCAGCTCGGGGCGCCGCTCGGGGTCGGCCCGCATGAGGCCGTTGACGACCTCGTGGACGGTGCCGTCGCCGCCGACGGCGACGACGAGGCGGGCGCCTCCCTCGGCCGCCTGCTCGGTCAACTCGACGGCGTGGCCGGGGCGCTCGCTGAAGAGGGTGTCCCCGGCGAGGCCGAGCGCCGCCGCCCGGCGGGCGATCTCGGGCCAGTGTCGCCGCGTCGACCCGTTCGCCGAAGCCGGGTTGACGACGAAGACGACGCCAGAGGCCACTACCGGTCGTCTTCCGTGGCGACGGCGAGCGCCAGCTCGGTCATCTGGTCGACGGCCGCCTTCATCTCCTCGTCGGTGATGCGGACGAACTCGCCCTCCACTACCACGTCGCTGACGGTCAGCAGGCACCCGGTCTGCACCTTGCGGAGCGCGCCGAGCGTGAAGAGTACGGCAGCCTCCATCTCGACGGCGAGGATGCCGCGGTCGGACCAGCGCTGGTACTGGCCGTCATCCGGGTTGTAGAAGACGTCGCTCGAGACGATCGGCCCCACCCGCACCGTCTTCCCCAGCTCCTTCGCGGCGTGGACCGACGCGTGGACGAGCCCCCAATCGGCGGTGGGGGCGTGGATCTCGCGGGTGATGTTGAGCGCGGTCGAGTCCGCCGGCACCGCCGAGATCGCCACGATCAGGTCGCCGAGCTTCAGATCGGGCTGGAGGCCGCCGCAGGTGCCGATGCGGAGCATCCGCTTGACGCCGAGCATGACCAGCTCCTCGACGACGATCGCCGCCGAGGGACATCCCATCCCGGTCGACTGCACAGAGACGGGCTTGCCGCGGAACGTGCCGGTGAAGCCGAGCATCCCGCGTTCCCAGTTCCGTTGCTGGACGTCCTCGAGGAACGTCTCGGCAACATACTTCGCCCGGAGCGGGTCGCCGGGGAGAAGACACGCCTCGGCGTAGTGGCCGGGCTCTGCGCGAACGTGAATAGGCATGGGGGTATCGTCCCCGTGCATGGCGCGCCTGGTCAAGCGCCCTCGGCTCTCACAGATCCTCTCGTTCTGCGCGGCGGACCCGATCGAGCGCGTGTTCCTGGAGGACGTGGCCAGGCGTGGGCTCGGCCGGTTCGCCGGCCTGCGCGAGGCGGGGCGCCTGACGGCGCTCCTCCACCACGGCGCCAACCTCGTCCCGTCCGGCCCCGGCTGCGCGGCGTTCGCCGAGCTCGTGGCGAAGGGGGAGCCACGGATGGTCGTCGGGGAGGAGGAAGCGGTCTCCGAGCTCTGGGAGGTCGTTCGCGACGCCTTTCCCGAGCCTCTGGACGACCGGCCCGGCCAGCCGGTCTACGTCCTCGAGCAGCCGCCGCCGAGCGGAGCCAGCGGGCTGCGTCTCGCCACCGTCGACGACCTCGGCGCGCTCGTCACCGCGGCCGCCGAGGCCTACCGCGAGGAGGTCGGCGTCGACGCGCACGCCCGCGACCCGGTGCTCTTCGAATGGCGCACGCGCGCGCAGATCGAGGAAGGCCGAAGCTGGCTCTGGGCAGAGGACGGGCACATCCTCTTCAAGGCGGAGGCCTCGGCCTGGACGCCCGGCGCCGTGCAGCTGCAGCAGGTGTGGGTGGAGCCGGAGCTCCGCGGCCAGGGCTTCGGCAGGCGCGGGCTGAGCGACCTCTGCCGCCTGCTCCTGGAAACGACGCCGGTGGTCTGCCTCTTCGTCCGCCCGGAGAACGCCCGGGCGATCGCCCTCTACGAGCGGATCGGCATGCGCCGGACGATCACGTACCGGTCGCTCATCTTCGCCTGAGCCTCCGAGCTAGCATCCTTCTGTGAACACCGCGGCGCTGCGCGCGCGGATCGAGGGGCACGTCCGCCGGCACGATCTGATCCCGCCCGGCGGCGAGGTCGTGTGCCTGGTCTCGGGCGGCGCCGACTCCTCGTGCCTCTGGCACGCGCTGGGGACGCTCGGCTACAGCGTCTCGGCGCTGCACGTGAACCACGGCCTGCGAGGAGAGGAGTCCGAGGCCGACGCCCGCTTCTGTGCCGAGCGGCTCGGCGCCGAGGTCGTCGAGGCGCGGCCCAACGGGCGCGCGACCGAGGCCGAGCTCCGTGACCTTCGCTATTCGATCGGCGCAGGGCGGCTGCGCGCGACCGGGCACACGGCTTCCGACCAGGTGGAGACGATCCTCTACCGCCTCGCCGCGAGCGGCACGACGAGCGGGATCCGCGTCCGCCGGGATGACGGTGTCGTCCGCCCGCTGCTCACGGTCTGGCGGGAGGAGGCCGAGGCGTACTGCGGCGCCGAGGGCCTCCCGTTCCGCCTCGATTCGACCAACCCGGCGACGGCGCGAGGGCTCATCCGCTCGGAGGTCCTGCCGGCGCTGAGGAAGCTCCATCCGACCGCCGAGCGGAACGTCCTCGCCGCCCTCGAGGAGGGCGAACGGCTCCCGCGACCGGTCGAGAGAGCGCTGTTAGAGTTGCTCGCCTCTCGTGAGGGATCGAAGCGTCTCGACCTGGGCGACGGCCGCGTGGCGGTGAGGGAGTACGAGAGCGTCTGGCTCGAGCGCGGGCCGGTGCCGCTGGAGGGCCAGGTGCGCTGGGGCCGCTGGACGCTCGAGTCATCTCGCCCAGGTCTGCACGTGCGCGGCTGGCGGCCCGGCGATCGGCTCGCCGGCGACGGCAAGAAGGTGCAGGACGTCTTCGTCGACGCGAAGGTGCCTCGTTCGGAGCGCGAGGCGTGGCCGCTCGTCGTCCGCGGCGACGAGGTCGTCGCCGTGCCCGGGATCACCGACGCGCCAGGGTACGAGGGCGCCATCACAGGAGCACGGGAGTGAGCTCCGTCAACGAGCTCACGGCGGCCGTCTCGGAGATCCTGATCGACGAGGACACCCTCCAAAATCGGATCGCCGAGCTGGGGGCCGAGATCGGGGAGGACTACCGCGGCCGCGACCTCCTGCTCGTCGGCGTCCTCAAGGGCGCCGTCTTCTTCATGGCCGACCTCATGCGCCGCATCGATATCCCGTGCGAGGTCGACTTCATGGCCATCTCGAGCTACGGCGCCGGCGTCGACTCCTCGGGCGTCGTCCGCATCCTCAAGGACCTGGACATGTCGATCGAGGGGCGGAACGTGCTCGTCGTCGAGGACATCATCGACTCCGGGCTGACGCTCTCCTACCTCCTCCGAAACCTCGAGGCCCGCGAGCCGGCCTCGCTCGAGACCTGCGCGCTCATGACCAAGCCGGCGCGGCGCGAGATCGACATCCACTGCCGCTACACGGGCTTCGAGATCCCTAACAAGTTCGTAATCGGCTACGGGCTCGACTTCGCCGAGCGCTACCGCAACCTGCCCTACGTGGGCGTCCTCAGGGACGAGCTCGCGGCGCAGGCCGAGGAGATCGGCTAACCAGGACTCGCGCGGAAGAGCGCGTAACGCTCCTCATCCGAGGGCGCTCTGGATTCGAATAGGAGACTGCTACGCTTCGATCAGGCCTGAGGTCCTGTCTTTGAGCCGTTTTTTCCGCAGCGCACTTTTCCCGCTCATCGTCATCGTTCTGCTCGTCTACTTGGCGTCGCAGACCCTGCTGCCGCGGTCCGAGGAGCCCGAGAAGTGGACCACCAGCCAGCTGATCGAGCAGGTGGAGACGAACCCAGAGACTTTCAAGGAGCCCGTCGTCTTCAATCCGAAGCCGCGCTCGATCGAGGCGATCCAGACCGGGAGCACCGGTGAAGAGACGAAGATCAAGGTCAACTACGCGAGCGACCAGGCTCAGATCGAGTTCCAGAACCTCCTGCAGGAGAAGGGAATCGAGTGGGACTCGAAGGGCACCGGCCAGAACGCGTGGTGGTCGATCCTCACCTACCTGCTGCCGTTCGTCCTCTTCTTCGGGTTCTGGATCTTCCTGATGAACCAGGTCCAGGGCGGCGGCTCGAAGGTGATGAGCTTCGGGAAGAGCCGCGCGAAGAGGATGGCGCCCGACTCGCCCAAGATCACCTTCAAGGACGTGGCCGGCGTGGACGAGGCGGTCGAGGAGCTGCACGAGATCAAGGAGTTCCTCGAGAACCCCAAGAAGTTCCAGGCGCTCGGCGCGCGCATCCCCAAGGGCGTCCTCCTCTACGGGCCGCCTGGAACGGGGAAGACGCTGCTCGCCCGCTCGGTCGCCGGCGAGGCCGGGGTGCCCTTCTTCTCCATCTCGGGCTCCGACTTCGTCGAGATGTTCGTCGGCGTCGGCGCCTCGCGCGTGCGCGACCTCTTCGAGCAGGCCAAGCAGGCCAGCCCCTGCATCATCTTCATGGACGAGATCGACGCCGTTGGCCGGCACCGCGGTGCGGGCCTCGGCGGCGGCCACGACGAGCGCGAGCAGACGCTGAACCAGCTGCTCGTCGAGATGGACGGCTTCGAGATGAAGGACAACATCATCCTCATCGCCGCCACGAACCGCCCCGACATCCTCGACCCGGCGCTCCTCCGCCCCGGGCGCTTCGATCGCCAGATCGTCGTCGACCGGCCCGACCGGAACGGCCGCCGCAAGATCCTCGAGGTGCACACCAAGGGCAAGCCGATCGACAACTCGATCGACCTCGACACGCTCGCGGCCGGGACGCCCGGCTTCACGGGCGCCGACCTCGCCAACCTCGTGAACGAGGCAGCGCTCCTGGCAGCGCGCCGCGGGAAGAAGACGATCGGCGAGCTCGAGCTCGAGGAAGGAATCATGCGCGTCATCGCCGGCCCGGAGAAGAAGACCCGCCTCCTCTCCGAGCACGAGCGCAAGGTGACGGCCTACCACGAGATGGGCCACGCCCTCGTCGGCCACTACCTGCCGAACTGCGACGCCGTGCACAAGATCTCGATCATCAGCCGCGGGCAGGCGCTCGGCTACACGATCTCCCTTCCGGCCGAGGACAAGTTCCTGACGACGAAGTCCGCGCTGATGGACCAGATGGCGATGACGCTCGGCGGCCGCGCCGCGGAGGAGCTCGTCTTCCACGAGGTCACGACCGGAGCCGCCAACGACATCGAGAAGGTGACGGCTACCTCGAAGCACATGGTCATGCGCTACGGCATGAGCGAGAAGCTCGGACCGCGCATGCTCGGCCGCAACCACGACATGCCTTTCCTCGGCCGCGACATGGGCTCGGAGCCTGACTACTCCGAGGAGATCGCGCGCGAGATCGACGACGAGATCCGCCGCGTGATCGAGGAGGCCCACGAGCGCGCCCGCAAGGTTCTGGCCCAGCACATGGAGGAGCTCCACAAGCTCTCGGAGCTCCTGATCGAGCGCGAGACGATCGACAAGGACCAGTTCGAGCGGCTGCTCGCCGGCGAGTCGCCGGAGACCGTCTTCCCCGAGGAGGAGGAGCCGGCGGCGGAGGACGAGGTCGAGAAGAAGCCGCGCGCGGAGCCCAAGCCACGGCCCTTCCCGCTTCCGGGCGCGACGATGCAGCCGCCGCCCGAGCCCGAGGGCGCGAACTAGCCCCGCCGAGCGCTCCCAAGTAGCAGACTGTTACTTGGCGGGCCCCGCGGCGCCGCTTAGGATTGGCGGCGTGAGACCCCCGCTGGAGCAGGCCTTTCCGCGGCCGGCAGTTGTCGGAGTCGTGAACGTGACGCCGGACTCCTTCTCGGACGGAGGCCTGTACCTGCGGCCGGAGCCGGCGGTTGCGCTTGCGCTCAGCTTCGTCGACGAGGGTGCCGCGCTGGTGGACGTCGGCGGCGAGTCGACCCGCCCCGGCTCCGTGGGCGTCTCTGCCGAGGAGGAGCTGCGACGCATCGAGCCTGTGCTCGAGCGCTTGCAGGGCTGCGCAGTCTCCGTCGACACCTCCAAGGCTGTCGTGGCGCGTCGCGTGCTGGAGCTCGGCGCCGTGATGGTCAACGACGTGACCGCGCTCCGCAACGATCCGGACCTGGCGGGAGTCGTCGCCGAGGCCGGCGCCTACCTATGCCTCATGCACATGCTCGGCGAGCCCGGGACGATGCAGGACGACCCGCGCTACGACGATGTCGTCTCGGACGTGAAGGCCTTCCTGGAGAAGCGGCTCGCCGTCGCGGTCGAGGCCGGGATCCCGGAGGAGCACGTGTGTCTCGATCCCGGCATCGGCTTCGGCAAGACCGTCGAGCACAACGTCGAGCTGCTCGGCCGCCTGGACGAGCTCGTAGCTCTGGGCAGGCCGGTGCTCGTCGGCGCCTCCCGCAAGCGGTTTCTCGGCCGCCTGCTCGGCGACCCGGAGGCGCTCACGGGGCCGGTCTCGGCCGGCGTGGCGGTAGCGGTGCTCGCCTACGAACGGGGCGCCTCCTTCTTCCGCGTTCACGATGTCCGCCAGCACGTCGAAGCGCTGACGGCGGCCAGGGCGGTGGTCGCAGGATGAGCGACGTCACGATCGAAGTCCGCGGGCTCGAGCTGGTCGGCTACCACGGCGCGCTCGAGGAGGAGCAGAAAGCCGGGCAGCGCTTCGTCTTCGACGTCACGCTCGTGGCGCACGACGCGGGAGTCCGCAGCGATCAGCTCGCCGACACGGTCGACTACACGGCCGTCGTCGCCCGGGTCCGCGAGATCAGCGACGGCCGGCGGTTCAACCTGATCGAAGCGCTCGCGGCCGCCGTCGCAGACGACCTCGTGCAGCACTTCCCCGTCTCACGCGTGCGCGTTCGGGTGCGCAAGCCCGAGGTCCAGTTGGGGGTGCCTGCGGACTTCACCGCGGCCACCGTCCAGCGCGTCAGGCGTTGACCCGGGCGTACGTCGGGCTGGGTGCGAACCTCGGCGACCGCGAGGCGACGATCCGCCGCGCGCTCGAGCTCCTGAACGCCGAGGGCGGGATCGAGCTCGTCGCCGTCTCGACGCTCCGCGAGACGGACCCCGTCGGCTACGCCGACCAGCCGCCCTTTCTCAACGGCGCCGCCTTGGTCGACACCGAGCTCGCGCCGCGCGAGCTCTTGGAGAGGCTCCTCGCTGTGGAGCGCGAGCTCGGGCGCACGCGGGCCGAGAGCCCACGCTACGGGCCGCGCACGATCGATCTCGACCTCCTCCTCTACGGCGACTTGAGCGTGGACGAGCCCGGGCTGGCCGTCCCGCACCCCCGCCTGGCGGAGCGGCGCTTCGCCTTGGAGCCGCTCCACGAACTGGATCCCGAGCTCCGCCTGCCCGACGGACGGGCGGTTCGGGACCTGCTCTTCTCGCAGTTACAATGACGCCCATGTCTCACCTCGACGAGCTCGACGAGTACGAGGCGGAGCAGGAGCTTCGGCTGAAGAAGGAGTACTCCGCAGTCTTCGCCCTCTTTCGCTATTGCATCGTCACCCAGGACTCCACGTACCTCTGCAACCGGCAGGAGCTGAAGGTACTCCCCCAGACGACGTACCCCTTCTTCCACCTGACCATGGAGGACGTCTGGGTCTGGGACAAGAACCGGCCGACGCGGATCATCCCGCGCGCCGAGGTCTACACGTCGAGCGACGTCACGATCGAAGAGCTGCGAGGCGAGGGCGACGGCCCCGCTCTCACCCCCGAAGCGCTCGCGCAGAAGCTCGGCGAGACGCTCGGCAGCGACGAAGAACAGCTCTAGCCTGGGCGGCTAAGGCATGCTGCTGGCCGTCGACGTCGGCAACACGCAGACGGTCTTCGGGCTGTACGACGGCGACCGCCTGGCCGAGCACTGGCGCGTGACGACCGAGCCCGAGCGCACGGGCGACGAGCTCGGCGTCCTCGTCGGCAGGCTGCTGGAGCTCCGCGATCTCGGCTTCGAGGACATCGCGGGTGTCTGCCTCTCCTCGACGGTCCCACCGCTCGTCCGCGCCTACGAGGAGTTCGCGCGCGAGTACGTCCGAGCGCCTCTGCTCGTGCTCGGCCCGGGGACGAAGACCGGGATCCCGATCGTCTACGACGACCCGCGGGAGGTTGGCCCGGACCGGATCGCCAACGCGCTGGCCGCGCGGGAGCGCTACGGCTCGCCGTGCATCGTCGTCGACTTCGGCACGTCGACGAACTTCGACATCGTCTCAGCGGCGGGGGAGTACGTCGGTGGCGTCCTCGCGCCGGGGATCGAGGTCTCGATGGAGGCTTTGTTCGCCCGGGCTGCGCGGCTCGTGAAAGTCGATTTCTCGGCGCCGCCCTCGGTGATCGGCAAGACCACGGTGGGCGGCCTCCAGTCGGGACTGGTCTACGGCTTCGCCGGGCAGGTGGATGGCATCGTCAGGCGTGTCCGCGGCGAGATCGGCGACACGGCGCCGGTGATCGCGACAGGCGGCCTCGCCGAGCTGATCGCCCCGCACGCAGAGACGATCGACACGGTCGATCCGCTCCTGACGCTCGAGGGCCTACGCCTGGTCTGGGACCGGAACGGCTGAGCGCTGTCACAGTCGGACATTCTCCGGCCTCTCATGCATGGAAGCGGCGATCCGCCGCCCGATTGAGAGGAGACGACGATGAGCGAGACGCAGACAACGGATTCGAGCGTGGCGCCGTCGGCAAGCGCATTCACGTCGAGCCCGCTACGCAACCGTATCCGGGTGGAGCTCGACGCCCCGGTGTCCGAGGTGTGGGAGCTGGTGGGCGATCTCTCACGC
Organism: Gaiellaceae bacterium; assembly: GCA_050697655.1. GTDB lineage: Bacteria > Actinomycetota > Thermoleophilia > Gaiellales > Gaiellaceae > JAIBJN01. The sequence continues at coordinate 10,406 of JBOHAB010000031.1, forward strand.
TTCCCCGAGTACAGGGCGGGGCTCGAGCGGGTCGAGGCGACGCAGGATGAAGAGGGCATGTGTATCGAGTACATCTGCTACTTCAAGCCGTTCGAGGAGGGCGCCGAGGGCGCCGTCAGCCGCGACGTGATGAAGCGGTACGAGCCGAACCGCGGCTACTTGTCGGTCGAGGCCGAAGGAAGCTGGGGCGGCGGCAACACGGTTGCCCTGACGACGCTCGATCCGGTCCCGACGGGGACACGCATGAACTTCGACGTCCACTTCGACGCCGACGATCTCGACGCGGCGAAGGCTCACTTCGACGAGGCGCTCGTCGACATCGCGGAGAACCTGATCGCGCGCTTCGGCGGCACCATCACGGAGCGCTATGTCGAGAGCTAGCACCAACGAGCTCGTCGGCCGGCTCGACGCGCTCGCCCGGCGGGCCGCGGAGGGCGACCACGAGGCGCTCTCAGAGCTCGTGCGGGAGATCCAGCATCCGATGTACCGGCTGGCGCTGCGGTTCCTCGGCAATCCCGACGACGCCCAGGACGCCTGCCAGGAGGTCCTGATGCGGATCGTCACTCGCCTCGGCACCTTCGAAGGCCGCTCGAAGTTCTCGACCTGGGCGTACACGGTCGCTTTCCGGTCGCTCCTGCGAACGCGGCGGCGGCTGTACGAGTCGTCGGTGCTAGGGGCCGAGCAGTACGCCGCGGCTCTCGACGCGGGGCTTGGCGACGTCGACCCGACGCTCGACGAGGTCGAGTACCGGCTGCTCAGCGAGGAGGTCAGGATCAGCTGCACCTACGGAATGCTCCTCTGCCTTCCGCGACCACAGCGTGCGGCGTACCTGCTCGCCGACGTACTGGGACTGACCGACGGCGAGGGAGCGGATGTCCTCGACTGCAGCCGCGAGGCCTTTCGGCAGCGCGTCTCGCGCGCGCGGCGAACGCTGCGGCAGGTGATCGACAACCGTTGCGGCCTGGTCGACCCTGCCAACCCGTGCGGCTGCGGCCGGCAGATCGCAAGCGGCGAGGCAGCCGGCATCCTCGACCCCAACCGCCTGCCGCTCGCCCGGCATCCGCGCCAGGAGGCGCGCGTGTGGATCGAGCCGGTTGCGCAGCAGCTCGACGCCGTCGAGGCGATCGGCGACCTCTACCGCTTCGACCGCTTCGTCGCCCCGGCCGAGCTGTGGGACGATCTGCAGGGCCGGTTCCCCGAGCTCCTGAGCGCAGACTGACTGCGACTCGGACTAGGGCTCCGCCGCGACGGGCTCGGCGGGCGCCTCGACGTCCGCTTGCAGACGCTCGCCGATCACGACCGTGTCCAGGTGGGCACGGGACAGCGCGCTCGCCCACAGACCTTGGACCCAGGGGCGGCGAAGGAGGTTGGAGCGGGGGTAGGCGATCGGGAGGATGGCCGCCCGCTCGCCGACCCAGAGATGATCGACCTCGTGGTAGACGCGCATGCGCTCGCCCTGGTCGCGCAGCGAGCGTCCGCGCTCGAGGAGCTCGAGGATGTCGTCGTCGCGATAAAACGGCCATTGGCCGAGCGTGAGCAGGCCGCGGAAGAAGCCGTCGGGGTCCGGGTAGTCGGCCGTCCACCCCGTCCACCACATGTGCGCGTCGCCGAGGGTGTCCCAGTCGACGTGGCCCTTCCTCGGCACGATGTTCACGTTCGCTCCGATCGGCTTCCACAGCTCGTGGAGGGGCTCCACCGGCTGCAGCCAGTACGGCACGATCACGGTGAGCTCCGGCAGGCCCTTCCCATTCGGGTAGCCGGCCTCGTCGAGAAGAGCTCTCGCCTTCTCGAGGTCGTACTCGAGCCCGACTCGGTGCGAGTGCGCCGGCATCGCCGGCGGAATGGCCCCGCCCCGACTGGCGGCGCGGTAGAGGCCCGAGCGCGGGTACTGGGAAACCAGAAGGTCGCGGTCGACGGCGTGAGAGAAAGCCTTCCGCACGAGCTCGTTCGAGAACGGCGGGCGATCCGCGCAGAAGCCGAGGTACTGGAGGCTGAGCTCCGAGACGACTTCGCTGATGGTCAGCGACTCGTCCTCGGGCACCTGGTCCCAGACGTGCAGGAGGTCGAAGCGGCCCCTCCGCCATTCGTCGACAATGCTCGCGTCCTTCGGGAAGAACGAGAAGTGGATCTCGCGGACGTTGCCGCGCGCTCCCGTCCAATGCGGATTCGCCTGCAGGAGCGCATGGTCCTCGTCGTACTCGACGAGCGCATACGGACCGTTGCCGACGAGGTTCTCCGGCTTGGCCCACTCGTCGCCGAGGGTTTCGCAGAGATGGCGAGGCCACGGAAAGGCCCAGGCCGAGCAGAGGACGTACGGGAAGTAGCTCCGCGGCTCGCGCAGCCGAACCTCGAGCGTTCGGTCGTCGAGCGCCTCGGCCGTCTCGACGTCCTCCATCAGGATCGCCGTGCGCGTCTCCTGCTCGCGCATCCGTCGCCAGGCGTAGGCGTAGTCGTCGGCGGTGAGCGGCTCGCCGTCGCTCCAGCGCGCGCCCTCCTTGATGCGGAAGAGGTAGGTGAGCCCGTCCGAGGAGACGCGGAAGTTGTCTGCCATCGCGGGGACGACGTTCAGCTCCGAGTCCACCATGAGAAGGCCTCGGAAGAGCAGCTCGGCGAAGTAGCCGGCCTCGGTCGAGTAGACCTCTCCGGGCGAGAGCACGCCCGGGCGGCCCGAAGCGGTCTCCAGGCGCTCCGTGGGCGGCAGCCGCGGGTCTTCGGGGGCGCGGCAGCTGAAGGCCTCGTCGTACATCTCCTCCGCGTTCTCGAAGTCGAAGGCAAGGTGGTAGGCGAGCGCCATCTTGAAGAGCGTGTCGCGGGCCCGCCGCTCGTCGCCGACGTGGGCGAGGAAGGTCCGGGCCTTCCGGTAATGCTCGAGCGCTTCGCGGTCGGCGTAGACAGCGCGCGCCGCATCGCCCGCTTTCAGCAGGTAGTCGACGGCCTTCTCCGGCTCGTTGGCCTCGGAGAAATGGCGCGCGAGTAGCCCGTAGGCCTCCTCCGGAGATTCCCTGTAGATCTCCTCCAGAGCCTCGCCGACACGCTTGTGCAGCTTCCGCCGCTTGGAGTCGACCAGGCTGGCGTAGGCGACCTCCTGGACGAGCCCGTGCCGGAAGCGGTACTCGGGATTCGGGCGCCGTCGCTTCTCCACGATCAGGTCGAGACGCTGGAGGTCCGTGAGCGCCTGCATCAGCTCGTCGCGCGGGACGAGCCGCTCGAGGAGCGGGAGGCCAAAGGTGCGCCCGATCACCGCGGCGATGGAAAGCACCTCGCGCGTCGATCGGTCGAGGCGGTCGAGCCGCGCCTGCAGCGTGCCTTGGACGGCGGCCGGGATGGCGAGGTCGTCGACGTCGACGGCCAGCTGCCAACCGCCGTTTCGGCGCTCGAGGGCTCCGCGCTCGATCAGGTCCCGAATCGCCTCCTCGAGGAAGAACGGATTACCGCCCGAGCGCTCGGCGAGGAGCTCGGCGACCGACTCGGGCAGCTCGCCCTCGGCCGCATGGGAGACGAGTACGCGCGAGGAGTCGGCCGCGAGCGGACGAACCTCGATCTCCCGGTAGCGATGCGGGTAGCGCTGCCGGGCCAGCTCGCCCAGGCGCCACGAGCCGTGGTCGCGCTCCGGCCGGTAGAGGAAGAAGAGGCCCACCGAGGTCTCGTCGGTAACGCCGAGGATCGATTCGATCAGCTCGAGCGTCGCCTCGTCGGCCCAGTGCAGGTCCTCGAAGACGAGGCAGAGCGGCTGCTCCTCGGCCAGCTTGCAGATCAGCTCGTAGAAGACCTCGAACGTGCGCGACTGGATGCTCTCGCGATTGAGCTCGCGGATGGCTCCCTGGGCCTCGGGCTCGAGCGTCAGCCCGACGAGTCCGGCGAGGAACGGGTACGCCTCCTCGGACTCCTCCCTGCCGAGCAGGTGGGCGAGCTCGGCCTTCAACTCCAGGCGAACCCGCGCCTCCGGCGTCGTTGCGCCGACGCCCAGCCATTCGCGGAGCAGGTCGCGGATCGGCCAGTAGGGGAACGTCTGCGCGTAGGAGACGCCTCGGGCCTCGATGAAGCGGATGCGGTCCCGGTAGCGGTCCCGCACCTCCCAGACGAGCCTCGTCTTGCCGATCCCCGGCTCGCCCATGATCGAGACAATCGCCCCGCGGCCCTCGACGTGCGCGTCCATCGTCCGCTCGAGCACCGTCAGCTCGAAGTCGCGGCCGACGAGCGGCAGGCTGGGCGGCGCCGGCTCGGATTCGAGGATGCGCATGACCCGGAACGTCTCGAGCGGAGCGGCGACGCCCTTCAGGTCCTGCGAGCCCATCTCCTCGAGCTCGAAGCCGCTCTCGACCTGGCGTTTCGTCGTCGGGCCGATGACGACGCCTCCCTGGCCGGCGATCTCCTGCAGGCGCGAGGCGACGTTGACGGTGTCGCCGAGGGCGTTGAAGGGGTCGTAGCCGTCCTCACCGTCCTGCTGGACGCCGACGACGACGGGACCGGTGTTGACCCCGATCCGGACGGCGAGCTCGACCCCGTAAGCGGCTTCGACCTCGTGGGCGTACTGCACCAGCGCGCGCTGGATGGCGAGAGCCGCGCGCAGCGCCCGCTCGGCGTCGTCCTCGTGGGAGACGGGGACGCCGAACAAGGCCAGCAGCTCGTCGCCGACGAGCTGTGCGACCGTGCCGTCGAAGCGCCGTACCTGCTCGGTCATGATCCGCATGACCTCGTCGATCAGGAGCTTCGACCGCTCCGGGCCGAGCTTCTCCCCGATCGCGGTCGAGCCGACGACGTCGGCCACCAGCACCGAGACGATCCGCCGTTCTCCCGTCGCAACGGCCATACGGGAGTTATAGCGGTGTGAGTACTTCTAGCCCCCGCCGTAGATCGAGATGGGGAGGTCGAGCAGGACGTCTTCCTCCGCCGGGAGCTCGCCCTCCAGCCGGGCCAGCGCCCGGCGTGCTGCGGGTGCGGCCGCGAAGAGCCGCTCCTCCACCTCCGCGAGCGTCCCGAGCTGCACCAGCTTCTGCTTGAAGGGCTTGGGGAAACGGCCGCGGCCGAGGTACCAGCCGTAGAACTTCTTCAGGAAGCCGGTGGCGCGCTGCTCGCCCAGCTCGGCCACGGTGGCGCGCATGAAGAGCACGAGCTCGGCGACGACCTCCTCTCGACTCGGCTCGCCCTCTGCCCGGCCGGCGATCTCGCCGACGGCCCACGGGTTCCCCTGCGCGGCGCGGCCGACCATGACCGCCGCGCAGCCCGTCTCGTCCAGGAGCTGCTGCGCCCGCCCGCGCGAGGTGACGTCACCGGAGGCGATCACCGGCACGTCGACGCGCTCGACCAGCTCGGCGGTCAGCGAGTGGTCGGCCGCGCCCGTGTACATCTGCTTGGCGGAGCGGGGGTGGAGCGTGAGGGCGCCTGCCCCGGCCTCGACGAGGCGCGGACCGACCTCGAGCGCGTCCCGCGAGCCGTCGGCGAGCCCGCGGCGCATCTTCACCGTGACGGGAACGGAGACGGCCTCGGCGACGGCGCCGACGATCCTGCAGGCCCGGTCGGGATCCTCCAGGAGCGTCGCGCCCGCGCCGGTCTTCGTGACCTTGCGCACCGGGCAGCCGAAGTTGACGTCGACGATGTCGGCGCCCGCATCCTCGACCATCCGGGCCGCCTCGGCCATCACCGCCGGCTCGGAGCCGAAGATCTGGACGGCGAGCGGGGTCTCGTCGTGGCCGATGCGAAGGTAGCCGAGCGTGCGCTCGTTCCCGTGCTGGAGACCGGCGCAGCTGACCATCTCGGAGCAGACGAGCCCGGCCCCGAAGCGCCTGCCCTGGCGGCGAAAGGCCTGCACGCTCACGCCCGCCATCGGCGCGAGCACGACCCGTGTGGGGATCTCGACGGGGCCGATCCGCCAGGGAGACTGGATCTCGACGGCCATGGGACGCAATGGTACCCCTGGTATCCGCGGGTTTGGCACTTGACGGAGCGGCTACAATTCCGCCCACGGCGGCGCACGGTAGCGCCGCATTTCCCTGTCATGGGGCCTATGGAGGGTTCGTGTTGAAGGAAGTGATTCTCACTCCCGAGGGTCATGAGAAGCTCAAAGAGGAGATCGAGCGTCTCTCGACAATCAAGCGCCGGGAGGTAGCCGAGCGCATCAAGCAGGCACGTGAGTTCGGCGACATCGCCGAGAACTCCGAGTACGACGACGCCAAGAACGAGCAGGCGCTGCTCGAGCACCGCATCGCCGTGCTCGAAGAGCGGCTGAAGAGCGCGCGCGTGATCACGAAGCGAGACGTCACCACCGACGTCGTCAGCGTGGGCACGATCGTGCGGTTGCGCGACGTCGCCGCCAAGGAGACGATCGAGTACGCGATCGTCGGGTCGGCCGAGGCGAACCCCGCCGAGAACAAGCTCTCGAACGAGTCCCCGGTCGGCCGCGCGATCCTTGGCCGCAAGAAGGGCGAGACCGTCGAGGTCGCCGCCCCACGCGGCTCGCTCAAGTACAAGATCATGGACATCAAGGCCGCCTAGACGATTGATTCCGAAGTCGTAGGGACCAACGGCGAGGCGCCGAAGTCGGCGGTGCTCATGCACCGTCGACCAAGGAGGCCGTAGTGTCCGCCGACCTCGACGCCTTGCTGACGCACGTTTACG
>JBOHAB010000032.1:0-16990 GCA_050697655.1 Gaiellaceae bacterium
ACTCGGCGTCACTCACTCGGCACATCTCGCGCGCCACGCGCGCGCTTTTCCTCGTTAGGCTCGAAAGCGGGTGGTGGGCCGGGGTGCCCCAAGACGGCAGACGCGATCTCGGTGACCGCGAACGGCTCCCCCAGATCCGAACCTTCGGCCCGTAGCGTCGCCTCGTCCCCGCTGACGCGGACGACGAGGCGCGCCCCCGTGCGGCCGGCGTGCGTCATCTGACCCTTCAGGGAGCGGCCCGCATAATCGGTGTCCGCGCTGAGGCCGGCACGCCGTAGCTCGGCGAGCTGCGCAAGCACGGCCGCTCGGTCGGAAGGCTCGTCGCAGACGATGAAGACGTCGAGGCCGAGCCCCGGTGGCTCCTCGGCGAGCGACATGATCATCCGCTCCACCCCGGCCGCCCAGCCCACGCCGGGCGTTGAAGGCCCACCGATCTCCTCCATGAGGTAGTCGTAGCGCCCGCCGGCGCACGTGGTCGCCTGCGCGGCGTCGAGCTCCTCGTTCACGAACTCGAAGACGGTTCGCGTGTAGTAGTCGAGCCCGCGCACGAGCGTCGGCACGAGGTCGTACCCGATGCCGTAGCCCTCCAGGAAGCCCCGCACGGCGGCGAAGTGCTCGCTGCAGGCGGCGCAGAGCGAGTCACCGATCCTCGGCGCCTCGGCCAGGACCTGCAGCACGGCAACGTCCTTCGAGTCGAAGACGCGGAGCGGGCTCACGGTTGCCCTGCGAAGCGTTTCTTCGTCCAGCTGGTCGCTTCGCGCGGCGATGAACGCCTGGAGCCGCTCGACGTAGGCGGGACGACACTCGCGGTCTCCGATCGAGTTGAGCTCCAGCCGAGTGTGCCGAACGCCGGCGCGCCGCTCGATCTCCGTGTAGGCCTGGATCAGCTCGGCATCGACAGCCGGGTCGTCGGAGCCCATCGCTTCGAACCCGATCTGCCAGAACTCGCGATAGCGGCCCTTCTGCGGGGTCGCATAGCGAAACATGGGCTCGACGTAGTACGTCTTCACCGGCTGGGGCAGGCGGTGGAAGCCATGCTCGAGGTACGCCCGCGCCACCGGCGCCGTGCCTTCCGGACGCAGCGTCAACGAGCGGCCGCTGCGGTCCTCGAACGTGTACATCTCCTTCTGGACGACGTCCGACCCCGGCCCCGACGTCCTCGCAAAGAGCTCCGTGTCCTCGAAGGTCGGAGTGACGATGAGGCCGTAGCCGTAGTCCGCAGCTGTCGAGTCGGCCGAGTCGAGAACCTTCAGCCGCCTCTGCTGGTCCGCTGGGAGAGCGTCGAGGGTGCCTCGCGGCGCCTGGATCTTCACGACGTCGCGGACCGGAGCTCGGCGAGGAAGGGATTCGTGGCGAGCTCGTGCTCGAGCGTGGTCGCCGGGCCGTGCCCGGGGTAGACGATCGTCTCCGGCGGGAGCGTGTCGGCGAGCAGCTGGATCGAGGCGAGCAGCGCCTCCCAGCTGGCCCCAGGCCGGTCATAGCGCCCCACCGACCCGGCGAAGAGGAGATCACCGGAGAACACGCAGCCGTCCGCCGCGAACGCGAGGTGACCGGCGGTGTGCCCGGGAACGCGCAGAGTCTGGAAAGCGATGCCGGCGAGGTCGAGCAGCTCGTCACCGCGCAGCGGGACTTCGGGCACGTGCGCGCGAAGCGTGACCTGCAGCCCGGGCGGGAGCTGGTCCTTGGGGTGCTCGAGAGCCTCCTGCTCGGCCGCCGGCATGTGCACGGGAGCGCCGGTCGCTTCGGCCAGCTCGGCCACGCCGGCCACGTGGTCGAGGTCGCCGTGCGTGACCAGAATCCCAGCGCAGGCCGTACCGGCGAGCGCCTCGCGGATCCTCTCCAACTCGCCCGGCCAGCCCGGATCGACCACGACCGCCTCAGCGACGTCCGGTTTGCGGGCGACGTAGCAGTTGGACTGGTACGCGCCCAGTGGCAGCTGATCGACCTCGAGCGCCATCGGACGGTGAGTCTACTGTCGTTCCGAGGGTCGCCCCGGCACCTCTCACGTCGCTTCCACGCCCACTAGACTTCGCCCGGTGGAGACCTGGAAGCTCACCGAAATCGAGACCCCGAACGGAAGTCGCTCGCCGGTCGTGCTGCGGAGCGACGACGAAGCGCGAGCCGTCCTCGTCGGGCTCGACCCGGGCCAGGCGCTCGGCGACCACCAGGTAAAGGAGCACGCCTGGATCCTGGTCGTCAATGGGCTGGCGACCTTCAAGGCCGGTGACGAGGAGGTCGAAGCCCCCGCGGGCACTCTCGTCCGCTTCGAGCCCGACGAGCGCCACGCCGTCGCCACCGAGTCCGGGGCCAAGCTCCTGCTTCTGCTCGCTCCCTGGCCCGGGCCGGGCCACTACCGGGGCCAGGAAAAGACGCAGACACTGGGCTGAAAAACAGCCCTCAGTTCTTGGCCGCTCGGTGCGCAGCCCGGTCCTTCTCGTAGCGGCGCCACAGCATCCGATAGACGAACACGTCCACCAGGTAGCTGAACGGCATGAAGAACGCGAGAAGGACTGCAACGTTCAGGATCAGCCCCGCGACGGTGAGATCCTGGGCCGTGAAGTAGACGAAGAGCGCGATCAGCGGGCCGAAGATCGCCGTCCTGCGCAGCACGCGCCGCAATGACGGCTTCGGGATCGGCTTCCCGTCGCGGCCGAGCGGGCCAACGGGCTCCTTGGCGGGCTTCCCGTTAGCCGGCCCAGAGCCGGCAACCGCACGCGGCCTCTCGATGACCTCCTCGCCCTCGTCGGTCTCGAGCACGTACTCGTACTCGTGCCGCTGGAGCTTCTCCCGCCGACGGCGTTGCTTCTTGCTCGCCATCTAGCACCACTCCGAGTCGAAGCCCATCGCCTCGGCCAGCATCACGCCACCTCCATGAGCACGCCGATCAGGACGACTAGGCCGACGAGCGCCGCCGCAGCGACGAAGGCGCCCGGGTTCCAGACGAGGTCGTTGTCCTGTCGGTAGCGTGACTTCCGCGGGCCGTTGTGCCCCTCGGAGGCCTCGGCCGGAGCGCCCGTGCGTGGCCTGCCCGCGGTCAGGCTCAAGGCGATCGCCACGCCGGCCAGGCCGGCCGCGACGAAGGCGAGCGGCACCCACCAGCTCACCGGATCAGCGCTCCCACACGACCTCTCCCTCCTTGATCACGACCGCTACGTGCTCTCCCCCTAGATGGTAGGCGAGGTAACGCCAGTCCGAGGCTTCGAGCAGCACCACATCGGCGCTGTAACCGGGGTCGATCCGACCGACCCGCTCGGCAAGGCCGAGCACGTGCGCCGCGTTCGCGGTACAGGTCGTGAGCGCCTCGGCCGGAGCGAGGCCGAGCTGCGTGCACGCCAGGTTGATCGCGATCGGAAGGCTCTCGCAGAACGCGCTGCCGGGATTGAAGTCGGTGGCGATCGCGACGATAGCGCCGGCGTCGGCCAACGCTCGGGCAGGGGGCATCGGCCGGCCAAGGGTGAGCGCGGCGACCGGAAGAAGGACCGCCGCGACGTCGCTAGCCGCAAGCGCCTTCGCGCCGGTGGGCCCGGTCGCCTCCAGGTGGTCGACGCTGCGCGCCCCGAGCTCCAGGGCGAGCTCGATCCCTCCGGCCTCGGTGAACTGATCCGCGTGCAGCCGGAGCGTGAGGCCGGCCTCTCGACAGGCTTTGAGGTATCGGGCCGCCTGACGGACGTCGAACGCCCCTCGCTCGAGAAACACGTCGGCGGCCTCGGCGAGCGCAGCGGCGTCCGGCAGCACCTCCGCGAGCACGAAATCGAGGTACGCGTCGCCGTCCGGGAACTCGGGAGGGATTGCGTGGGCACCCAGGAAGGTCGGCACGCCCCCCGCGCCCGAGACGGCCCGGAGCTGGGCGATCTCCGTCTCCTTGTCGAGCCCGTAGCCGGATTTCGCCTCGAACGTCGTCGTGCCGTGCGCGAGCATCCAGCCGCGATGGCGTTCGAGCAACCGCTCGAGGCCCTGCTCGCCGGCTTCGCGAGTCGCGCGAACGGTCGCCAGGATGCCGCCGCCGGCTCCGTGGAGCTCCTCGTACGAGGCGCCCTGCGCGCGCAGCTCGAACTCCGCCGCGCGGTCGCCGGCGAAGCAGGCATGCGTGTGGCAGTCGACGAGCCCTGGAACGGCTGCCCTCCCGCTCCCGTCGAGGTCGACGACCCCCGCCGGCAGCTCGCTCCGGTCGAGCTCCCGCATGGTGCCGACCGACAGGATCCTCCCCGCCTCGCAGAGCACGTAGCCGTCCTCGACGACGCAAACGTCACCGAGAGCGCTGCCGCGCAGGGGCCCACGGCCCGGTGCGGGCGAGACGACCTGCGCGAGGTCGCGGATCAGCAGCGCCGGCACAGGCTCGGTCAGGCGTCGCGACCGGGCAGGCGGAGCCCGTGCTCCTCCGCGGCCTCGAGCGCCTCGTCGTAGCCCGCGTCGGCATGACGGATGACTCCCGTGCCCGGGTCGGTGGTGAGCACGCGCGCGAGGCGCTCGGCTGTGTCGTCCGTTCCGTCGGCGACGACCACCATCCCCGCGTGAATGGCGTTGCCGATGCCGACGCCGCCGCCGTGGTGGACGCTGACCCACGTGGCCCCGGCCGCGGTGTTCAGCAGTGCGTTCAGGATGGGCCAGTCTGCGATCGCGTCGGAGCCGTCGCGCATGGCCTCAGTCTCCCGGTAGGGGGAGGCGACCGAACCGGAATCGAGGTGATCGCGTCCGATCACCACCGGAGCGGCAACGGCGCCGGTGCGCACGAGCTCGTTGATGGCGAGGCCCGCCTTCGCCCGGTCTCCGTAGCCGAGCCAGCAGATGCGAGCCGGCAGGCCTTGGAAGGAGACACGCTCAGGCGCGAGCTCAAGCCAGCGCTGCAGGAGGAGGTCGTCCGGAAAGAGGCTGCGCAGCGCCTCGTCGATCGCTGCGATGTCCTCCGAAGCTCCCGACAGCACGGCCCAGCGGAACGGCCCGATGCCGCGGCAGAAGAGCGGCCGGATATAGGCCGGGACAAAGCCCGGGTATGCGAATGCGTCTTCGACTCCGGCCTGTTGAGCCTCCCCTCTGAGGTTGTTGCCGTAATCGAAAACATAGCTTCCGGCTCGGACGAACTCGAGCATGCCGCGAACGTGGCGCACAATCGAGTCGGATGCGCGACGTAGGTACTCGTCCTCGTCGCTGCTTCGGAGCTCGGCAGCCTCCTCGACCGGAAGGCCGACCGGGATATAGCCGTTGAGCGGATCGTGTGCGGCCGTCTGGTCGGTGACAAGATCGAAGTGCACGCCGCGGCCGGCGAGCTCGGGGACGACCTCGGCGGCGTTCCCCAGAAGCCCGACGGACACGGCTCGACCCTCCGCCGCAGCCGCATGCACCCGAGCGACTGCCTCGTCAAGCGACTCCGTCGCCTCGTCGAGGTAGCGGTTCGCGAGCCTGCGCTCGATCCGGCTCGGATCGACCTCGACGCAGAGAATCGCTGCCCCGGACATCGTCGCCGCGAGAGGCTGCGCGCCGCCCATGCCGCCGAGCCCCGCCGTGAGGATCGTCCGCCCGCTGAGGTCGGAAGACCCGAAGTGGGTCTCGCCGGCGGCCGCAAACGTCTGGTACGTCCCCTGGAGGATCCCCTGCGTGCCGATGTAGATCCAACTTCCAGCCGTCATCTGCCCGAACATGGTGAGGCCCTCGGCCTCGAGGCGCCGAAACTCCTCCCACGTCGCCCAGCGCGGCACGAGCAGCGAGTTGGCGATCAGGACTCGCGGGGCGCCCCGGTGCGTCTCGAAGACCCCGACAGGCTTCCCGCTCTGCACGAGGAGGGTTTCCTCGTCGCCAAGGTCGAGGAGACACCGGACGATGGCTTTGAGCGCATCGTGACTCCGCGCAGCCCTGCCGGAGCCGCCGTACACGACCAGCCGCTCGGGATGCTCGGCCACCTCCGGATCGAGGTTGTTGAGCAGCATTCGCAGAGGAGCCTCGGTCTGCCACGAGCGCGCCGACAGCGCCGGCCCGCGAGGCGCCCGGATGGAGGTCAGGTCGCCGCAGAGCTGCTCGACGAGCGCCTCGTCGACCGCGACGCCGCTCATCCGAGCGAACCGATCTCGGACTCGACGGCTGCCCCGAGGTCGCCGGTGCGGATCGCCGTCGCAACCGCCTCGATGTCGCTCGAGAGCGGGCGATCCTCGATCACGGTCGGGGAGAGCGAGCGAATAAATCGATGGGCGGCGCGGACGCCGACTCCGGGCTCGAGCGGAGCGAGGAACTCGACTCCCTGAGCTCCGGCAAGAAGCTCGATCGCGACCGCCGCTTCCACGTTCGCCACCACCTGGAGGCACTTGAGCCCGGCAGCGTTTCCCATGGAGACATGATCCTCCTGCCCCGCGCTCGTAGGAATCGAGTCTATTCCTGCCGGATGGCAGAGCACCTTGTTCTCGCTGACGAGCGCCGCGGCCACGTACTGGGGGATCATGAACCCCGAGTTGAGACCCCCGTCGTGCGTCAGGAACGCAGGCAGGCCGTCCGAAAGCGACGGGTTCGTGAGGCGCTCGACACGCCGCTCGGAGATTGAGGCGAGCTCGGCGAGCGCCATCGCCATCGCGTCCAGGGCGAAGGCCAGCGGCTGACCGTGGAAGTTGCCGTTCGAGACGAGCTCGTCGAGCTCCACGAAGACGAGCGGATTGTCGGTGGCTGCATTGAGCTCGACCGCGACCGTCGCCTCGGCGTACGAGAGGAGGTCCCTGCTCGCGCCGTGCACCTGCGGCGCGCAACGAAGCGAGTAGGCGTCCTGCACCTTGTCGCACCACCGATGGGCTTCGAGAATCGCCGAGCCCTCGAGCAGGCGAAGGATGTTGGCCGCCGAGGCACGCTGACCGGCAAGCGGACGAAGCTCGTGGATCTCCGGGAGAAAGCTCGCGCGTGATCCCTGCAGTGCCTCGAGCGAGAGCGCGCACGCGATGTCCGCCGCCTGCGCGAGGCGGCCCGCCCGGACCAGCGCGAGCGCGCCCGCGGCGGCCATGAACTGCGTCCCGTTGATGAGCGAGAGCCCCTCCTTTGCCTGCAGTCGAACCGGCTCCAGGCCGGCGCGCGCCAGCGCGTCGGCGCCGGGGAGCTGCTCGCCGTCGATCGTCGCGGTCCCCTCCCCCACGAGCGGCAGGGCGAGATGGGCAAGCGGCGCGAGATCGCCCGACGCACCGACCGAGCCGCGACTCGGCACGACGGGCGTGACTCCGCGATTGAGACACGCGAGGAGCAAGTCGACGGTTGCCGGGCGTGCTCCCGAGTATCCCTTGGCGAGCGTGTTTGCACGCAGGAGCATCGCTGCCCTGGCGATCTCGGTCGGGTAGGGCTCTCCGACGCCGCACGCATGGCTCCTCAGGAGCCGGAGCTGGAGCTCGTCGGCGAGCTCGCTGGGGATCGTCTTCGAGACGAAGCGGCCGAAACCCGTGTTGATGCCGTACGTGTGCTCGCCGCGAGCGGCGCCCGTGACGCGCTCGACGAGCTCGCGGGCGGCACCGAGCTTGCGGCGCCCTTCCTCGCTGAGCTCCACGTCGCTTCCCTCGACCGCAACCGCCCAGACGTCCGCCAGCGTCAGATCGTCCCCGGTCAGGGACACTGCAGTCCGGAGCGCCACGAAACAAGTCTAGTGAGCGGCCATCGACCTGCTACAGGCACTCGACCGCGGTGAAGCGGAGAGCGGCCGAGGCGGGAGCTTCCGACGCCTGTCCATATGCCTCGAAGGGAAGCGGCTCGCGTCCGGCAACCTCGGCGCCCTCCCCGGTCGACTGCACGCTCTCCCACACCGTCGCACCGATGAGGTGCCCGCGGTCGTTGTAGAACCACGCACGCACGCGAACCAGGCCCACCGGGCAATCGACTCCGCCCAGGTAGCGGAGCTCGCCGAGGATCGAGGCGATTCCGAAGTCGGGCACGATCTCCGGATTCTGAAGCTCGAAGATCCCGACCCAGCGCCCGTAGTCGACATCGACGACGCCTGGGCGAGGCGCGGGCGGGGCGCTGCCACTGCGGTCCTCCTCGGTCGTCGTGCCGTTTCCTTCGCCGCCGCCTCCCTCGCCCTGGGTGGAGGCCGCCGAGCCGTGAGCGCTCGACGTCTCGGTGGAGCCGGTGCCCTGGATGATCGTGACCGTCGCCGGGCCGGCGCCCTCACGCGCCACCGAGCGCGGTGCGGCGCCGTTCAGAGGGTCCTCGGAGCCGCCGGCGAGCGCGGTGACGATGCCGAACCCAGCCAGAAAGAAGGCAGGAACGAGCGCGACGACCGTCCACCGCGAGCGAAGCCAATCCATCGTTCGCTAGCTCGTCTCGGCCCAGGGCCCGATGCCACCCACCCGCTCGACCACGATCCGCAGCCGAAAGCCGGGCGGCGGATCGGGCATCGGCGGGAATGTCACGTCGGGCCCGAGATAGGTGTGCGCGAGTCGCTGCAGTAGCTCCGGGGCACCGCCCTCTTCGAGCGTGGCACGGCCGTGGACGACGAGACACTCGCGCAGCCCGTAGGGGTTCGTCTCCTGCGTCTCGATCGAGAGCGCCACCCGGTTGTCACGCCGGATGTTGCGCAGCTTCTGCTGTTCGCGCAGGTGGGCCGAGACGATGTCGTCTCCATCCAGGCCGACCCAGACGATGCTGACCTGCGGGCTGCCGTCGGCGTTGAGGGTGACGAGGTGCGCGAGCCCGTCGGACTCGAGCACCGCTCGTGCGCTGTCGGCGAGCACCGGCACGGTGCGGTCAGTCTAGGGAGACTCGAGGAGGCGGAGCTCCAGCACCCGCGAGGGCTCGAAGCCCTCGATCCTGAGGAGCGTCCCGGCCGCCTCGACTGCCGGCCCCGCCGGCATGAGCCCGACGAGCTCTGACCCTGCGACCTCGATTCCGCGTGCCTTCGCCTCTTCGGAGATCCTGGCGACGATCGCGTGCAGAGAGGCCGCCTGCCAGTCGGTCACGTTCATGCTCACCTGCACGAGCCCTGCTCGCGGCAGGTCGAGGCCGAGGGCGCGCACGCCGGGGAAGCCGCCGTCCCGCTCCCGGACCAAGCCTGCGATCGCACGCGCCGCCTCGACGTCGTCTGAGCGCAAGTTGACGTTGAAGGCGATGAGGGGCCGGCGGACTCCGATGAGAACGCCGCCCGCCGTCGGATGGAGGCGCTCAGGCCCCCGATCGGGCCGCAGCTCCCCAGCATCGACGCGGCGCTGTAGCTCCGCCGGTCCCCCACGACGAAAGAATGCCGGCTCGCGCCCGCTCTCGGTGAGGTGTCCGTAGAAGAAGACAGGGAGCCCGAGCTCAGAGCCGACACGGTCGGCGAGAGTCAGCGCAGCTTCGCGCGCCGCAGGCTCGGCTTCCGGCTCCAGCGGAACGAGCGGCACGACGTCGGCCGAGCCGATGCGGGGGTGCGCGCCCTCGTGCTCGCGCAGATCGACCAGCTCGACGGCGGCCGCGATCCCGGCGAGAAGCGCTGCGACCAGCTCCTCTCCGCTTCCGACCAGGGTGAACACCGAGCGATGGTGATCCCAATCGGAGTGCACGTCGAGCAGCCGAGCCGGCTTCGAGAACGCGGCGCGAAGCTCGCCTAGCGTCGCCTCGTCGCGCCCTTCGGAGACGTTCGGGACCGATTCGAGCGGCAGCGGCATCGCTGGAGCTTACGAAAGCGCTCCGGCGAGGATGCGGAATGGCCGGAACTACACTCGACGTTGAGGTCCTCAGTGGCGAAATCCCACCCATATCTCCGCACGTTAGTGCGCCTGCTCGGCTTCTTACGGCCGTATCGGTGGTCGCTGGGCGTCTCGATCGTGCTCGCTGTTGCCTCCCAGGCCGCGGCGGTCGCCATCGCCTTCCTCACCGGCGACGCGCTCGAGAGCGCGGTCGACGCACAGAGCCGGAGCGAGCTCTGGACGATCGCGATCGCCATTCTGCTCGTCGGCGCTGCCCGGGCGATCTTCATGGCCGGGCGACGACTCATTTCCGGGCGACAGGCGCTCGGAGTCGAGTACGACATGCGCGACGAGGTCTACGCGAAGCTCCTCCGACTCTCCTTCGGCTTCTACGACCGGCACCAGACCGGCCAGCTGATGTCACGGGCGACTGTCGACCTGCAGTCGGTGCGCTTCTTCCTCGGCTACGGGCTCATCTTCTTCTTCCAGCACCTGCTCACGATCGTCGGGGTCACGGTCGTCCTCTTCGTCGTCGAGTGGAAGCTCGCCCTCGCCGCTACGGCTTTCACGCCCCTGCTCGTCCTCATCGCCTACCGCTACTCGCAGATCTCGCACCCGGTCCTCCGTGACGTCCAGCAGAAGCTGGCGGACGTCGCGACCGTCGCGGAGGAGAACATCGTCGGCGTACATGTCATCAAGTCGTTCGCCCAGGAGGACAACGAGGCGGCGAAGTTCGGCGAAAGGACCGAGGGCGTCTTCCGGCGCTCGATCGATGCGAACCGACAACGGGCGCTCTACGTCCCGCTTCTTTCCTTCCTGCCGCTGATCGCCCAGGCGGTCGTGCTCCTCTACGGCGGCCGCATGGTCGCGAACGGGCAGCTCTCGCTCGACGCCTTCTTCGCCTTCAACGTGCTCGTGCTCATGCTCGTGATGCCGCTACGCATGCTCGGCATGTGGATCGGGCAAGCGCAGCGGGCGACGGCGTCGGGCGAGCGGATCTTCGAGGTGATCGACGAGAGCGAGGACGTCACGGACGCCCCGGGCGCGCGCGAGCTCCCGCCCGGCGACGGCCGGGTCGTCTTCGAGGGCGCCGCGTTCGCGTACACTGCCGGCCGCCCCGTCCTGGAGGGGATCGACCTCGAGATCGAGCCGGGGCGCACGATCGCGTTGATCGGTCACACCGGCTCGGGCAAGACGACGCTCGCCTCGCTCGTCCCACGCTTCTACGACGTCACCGGCGGCGGCGTGACCATCGACGGCGCGGATGTCCGGGACGTCAAGCTCGCGTCGTTGCGCCGCGCGATCGGCATCGTCGCCCAGGATCCCTTCCTCTTCTCGGCGACCGTCCGGGAGAACATCACGTTCGGCGCGCCGTATGCGACGGACGAGGATGTCGTGCGCGCGGCGAGGCTGGCTCAGGCGCACGACTTCATCGAGGAGCTCCCCAACGGGTACGAGGCGGTGATCGGGGAGCGCGGGATCACGCTGTCGGGCGGCCAGCGCCAGCGAATCGCCATCGCGCGGGCGCTCATCCTCGACCCACGGATCCTGATCCTCGACGACGCCACCGCTTCGGTCGACGCGACGACGGAGGCGCGGATCCGCCTCGGTTTGCGCGAGGCGATGAAGGGCCGGACGACGCTGATCGTCGCGCACCGGCTCTCGACTATCGCGCTCGCCGACGAGCTCGTCGTGCTCGACCGCGGCCGGATCGCCGCCCGCGGGACGCAGGCCGATCTGCTGGAGCGAAGCCCGGTCTTCCGGGAGATCTACGAGCACGGGCTGCTCGAGCGCGAGTTCGCCGAGCGCGTGGAGGCGGCTGGGGCATGACGGCCCGGCGCACTTTTGTTCCAGCTGGGCACGTTTTCGTCCCAGTTGCGTTTCCCACCCGCGCGGATTTCTGCGTTAGGCTCGAGGCCATCGGGCTGGGGAGGTGGGCTTCCCTCTTCACGGGCGCGCGTGAAACAGAAAGGGCGGGCGGCCCCGAGGGGAGGCGCGCGTCGTGAAGGTCTGGCAGGCCGGGTCCCACTTGACCATGCCGCGTGGCGCCGAGGTGGAAGACTGGTCGTGGGCGCAGACCGCCCGGCGCGTCTCGACGCTCGCGCGGCTGACGGCGCCGTACCGGGCGCGGACGACCCTCGCCGTCGTCTCGCTCGTCGCGGCCACCCTGACGGCTCTCGTTCCGCCGTTCCTCGCGAAGCTCGCGATCGACGACGGGATCAGCGAAGGAGACCTCGGGGCTCTCAGCCTCATCGTCGCCCTCTTCGTGGTCGCCGGCCTGGCCAACCTGCTCACGAGCATGGCGCAGACGTACTTCACCGGCTGGACGGGCGAGCGAATCCTCGCCGACCTCCGCAACAAGCTCTTCCGCCATCTCCAGCGACTTTCGCTGGGCTACTACGAGCGGAACCGCGCGGGCGTCGTCATCAGCCGGTTGACGAACGACGTCGAGGCACTCGACCAGCTCGTCACCGACGGCGTCACCAGCCTCTTCCAGAACACTCTCCTGCTTCTCGGCACGGCGGTCATTCTCTTCGTTCTCGACTGGCGGCTCGCGCTCGCCGCGCTCGCAGTCTTCCCGCTGATGGCGATCGCGACGAGCTTCTTCCGCACCCGCTCGACGCGCGCCTACCGTTCGGTGCGCGAGCGTCTCGGGCTCGTCACGGCGACGCTCGCCGAGGACATCGCCGGCATGCGGGTCGTCCAGTCCTTCACACGGGAACAGACCAACCAGCGCCAGTTCCGCTCGGTGAACGACCGCTACCGGAACGCAAACCAGGAGACCGTCGTCCTGAACGGGCTCTACTTCCCATTCGTCGATTTCCTCAGCGCCGCGGCAACCGCGATCGTCCTCGGGTTCGGCGGCTGGCTCACGCTCGAGGGGCAGGTCACCGTCGGCACTCTCTTCGCCTTCCTCCTCTACCTCTCGAACTTCTTCGACCCGGTTCAGCAGCTCTCGCAGCTCTACAACACATTCCTCTCGGCAGTCGCCGCGCTCGACAAGATCATGGACGTAATGGACGAGGAGCCCGAGATCGTCGACAGCCCGGAAGCGGAGCCGCTCCCGCCGATCGAGGGCGACGTCTTCTTCGACTCCGTCCGCTTCGGCTACGGCACAGGCCCGGAGATCCTGCACGGGATCGATCTCCGCGTACCGGCCGGGACGACCGTCGCCCTCGTCGGCCACACCGGGGCTGGCAAGTCCACGATCGCCAAGCTGCTCGCCCGCTTCTACGACCCGCGCGAGGGCTCGATCTCGATCGACGGCCACGATCTGCGGTCGGTCGCGCAGGAGAGCCTCCGCCGCCAGCTCGGCATCGTCCCGCAAGAGGGGTTCCTCTTCGCCGGGACCGTCCACGACAACATCACCTTCGGCCGTCCGGATGCGAGCGACGAGGACGTCGCCGCCGCCGCGCGCGCCGTCGGCGCGGAGGAGTTCATCCTCGAGCTGGAGGACGGCTACGACACCGACGTCGCCGAGCGCGGCAGCCGACTGTCACTCGGACAGCGGCAGCTCGTCGCCTTCGCGCGGGCGCTCTTGGCCGACCCGCGCATCCTCATCCTGGACGAGGCGACGTCGAGCGTGGACATCGGCACCGAGCGGCGGATCGAGCTCGGCCTGCGTCGCCTGCTCGCCGGGCGGACGGCGTTCATCATCGCCCACCGCCTCTCGACGATCCGGCGCGCCGACTTGATCGTCGTCCTCGAGCACGGTGAGATCGTCGAGCAGGGCACGCACGACGAGCTGGTCGCGCTCGACGGCCGCTACCGCTCGCTCTACGGCGACTGGGCCGCCGCTGCCTGAGTAGCGCTCCGGCCGATCATTCTCGTAAGCTCCCGCGCGTGAATCCGCTCAGCGGCGTGTTCGGGGAGGCCTGGGGCCTCTACAGGAGCCACTGGAAGCACTTCCTGACGATCGCGCTGCTCGTGTTCCTCGTCCTCGCCCTCGTCGGGATCCTGCTCGCGTGGATCCTGGGCTGGCTCGGCGTCGTGATCGGAGTGTTCATCAGCATCGCCGGCACCTTCTGGCTCCAGGGAGCGCTGATCCAGGCCGTCAGCGACGTGCGTGACGGCCGCGCAGACCTCTCGGTTTCCGAGACGTTCGCCCAGATCCGTCCCAAGCTCGGGAGGATCATCATCGCCGGCATCCTCCTGGGCCTTGCGATCGCCATCGGCTTCCTGCTCCTGATCGTGCCGGGCCTCTTCCTGCTGACGATCTGGATCGCGGTGATCCCGGCGATCGTCCTCGAGGACCGTGGCATCGGCGAGGCCTTCGGGCGAAGCCGCGAGCTCGTGCGCGGAAACGGCTGGAACGTGTTCGGTGTCATCGTCCTCACGTTCCTCCTCCTCATCGGCGTCGGGATCGCGATCGGGCTCCTGCTCTCACCGCTCGAGGACTGGCTGGGGAGCCTCGTCCAGCAGATCGTCGGAAACACGATCATCACGCCCTTCGTCGTCGCCGTCTGGACGCTCGTCTACTACCGCTTGAAGGGCCGCGAGGAGCCGGCAACCGCGCCGGCCGCCGAGCCCGAGCCCGCGGGCTAAGCGCCGAGCCCGGCGGGTGTAGGCTCCGGCTCAGGCATGCCGGAGCTCGATCCGACGACCGAGGCCCGCATCGACGAGCCCGTCGCGCAGGAGGCGGAGCGCGAGACGCTCCTGACGCCGGCACAAGCGATCGACCACATGCGGATCAAGCTACCGCCCCGGGCGAACAAGAAGCTGCGCACCCTGATCGAGCGGGTCAACGCCGACGCGCAGCTCAAGAGCTGGTGGCACGTCGCCAACGTCAACGCGGTGAAGCGCCTCGAGATCAACGACCACTCGTGGGTGCACATTCAGATCGTCGCCAACATCGGCCTGAAGCTCCTGCGCCAGCTGGCCAGGCACGATGTCGAGCCGGGCGTCGTCCGTGACTACGGCATGAGCCAGGACGACGCCGAAGTCGTCGTCGCCCTGGGAGCGTTCCTCCATTGCATCGGCATGGCGGTGCACCGGGACCGTCACGAGGACTGGAGCCTCTTCCTCGCCGAGCCGAAGATCCGGGAGCTCCTCGACGGCCTCTATGAGGAGCCGGAGGTGACGGTCCTCGCGTCCGAAGTGCTCCAGGCGATCACCAGTCACCGGCACGACGGGAAGCCCCTGACGCTCGAGGCCGGAATCGTCAGGGTTGCCGACGCGCTCGACATGGCCGAGGGCCGCTCGCGAATTCCCTTCCAGCACGGGCGGGTCTCGATCCACTCGCTCTCGGCTGCGGCGATCGAGGGGGTCGAGATCAAGGACGGACGGACGTCGCCCGTCCTGATCGAGATCACGATGAACAACTCGTCGGGCATCTACCAGGTGGACGAGCTCCTGAAGTCGAAGCTCCGCGGCTCGGGCCTCGAGCCCTATGTCGAGGTCGTCGCGCGCATCGACACGGAGGCCGAGAAGAGCCTGATCCCGCTCTACACCCTGGAGCTCTGAGCGGTCGCCGCACCCTGACGCGGCTACAATGCCGCTGCCGTTGCGGGGTCGTCTAACGGTAGGACGCCCGGCTCTGGACCGGGTAGTCTAGGTTCGAATCCTAGCCCCGCAGCCTTCGAAAGCCCGCCTCCGAAGCGGGTTTTCGCGTTCCTGAGGTCGCGGGACGCGACAGCCTCGTCTAGGGTCGCGCCGATGGCGGCGAGGTCCACGGGGCTCGAGCGCTCGACAGTCGTTGCGCTCGCGGCGATGGCGATGGCGGTCTTCGTCGTCGCCAACGACGTGACGGCGCTGAGCGTCGCGCTCCCGAGCATCGAGAGCGACTTCGACACGGACGTCGGCTCGGTGCAATGGGTGATCAGCGCCTACGCCCTGATCTTCGGGGTGCTGATCGTCACCGGCGGCCGGCTGGCCGATCTCCTCGGGCGGCGCCGGATTTTCTTCGTCGGCGCGGGTATCTTCGCCCTGTTCTCGCTGCTCGGCGGGCTCGCGCCAGAGGCGTGGGTGCTGATCGCCTGCCGGGCGCTGATGGGGATTGGCGGGGCGCTGATGTGGCCGGCCACCCTCGGCATGACCTACTCGATCTTGCCGAAGGAGCGCGCCGCGCTGGCCGGCGGGCTGATCATCGGAGCCGCCGGCTTCGGCAACGCCGCCGGCCCCTTGATCGGCGGGTTTCTCACGGACGCGATCGACTGGCGCGCGATCCTCTTCCTCAACCTGCCGATCGCCGCACTGGCGTGCCTCGTTACCTGGCGTGCCGTTCCGGAGTCCCGCGGAGACGAGGCCGAACGGCGGCTCGACTACCTCGGCGTGGCGATGCTCACGGTGAGCCTCGTAGCCCTGCTGGTCGCGCTGGACGAGGTCGACGACTACGGCTGGGGCTCCCTGTGGATCCTCGGCCTGCTCGCGCTCTTCGCGGTTCTGCTGGCGGCGTTCGTCCTGCAGGAGCGACGAGCCGGTGACCGCGCACTCGTGCCGCGCGACGTGATGTCGAACCGTGCCTTCGCCTCCGCCTGCCTGGCGGTCCTGCTGATGTCTCCCACCTTCTTCGTCGCGCTCGTGTACCTGCCGCAGTTCATGCAGAAGATCCTCGGCTACTCACCAGTGGAGGCGGGTCTAGGGTTGCTGCCGATGATGGGCGTCTTCGCCCTCGTCTCCTTCGTCTCCGGCCCTCTCTACGAGCGCCTCGGACCGAGGCCGGTGCTCGCAGCCGGAGCCGCCTGCCTGGTTGCGGGGCCACTCCTGATCTCCCTGCTCGAGAAGGGTGACAGCTGGGCGCAGCTGATCCCGGGCATGATCCTCCTCGGCGCGGGTGTCGGGCTCTTCTACAGCGCCGTCACGACTGCCGGAGTGACCGCGCTCGACCCGTCGCGGGCGAGCCTGGCCGGCGGCATCGTCTACATGTTCCAGGTCGCCGGCGGCTCGATCGGGTTGGGGATCGCCACCACGGTCTTCACCGCCCGGGCGGGAGACGGCCTCTCCTCGAGCGTCGAGCGTGTCCTGCAAGACGCGTTCGAGTCAGGCTTTCAGGCGACCTTCCTGCTCGTCGCTGCGCTGGCATTCGCGGGCTTCGTGGTGACGGTGCTCTTCGTCGGCCGCTCGCGGAAGGGCGTGTGAAGCTGACAGACTCGCCCTCTCAGAGGCGGACGCAAGGAGGGAACGCTGAGATGGAAGCGGGACCGTTCGCGAGCCCGCGAGCCCGCGGTGGGTGGATCGTCTTCGCCGGGGTCTACCTGCTCGTCGCCGGGACGATGAACGGCATCTGGGGCCTCGCTGCGCTCAGCGACGCAGACGTGCTGCGCGAGCGCGCGCTCGCCTGGTCGAACCTGACCACGTGGGGCTGGCTGTCGGTCGGCGTCGCGGCCGCCCAGCTGGCGGCGGGCGGGCTCGTCCTCGCCCGGCGGCTCGTCGGCCGC
>JBOHAB010000033.1:0-16908 GCA_050697655.1 Gaiellaceae bacterium
ACCGAGGTCGTTGATGCGCCGGTCAGCAGCGTCCGCCAGACGCCGTGGGGAGGCCTGTACGAGCTCGTCCTCGCTGTCGACGGGCTCAATGGGCAGACGCACCGGGTCGTGACGGTCTGGCTCGTAACGGGCGAGGAGCCGCCTCGGCTCGTGACCGCCTACGTCGCCGACGAGCTGGCGGGCGCATAATGGGACAAGCGATGAAGGCCAAGCCCGATCTCCTCGACGTCGTGGAGCTGCGCGAGCCGCGCGGCGGTCAGCCCGCGGGCGCGACGGGCGCCGTCGTCGAGCTCTTGGAGACGGAGGCTCTCGTCGAGATCGTGGACGAGCACGGTCGAACGGTCGAACTGCTGACCGTCCCATACGAGGCACTCCGCATGAGAGAGTCAGAGCCCGCTCGTCGCCGAGCCGCCGGATAGCCGGTCCGCGAGGAGGAACTACCCAGCGGAATAGCCGGCAGGGCACATATGCATCCTCGATGCTGCTCCTCCTCAGCGAAGGTCTTGACGGGGGCGACTAAACGATCTCGGTAGCTCGTGAGTCTCTAGTTTCGGATGCATAGTTCGACGAACAGGCCTGTCTCGATCCGCGACCTCGAGCTCGTGTACCGGGAGCGCTACTCGCGCTTCCTTCGGGTGGCCGTGGCTGTGCTTGGCGACGTCGAGAGAGGCCGGGATGCAGTCCACGAGACCTTTGTGCGCTCCATCAGATCGCGAGTTGACTATCGCGGCGAGGGGAGCCTCGAAGCGTGGGTCTGGCGAACGCACGTGAACGTCTGTCTCACCGAGAAGCGTCATCGCGCTTTCTCCCTTGACTGCGTGCCCGAGGCGGCAATCGAAGACGAAATCGCCCACTGGCCGGAGGTCCGAGCGGCGATCGCAGCGCTTCCGGAGCGGCAACGGATGACTCTGTTCCTGCGCCACTACGCCGATCTCGACTACGAGGAGATCAGTTCAGTTCTCGGGGTTGCGCGCGGCACGGTCGCCGCAACGCTCCATGCCGCCCATTCCAAGCTCCGTGACGTTCTTGGGGAGGTGGCGAGATGACCGATTCCGTGGGTGTCGTGCTCGACGAGTTCGTACCAACGTTCGACCAGGAACGTGGCGACTGGGAACGTGTCCTCAAGGATGCGAGCGCCGCGGCAGGTTCGCGGGTGGCCGGGGCAGAGATCCCCATCCGTCGCGGGCACCGCCAACGCAGCCTGCGTCGGCTCGTGATCATCGCCGCGGTCGGCGCCGCTGCGATCTCGATCCCTTTCGTCGCGGTCGCCGCCTCTCAGAACTGGTGGTTCTTCCGATTCGGCGAGTCACCGACGCCCCTGACCGACGTCATGATCGTCAAGACCGGAACCTGGGACGGCATCGGCTGGCAGCTAATCGCGTATCGCAGTTCCACAGACGGCATCTGCTTCGGGTTGACACCCGAGTCGGCCGGGTCCGCGGGCGAAGGCGCCGGCCTGGCCTGCGACCAAATCGAAGGCGTGCCACGCACACCGCAGTCGAAGCCCGACGTCCCACACGGCATCTCGTACCTCAGTGGCTCCTCCGAAGGACTCCCTCGGTACATCGTGGGCCCGGTGCTCGACACGGCCGCCGAGGTCGCCATCCACCTCGACGACGGCGTGGTCCTGCGCACGCCGACGTTCGCAGCGCCCGACGAGCTCGGATCCGCAATCCGCTTCTACGCCACACAGCTGCCAAAGTCGTTTCGAGAGGTCGAGCCGCCCAGGTCGCCGATCGAGAAGCTCGTTGGACTCTCAGCCGACGGCAGGATCGTGGCCTGTCTCGTAGACCCCATGCCAGAGGAAGGTGTTCCTCTGTCGGCATGCCGCTAGGCTCCAGCGAATCACTTCGCGCCTGATCAGGCAACGCTCGCTGCTAACGTTCTGCTAAGGAAACGGTCGCAAACGCCCTTCGGCGCGTTTCGCACTTCGCCGCCGCCTCGAGTCCGCAAACCAGCATGGACACACCGTTTCGCGGAAGCGGACAGAACTAACCGGAAACGCTCCGAAGCCGCTGATTCAGCTTTGCAAGCCGGAGGTCACCGGTTCGATCCCGGTACGCTCCATAGCCCATTTGCAGGTATTTTCTCATCGCAGGTCCCACGACTGCTGGGGTCCATCCCACATACATCCCACATCAGAATCCCGAGCGGCTCCGAAAACGTGCGATTCCAGCGCGATTGCCGCCTCGCGGCGGGCGCCCTTGTACAGGTGGCCGTAGCGGCTGAGGACGAGCGCGCCGCCGTCCGCGTGTCCCATCTGATCGGCGATGACCTTGACGTGGCAGCCGGCCGCGATCATGAGCGAGGCTCCCGTGTGGCGAAGGTCGTGGAAGGTCAGCTCCGGGATCGCGGCCGCCCGTGCCGCCGGTTTGAAGACGCGGTACATGAAGTTAAGGTCGTGCCGGTCCGGGTGGGGAAGACGAGGCCTTCGGCGTTCGGCGTCCGCACGAGCTGCTGCTCGCGTAGGAGCTTGAGGGCGGCGGGCCCAACGTCGACCGTCCGGCGGCCCGCCCGAGTTTTCGTCCTGGTGCGCCTTCCCTCCTGCGCCTGATCGAAGACCGAGATCGTGCCCTGCTCGAGGTCGACGTCGTGGTTCGCGCAGGCCGAGGATCTCGCCCCGCCGGAGCATCGTCAGGACGGCCACCGGGACGATCCGAGAGATGTACTCGGGTATCCAGGACTGGACCTCCTCCACCTCCTCCCATGTGAGGAAGCGAGGTTCGCGCTCCTCGGGCTTTGCGATCCGGACGTGGAAGACCGCCGGGTCGATCGTCTGGCCGCGCTCCTCGGCGCTCCGGAGGATGCGCTTGAGGAAGGTGAGCGCCATCTCGGCCCGCCGTGGAGTCTCCCCGGCGAGCGTGGCCATGAGGTCCTCGACGACCGGCCGGCGAATGCGCTCGAGCGAGTGGTCGTTCAGGGGCGCGAGCTTGGCGAGCACCTCCCGTGCCGTGACGACCGTGCTGGGCCGCGGCCGGACTCGGCCGGCGGCGCCGCGCTCGTAGCGCTCGAGCCACGCCTTGGCGTAGTTGCCGAAGCGCTCCGGCGGCGCGGCGTAGAGGACTCCCGCCTGGTGCTTGCGCTCGACGTCGAGCTTGAAAGCCTGGGCATCCTTGTGAACCGAGAACGAGCGCGAGCGCTGGCGGCCCTGAGGGCCTCGAAAGCGCACCTCGTAGCGACGGTCGCCTCCCTTGGTTCGATACCTGCGAATCGTGGCCATCCCTACCTCCCTCCGTTCCCGGGGAGCATAGGTCCTTGGCGGCAGGTGGAGAGGTAGGCGGTGATGTCGCGGGGGTCGAAGAGCCGTCGTCCCTCGACCTTGTAGGAGGGGAGGATGCCGCGGGCGGCGAGGCGGTAGACCTTCTCGGGCTGGCAGCGGAGGATGGCAGCAACCTCTTCGACCGTGAGCAGGGTGGGCAGCGACGCCAGCGTCTGTTCCTGTCGGGTTGCTGCTTCCGAGAGGCTGATCCAGGGAGTGTAGCATATAGGAGTCCTGCCCGTTGACGAGGTCGCGACCCATTAGACTCCCAGGCGGTGCGTGGAGGCGACCTGATCCGGGAGGCGAGGCTGCGGGCGGGACTGACGCAGTACGAGCTGGCGGAGCGAAGCGGGCGCGAGCGCTCCGTCATCGCCCGCTGGGAGCAGGGCGCCGTCTCTCCCAGCGTCGACAACCTGCTCGAGGTGATCGAAGCCTGCGGGTTCGAGCTTCCGCTCGAGCTCGTTCCCCGCGACGACACAGCGGTGGAGCGGCTGCGCAAGAACGTGCGTCTCTCTCCGGAGCGGCGCGTGCAGCGGATCATGCAGCTCCGGGGCAAACGAGCGGAGTAGCCGGTGGCCAAGGAAGCACCGTTCGATCCGTACCCCATCCTGTCCGCGCTCGAGCGCCGCCTGGTGAGCTACATCGTCATCGGCTCCTTCGCCCGCGTCGTCAGGGGCGCCGAGGAGATCCCCGACGGGCTCGACTTCGCCCCCTCAGACCGGGGTGGGAACCTCGGCCGCGTCCAGGAAGCGCTCGAAGACCTGGAAGCGGTGCGCACCGACGGGCCAACGCTCAACCTCGAGGAGGACTCGCCGCGGAAGGACGAGATCGTCGAACTAACCAGCCCGCACGGCGTGCTCAAGCTCGTGCTCGAGCCGGCCGGCACCCGCGGCTACGACGACCTCCGTCGCGCGGCCAGCCGAGAGTACCTCGGTCGCGGGCTTCGCCCTCGAATCGCCTCCGTCGGCGATCTTGCCCGCATGCTTGGTGCCCTCGGCCGCGAAGAGGACGTGCCCAAGCTGCATGCGCTCCGCCGCATCGGGGAGCTCGAACGCAGCCTCGGCCACGAGCTCGCGCTCTGACGGCGGCGAGTACCGGCCACCGTGGGCTGGTCGCGCCCACTTGGTCGACTGAGTGGCGGGACGGACATCGAGGATGACCTACGAGTCGGTCCTCGGGGTGACGAGCCTGATCCCTCGCGCAAGTGCGGCATCAACGGCAAGGGTCTGGCGGAGCCCGTGGACATTGTGAAATCCGACACCGTACGTGTGCTCGCCGACCGTCCAGATCAAGGCGACGTGGTCGGTGAAGGCGCTGCCTTCGTTCGTCGCGGACGGGACGTAGACCGCGCGCATCCGCCAGCCGTTGATCGTCAGCCACCGTAAGGGGCGAACGCGAGCGCCCGCATACCAGGCGGGCCCGTTGACGACCCTGGCATAGCTCCGAAGCGGTCGCGGCGAGCCGACGATGACAAGGTGCTGAGCGGCCGTGTCGCTCGAGCCCACGACCCAGCCCTTCCACGAGCGAGCACAACCATCGACGCCGCCCGGGCCGATGATGTCGAGTTCGCATCCTCCAGAACTCGGTGTCGCGGTCAGTCCAGCCAGCACTCGGGTCGGACACGGCACCGGGTACCCGACTTCGTTGGCCGTCGCCTGGCACTTCTCGAGAAGCTCCGCTGAAGCCGGCACGAGCCGAGACGGGCTTGCGGTTGGAGCACCTCCCGAACGGCAACCGACGGGAGGAAGTCTTCGGCGAGCCGAATAGGCGGGGCCGACGGTGACGAACGCGACGAACGGCCCGCGCTGCTTGCACGTCGGTAAGTACGTGATGCCGAGCAGGCGCACGAAGTCTGGTGAGAAGTCCCCCACGATCCCGGCGTCGGTGGACGCCAGCCGCACCCGCTTCCCCGACCCGTCCCAAACCGTCAGATCAACCGGCAAGCGACGGAGATGACAGGGCTTCCCCCAGGCATGCCTTAGCGCGATAAAGGGACTTCCGTCCAGCACGTCGATCGAAAGGGCGAGGTTCTGGACCTCGCAGGGAGGGAGCGGAGCATCCACTTGGCGCCCTTGAGTGCTGGTCACGCTTCGAGCTGCTGAGCGTTCTGAGGCTGCTGTTCCTCTTGGCTCTTGCGATCCCGAACGTGGTTTCTCGGAGGACAGGATCCCATCGACCGCTCCGGCGATCAGTAGCGCGACGAGCGCTCCGACGATTACCCACGCGAGCCGATTCCGCACCCTCTCGGAGAGTACGATGAACCTGGACTCGCAGGTTCACTGCGTCTGCGCCCGACCAGGACTCGCGCGGCCGACCCCTTCTACCTCGGAACAGCGCTTCAGCGGCTCGAGGTTCCGTTGATGCCGGCCCCGTAGACGCCGACGCCTGGTCCCTTCACCGTTTCACAGCCGCCCGTGCCGGACCTACGTGGACCTACCCCACCCTCTCCATCGAGGCCGCAAGTCGGAGCAGCACCTCTTCGTCGACGTTCGTGGAGCTGAGTTCGATCGCCGTCGCCTCGCGCTCGAAGATCACGGTGAGCGGGATGCCCTGGCGCTTGCGCTCGGGACGGTAGATCGTGAACGAGAGGTCTCCGCGCTCCACCTTCTCCACGCGGAGGTCCTCAGGTGCGTACGGCGCCCAGTCGGGCTCGTGCCTACCCGCAGGGCGCTGCGCAACCATCAAGTGATGGGTCGCATCGGCGCGATGGTAGGCGAGGTGGACGGACTCCCTGACCTGCGGCCGTTCGCTCGCCGGAACGTAGAGGACGTCGAGGTCCCACCGGCCCTCCGGAAGCTCGGGGATGTAGAACAGCGGGAAGGTGGCGCGGCGCGCGGCCTCCTCGATCGTCACCGGCTCGTGGAGGCCGACATCGGGCTCGCGGACCTCGACGCCGGGCGGCGGCTCGAAGGCGAAGGTCTCTCGCGGAAGCTTTTCGTCGAAGACAAGCTCCTCGAACGCGCTGATCCAGAACTCCTCGCCGTCGAGCAGCGCGGCGGCCCGGAGCACGACTCCGCGCTCACGGTCGACGTCCAGCCGGTATTCGTCTGCTCCGAGGGGGAGCTGCGTGCGAACGAAGGGGAGATCGTCGCTGCAGGACGCCCCCCGCCCGATCGCCTGCACGCGCACCGCCGAACGGCCCATCAGCTCGACCTCGCCCTCGACCTCGAAGTCGAACACCGGGATCCAGCCAGACGGGTCGAGAAGCGCAGGCCACAGCTCGCCGCCGCCGGCCGTCACTTCCTCGGCCTCCGCCCCCGCGGCGACGTTCGAGACCGCCCCCCAGTGAGGGGAGTAGGACCACCAGCGCCCGCCGTCGCGCACGAGCACGTGCTCGTGGTCTTGCGGGGCGACGCCCGTCGTCTCCTCGCGCATGCGCGCCGGCGGCTCGCTCCAGAACCGAACGACGAGCTCGTGGCGGCCTTCCGACCGCGAGGGAGTGCCGTCCTCGAACACCAACATCGCATACGAGGTGCCGACCGACTTGCCCGCCTCGTGCATTGCCTCCTCCCAGCGCTCGTGCGCCCGCTCCGAGTCGTGGAGGTTCGATCGTTGGCGAAGCACGCCCCGGACGGTGCGATAGCGGCCGCGAGCGCTGTGCAGCAACTCGAGCAGGTCACCGAGGTCGCTCATAGCTTCGAGGCGAGTCTATGCCGACAGGGATCACTCCCGTGGCCGGGCGGACCTGCGGGAGCCCGGTTCGCGTACTCGCCTAGGACAGACATGCGACGGCCCCTGGTCGGAATCCTCGTCCTTCTCCTGGCCGCGGCGGCCTCGGGCTGTGGTGGCGCGGAGAATCAAATGGATCGAGGCACTCTGGCGGCCGCCTCGCGGTCGGGGGACGTGCCGACCGGGTTCCTGTTCCTCCGGCACTTGCGAGAGCCAAAGATCACTCGCATCGACCTCACGAGCGGCGAGTCGACGACGGTCTCTCTTCCCGAGCTGGCCCCTGGGGATCCGCCGTTCCACCTCGTCGAGACCGGCGGGAGGCTCGTCTTCTATGGCCGCTCCCACACCTATGCGCTCGATCTCGAACTCAAGGGCCGGCCGCAGGATCTCGGCGAGTCCTGGTACTTCGTGCCCTCGGGGCGCGAGGGTCGTGTCTGGCTGACAGCGCTCGATCCGGAGAGCCCCGACACCATCCGTGACCTGAAGGCAGTCCACGAGGTGACGATCGCCGGCGAGGTGACTGTTTCTCAGACCAGTCGGCCGCCGAGCCGCGGTCCCAGCATCGTCGCCGCGGTCAAGGATGGCCTGCTCTTGCAGGAGGGCGAGGAGCTCAAGCTGTGGGATCCGCGCACGGGAAGGTGATGCGGAAGCTGCCCGGACCGTTCACCGCCGACACGCACGGGAACCTGGTCGCCTGGTGTGGGCAGGGCTGTCCGACGCTTCAACTCACGGACGTGGCGACCGGCAAGGACCTTGCCGTCTCGCCGGGCGGCTCCTTCCGATTCGAGGAGACGTATGACGGCGCCTTCTCGCCCGACGACGTGATGCTCGCAGTACCGGTCGTCACGAGCCCGGGCACGCATGTCGAGGGTCACAGCCACCAGGTCGGAATTGTTGACGCGAGAGCCGGCACCGCGCGCCTGGTCGAGGGCTCCGACCTTGCCGACGACTACCCTGCGATGGCTTGGTCGCCCTCTGGCGAATGGCTCTTCTTCAGCGCAGGCGCGGGCAGGATCATGGCCTACGGCCCGGGTGCGGAGACGGCGGTCGTCCTCCCGGTCCGAGCGCCCGCGAGCTTCATCGACATGGCTGCTGGCTGATGCTCCGCGGCTTCCTTCTGGCGCTCGTCGTTGCAATGACGGTCGCCGGCTGCGGTGCCGCTGAGCGCGAGGCTTCTACTTCGGGCGCGCCTGGAGAACGCGCCTGGCGATCCCTCTCTTCGGGCTGGACGAAGCTGTCGCCGCCGCCGCTCGTACGCGCGCGGGCCGTCTCAGTCTGGACAGGGAGCGAGCTCTTCTATTGGGGTGGTGACACAGCCTTCGGCGGTACCTCCTACGCGAATGGATCGGTCTATGACCCTGCAGCAGGTACCTGGCGGCCGCTGCCTCCGAGCCCGCTGAGCGCTCGATCCTCGGCGTGCGCGGTCTGGACCGGGACGGAGGTGCTGATCTGGGGCGGTGGCACCGCAACGGGGGGTGCGAAGAGCGACGGCGCGGCGTGGAACCCGGCGAAGGAGTCGTGGCGGATCCTGCCGGACTCGCCGTTGGGGCCGCGTGACCCGGTGGCCGCCGTTTGGACGGGCAAGGAGATGCTGATTTGGGGGAACGCCGCCCGGTTCGCCGACTGGGTCGACGGGGCCGCCTACGACCCGGCTACCGACCGCTGGCGCGAACTTCCGCCGGCGCCGCTTGCCCTCAACGACGCGACGGCGGTGTGGACGGGGGAGGAGCTGATCGTGTATGGCGCCCTCCTCGACGGCAACAACCGTTCGGAGGCGGCGCACGCCCAGGGCATCGCGTACAGGCCGGGGACGAACGAGTGGAGGGTGCTCCCGCCGTTTCCGCTCTCCCCGCAGGCCTCGACTTCCGTGTGGACGGGAGACAAGCTTATCGCTTGGGACTACGACCTCCGCGCCGGCGCCTACGACCCGGCGGCCGACCGCTGGAGGCGGCTGCCCGACCTGCCGCTTCGCTTCTCCGAGTGCTCGCCGCAGGGTGCGCAGGCGGGCAAGGGTCTCGTGCTCGCCTGGCACTGCGGCCAGGCGGCGCTCCTCCACCTCTCCACGGGTAGGTGGCACGGGCTTCCCGGAGCGCTTCCCGAGATCTTCGGCCGGCCGGTCTCGGCCGATGGCGTCGTCCTCTTCGCTGGCGCGGCGCACGAAGGCGTCGCGAACGCACTCTGGGCATACAAGCCGGACGAGCTGGGCGCGATCACGTTCGTGCCCCGAAGCGAGCTTCGACGAGGGCGCGTCCACTTGCCGGTCACGTTCCCGGAGGGCACGAGCGCCCTCCTTACCTACCCCTCCGAGCTCGACCTCGCGGGGATGGGCGTCCAGCCCGACGTCTCGTACCTGTACCTGGCCGACCGCCCGCCGCGGTTCCCGCTCGCCTTCTACCGTGGCGACCCGCCGGCTGGGGTCGTTGCGGGTGAGGCGCCGGTTGACCAGTTGGCCACGCGAGAGGGCGAGCGGGCCGAGCTCTGGGCGGCGCCTGCGGACAGTGACAGCGAGGAGACAGGTCGTGAGGTGATGCCGTACGGGCTCGTCTTCCGCTTCGGCTCGTGGACGGTCATCGCACCGGTCCGTGAGCCTGACGAAGCGACGGTTCTCGCCGGGAGCCTCGAGGGTCGCGAAACATCCGATGGCTTTGTTGCCCTGGAGGCGCTTCCGCCCATCGGGCTCTCCGACGAGTCCGGGGAAGGCAGGGGGCCGAGGCTGACGATCGGCGACACCGATCCTGACCCCGAGCGCTACCGCGTCGACGACCGCTTCCGCTCCATCGACCTATGGGTGGAACGGTGCAGCGATACGACCGACGAACTGAGCTCCGAGGAGCACACCTCTCCATCCGGGTGGTACGCCCATCTCTGCCTCGGCGGCGCCCTTACCGCACAGATCAACGGGGACCGCGAGTTCGTCAAGGCGGTCTTCAACGGCCTCGCGGCTGGAGACATTCGTCCCCCGTCGCCGTGAGGGGATCGTTTCGCCGCCAGGGCGAGCGCGGTCGTTCTTCTGGCTCTGACGTTTGGCGCGTGCTAAGGCGGCGGGGAGGGGGCAAGACTAGCGACGGAAGCGGTGGGGATCCAACCCTCCGAGGGCCAGACGCGCTGGCCTGGGGGGCCCGCCCGTCGAGTTCGCCCCGATCGGTATCCGACTTCGGGATGGATGCCACCGGGCTGCCGCGACTCCGCATCGCTCACAGCTCATCCGGTAGGGAAGCCCAGCGGGGAGGATTGCCTTCGCCGAAGGGCTTAGCTTCTCGTGGCCGCTTCGTACGGCGGCGCGACTTCGTCGTCGACGTCGAAGACGCTGAGGACGTTGCCCTGCTCATCTCGCTCGACGATGTAGAACTCGCCGCGCTCGGCGAGGCCGTGCTCGAAGAGTTCGCGGATGCCGGCCGCGGCCTCGTCGCGCGTTCGGTACGACGTACGGTCGGGAGTCGGGCCCGGCATCTTGTAGATCGTGAACCAGCTCGGCATCTGGATCCCAGGTTACCGCTCGATCAGCACGACGTCGATGACGGAGGCGAGGAGCTCGCGTGGGTAGGCCCAGACGTCGACGTGGCCGGGACGCGACTCACCGTGGGGATCGAGCTCGGTGAGGGCGACGCGCGTGAGCGGGTCTTGTCGCAGCTCCAGCTGCGCGCTCCAGACGCGGGGCCGGCGCAGCGCCGTGAGCGCCTGCTCGGGTTGCAGCCAGCAACTCACGCTGGCGCGAAAGAGCTCGGGGATCGCGCGGATCTGTGCCTGCGGTCGTGTGTAGGTCGGCTCGAAGTCCTTCTGTCGCGGCTCTGAGGCGTCCAGGAGCCGATAGAGGGTGAGGCCGTCAGGCGGGACGGGAACGGCGATCGCCGCCTCGGTCGGGAGGTTGTGGCGGTCAGGAGAGGGCAGCGGCACGTGGAGGATCCTTCCAGGCGGAGAGGACGATCACAGCTCGAGCCCGAGGTCGCGGCCGCGCTCGGGTGCGCGGGTGAGCGGGCGCCGCGGGGGTTCGAGGGCACGCGTTCGCCGCGGCGACTCGAGTCGCCGCTTGGGCGGCTCGGGGGGCATGGCGGCGAGGTGGTTGCGGGCCATGCGGACGTAGGCTTGCTCGCGGGAGATCTCGGCTTCGAGCTGAGCGCGCTCACCGCGGCCTCGTAGGCGGGGGAGAGTACGGAGCGTCTGCTGGGCGGTGGCGAGGCGCCGCTCGGCCAGCTGGAGCGCACGCTCACGATCGCGTCGAAGCTTCTCCCGGAGGCGTTCCGTGTCATCGTTCGCCGCCGGGCTGCCGTGCACGAGTGCCAACCGCTCCGCGGCCGAGCGCTCGAGCGCGGCGGCAAGTCGTTCTGTCGGCTGACGGTCGTCGAGCGGCCGTGCGTGGTGGTCGCGTTCGAGCAGCGCGTCGCCGACGAGATAGAGACGGGTCTCCGAGCGTGCCCGCGAGCAGGCGACGTAGCCCCACTCGCGGAGCGCGCCCGCGTCGCGGGCGAGCACGAACGCCCGCTCGACGGTGGCTCCCTGCGCCAGGTGCCCTGTGAGCGCGTAGGCGTACTCGGCGTGTCCGGCGGCGAGGTAGGGCGTGGGGAGCGTGCGGAGGTCGCCGCTGTCGGTCCGCATCGTCAGGCTCGCGTGGGGCCGGTCGATGCGCACGACTCTTCCGCGCGTCCCGTTGCGGACGCCGAGGCGGTCGTCGTTTCGGCGACAGACGATGCGCTCGCCGACGCGGAACTCCTGCTCGCCGACGACGAGCCGGCCGGGGCCCAGCCTCCCGCTCTCGACGAGGAGCGCCCGCGCCGCCTGGTTGAGCTCGCAGACATCGGCGCGCCGGTGGGCGAGCATGACCGTCCCGACGAGGTCGTGCTCTGCCGCCCGCCGCCAGTCGGCGAGGAGGCGTGAGCGCGCCTCGAGCGGATTGTCCGAGAGGGCGAGGCGCCCGCGTGAGGCGGCTAGCGCGAGGTACTCCTCCGGCTTCCCGGCGCGAAGGCGGGCGAGGGCTTGCTGCTCGTCGAGGTGGCGCTGGTGCCGGTTTTCACCCAGCTCGATCGCGCCGAGGTGGTCGACGAGGGCGGCGAAGAGCCCGCCGGCGCCGACCGCGGGTAGTTGGGCGGGGTCGCCGACGAGGAGGGCCTTGCCCTCGGCCTCCTCGACGATCCGGAGGATTGGGGCGAGCACGCGTGTCTCCGCCATGCCTGCCTCGTCGATGACGAGCACCGATCCGTGAGCGAGGCCTCCCTCCTGGCGGGCGTCGAGCAGGAGCCGGTGCAGGGTTGTGCTGCGGATGCCGGTGGCCCGGGCGAGTTCGTCGGCGGCACGCCCGCTGGGGGCGGCGCCCAGGACGGGCACGCCCGCCTCTGTGAAGCTGTCGGCGAGGAGGCGGAGGGCGCTGGTCTTGCCGGATCCGGCGACGCCGACCGTGCAGACGATGCGGTCGGGGCTGAGGCAGCCTTCGCGGACGAGCCGCCGTTGTTCGGCCGAGAGCGCGAGGTGGGGGTCGCGGAGCCTGTGCGAGGGGAGGGTGCGGGGCGCGCCGACGTTCCTGCCGGCCAGGGCGACTGCGAGGCCTTCGCGCTCGATCTCGAGGAGCTCGCGGGTGGTGAAGCGGGCGGGGTGGCCGGGCGCCTGCTCCGGCTCGAGCAGCTGGGCGAGGGGGGACCGGCCGAGCTCGTCGGCGGCCGCGAGGACTCTCTCGACCGAGGCGCCGTCGCGCACGGCCCCGGCGACGGCGCGGACGAGCTCGGGCATGGTGAACGTCGTCTTCTTCTCCGTTATCCCCTCGGGGACGAGCAGACGCTGCGCGACCTCGTCCAGGTGGAGACCGGCGGTCGGGCGGGGAGGGCACAGGACGCGGCGCAGCTGGCGGCGGCCGAACCCGTGCTCGGCGGCGCGCGCCAGCCATTCCTGGCGCAGGCGGAGCAGCTCCACGTGCTCCTTGGCCTCGCGCGTGGCGAGCGCGGCCACGCGCGAGGCTTCGAACCCGTCCGTGCCCCGCGCGTGCATGTGCTCGAGGAGCGAGCGCCGCCGCGTGGAGAAGGCACGCAATGCCTCCTCGGGGATGCCCTCCAGCTCGCCCATGCCCTTGACCGGCTCCCTCCAGCGGACCCCGAGCGTGCGCGTCAGCTCGTGGCGGAGGTGGGCCTCGTACAGATAGCCGGCCGCCAGCCGATACGTCCTGAGGAGGGCCTCGCCATCGAGCGCCCGCCACTCCCCGTCAGAGGCCCGGGCCTGGTTGGCGACGATCACATGCGTGTGCAGGTGCGGGTCTTGCGCCCGGCTCGTCCGATGCCGGAAAGCGGCGGCAACGAAACCCTCCCCGTGCTCGCGCACAGACCCGCCGTGGCCGCGGCGGACGACACAGGCCTCCCGCTCCAGGTAGGCAAGCGCCGCTTGCCAGGCCGACTCGTGCGCCTCGGACACCGCCCGCCGCACCGACTCCTCCTCCGTCAGCGCGTGCAGGAGGCTGACGCTCTTCGGACAGGAAAAGACGAGATCGAAGCCGGAGACGGGCGCCAGGCGCTTCTCCTCCTCGACCAGCCTGCCGGTCTCCGGGTCGATCCGCTCGACGGTGATCGTCCGGTGCCTGACCGGCGTGCGCAGCCGCTCCCCGCTCGCCGGATCGAGGCCGCGAAGCAACGTGCCCAGATCGCCGTCCCCGACCACTCCATCCAGCCCCAGCTCCGCGGCGCTGCTGCCCGCCCACATTCCCGGCGACTCCCCCCGACCGGCGAAGTAGTCGTCGAGGCCAGCCGCGACCTGCCGCTCGTAGTAGGCCTCCTGCCCCACCGTCAGCTTGGCCACGCTCAGCACGCCGACCCCCACCCAGAAACCCAAAACGCCGAGACGCATATGCACCGGAGGTGCGTGCAGCGTTGTCCGTTTACTAAACGAGCAACACTTACATCCCACATGTATCCCACATCAGATGCGCAGAAGACCGATTTCCGCGACAGACGTCGACACTGCTGGAGGCCAAGAAATCCCTGCTCAGAGCCACCCTTCGCAGAGGATCCGTTTACAGCGCAGACGACCCGATTGGGCTTTGCAAGCCGGAGGTCACCGGTTCGATCCCGGTACGCTCCACTCGGGGCTCTACTTTCACTTTTGAAAATTGCGGCCGGCGCTGAGCCGGATAACAGGGCACGAGTTCCGGGTGGGACCGAGGAAGGCGCTAGCCCGGGCGGACCGGCCAGCGAGCGCACGTCGCCTGGTGGGCGTCGTCGGACGGGCCGAACTCCTCCCACTCGTCGCGGGTCATGTTGCGACCCGCGGCGCGGCAGGCGATTTCCGCCCAGCGATCGGTGTCCGCGTTCCACAGCAGGATGTGCTCACCCAGCAGCGTGATGACGTAGCGCCCGTCGGGTGAAGCGGAAGCGCCCTCGCCTCCCGGCCACGGGTCGCCGATCTGCGTCCGGCTCTTCACGTCCCAGAGGAGCGTCTGCCCGTCCAGCCCGGCCGTGATCAGCCTCGTACTGTCAGCGTTGAAGGCCGCCCCGACCTGGATCACCGAGCCCCGAGGCCCCACGAGGGGCTCGCCGAGCGGCGCGTGAGTGACGGGATCGCGCAGGACGATCGTCCCGCCCGAAGCCGAGGTCATGAGGTAGCGCCCGTCGGGGCCGCATGAGCTGGCGGCGCAGCCGCTCGCGCAGCGGGTGCTCGGCGACCAGCGCCTCGAGCTCGCCGGCGACGTCGGCGTGCCGCCCGAGGGCGAGATCGGCTTCGATCCGCTGCTCCAACGCCGCGAGCCGTAGTTCCTCGAGCCGCACGATCGCTGCCTGCGCGAAGGGCTCGTAGGTGAGGTCTGCGAGTGCAGGCCCGTTCCACAGAGCGAGAGCCTGGCGTAGCCGTTCGGCCGCCGTTTCGGGATCGCCTTTCCCCAGAGCGTCGCGGGCCTGGGCAGCGAGCCGTTCGAAGTGCAGGAGGTCGAGCTGCTCCGTATCGACCTGGACTAGGTAAACGGGTGCGCGGGTGACGATCGGCGGCTGCCCGCCGGAGGCCTCGAGGGACTTGCGGAGCTTCGAGACGCGAACCTGGAGGGCCGTCACCCCGCTCTCCGGCGGCTCGTCGGGCCACAGCTCGTCGACGAGCCTCTCGCCGGGAACGACCTCGTTCGCGTTGAGGAGGAGGAGCGCGAGGAGCGCCTTCTGCTTGCCGCCGCGAACGGGGAGCGGGCGGCCTCCTGCGTGTGCCTCGAGCGGTCCGAGGATGCGGAACTCCATGGTGCCTCGATCGATCGAACCGAGCGTACAACCTCTCTGGCGCTTTCGTTAGCGCCGCGTCAGCCGCCCGTTACGCCGCCTGGGATCCTGACTCGAAGGTGCAGACGGCCAGTGAGAGGAGTCACAGATGAGAAGGTTCCACTTGGGAAGGGCCTGGGCGGCGGCACTCGTGGCGATCGTGTTCGTCGTCGTCGGTATGACCGTCACAGCGGCGAGAGCCGCGCCAGGCGAGGCGACCGGGGTCACCCACGACGACGCATCCGTCTCCGACTTCGCCCGCGGTCTCACGAACCCGCGTCACATCCGCTTCGGACCGGACGGTCTCCTCTACGTGGCCGAGGCAGGCATCGGGGGCCCCGCGCCGGCGACCGCGACACCGGGTTGTGCGCTCGTCGACAACATGTTCTCGCAGCTCGGTCCTTACAAGCCCGGCTTCACCGGTCGGATCTCGCGGATCCGCCCGGACGGCAGCCGCGAGACCGCCGACGGCCTGCCGAGCATCAGCGACAATCTGGGCGACTCACTCGGCCCCACCGACGTCGCGTGGATCGGCCGAACCCTGTACGCCTCGCTGGAGGGCGGGGGCTGCTCACGGGGGCTGCCGAACGACCCGGCCGGGATCGTCCGAATCAACAGGGACGGCTCCTACACCTTCGTCGCCGACATCAGCGCGTTCGTCCGGGCGAACCCCGTCGCGAACGAGCCTGCCTGCGGGCCGCTCGGCGACTGTGAGCCCGACGGCGTTCCGCATTCGCTGCTCGCCGCGCTAAGTGGCTCTACGTCGTGGAGACGAACCACAACAGCATCCTCCGCGTCAACCCGCGCACCGGCGCGATCACGCGCCTGCACGACCTCTCCGTGCAGGATCCCGCGCCGATCATGCTGATTCGCGACGGCAGGCGCTTCCTCCAGGGCGGGTTCGACGGGCTGATCCAGACGTTCAAGAGGCCGACCGGCCCCGTCACGCTCTTCGACGAGGGGTACGGGCCGATCGTCGACCTGGCGTTCGCAGGCACACGGCTGCACGTGCTCGAGACCTTCGGTGTCGACACGCCCTTCGCGCCCGACACGGGCCGCATCGTTCGCCGCAACGGCGACGGGAGCCGCACTGTGGTCGCGGCAGGGCTCAACTTCCCCGGGTCTCGGCCGAATCGTGCGGATCGGTCTGTCGAAATAGAGGCGAGCCGGGAGGAGCTGGGAAGACGGGCCGGGCGGCGCGCGCGTCCGCTCGGCCCAGGCGCCGTCGAGCCGAGCCGGTGGAGCCGGCGCGCGAGCTTGCAAATGCGCGGCGGGCATCGTACGGTCCCCGCTGCGTCGCAGCGGAGCGACTGCCCTCGGAACCTTGCGCCGGGCGCTCGTCGCAGGTTCGGAGGCGGGGACGACCAGGAGGGGAACGATGCACCCACGCCGGCAGCACACAGGGTTCCGTGGCCGGGTCGTGGCGGCGCTCGCGGCGCTCGTCACGCTCGTCGCGGCAGGGGAGGCGCTCGCGCAGGCGCCGTGGGACGGCCAGCCGATCTCGCCGGGCCTCGGCCCGACGTACGGCGAGACATGGTGCGCCGATCCGGGCGCCGAGCCGGGCATCGCGCCCCAGCAGGGGCCGCCGCTCGCGCTCATCCCGTACGGCGCCATCCGATGCACCCTCGACAAGATCCAGGCCGAGGCGAGCGCGGCGGGGCTCCCGCAACGCTTCGAGTATTCGGTCATCGGCCAGACCGCGGGCGGGCGCGACCACTACGAAGTGGTGGTGAACGCCATGGAGACGCGGCAGCAGCGCCGCGACTACTCGCG
>JBOHAB010000034.1:0-16681 GCA_050697655.1 Gaiellaceae bacterium
GAGTTCGACAGGATCGACATCCTCGTAAACAACGCAGGGCTGGCACTCGGCCGCACGACGATCGAAAAGGGCTCCGACGAGGACGACCGGATCATGGTCGAGACCAACGTCCTCGGCCTCCTCCGCATCACCCGGCTCGTGCTTCCCCACATGGAGGACTGGCGCGGTCACATCGTCAATCTCGGCTCCTGGGCGGGGCGCGAGTCCTACGCCGGGGGCGGCATGTACGTCGGCACGAAGACCGCGGTGCGGGTCCTCACCGAGGTGCTGCGGAAGGAGCTCGTCGGCCGCATCCGCGTGACCACGGTCGA
Source organism: Gaiellaceae bacterium (assembly GCA_050697655.1). Taxonomy (GTDB): domain Bacteria; phylum Actinomycetota; class Thermoleophilia; order Gaiellales; family Gaiellaceae; genus JAIBJN01. Next base: position 312 of record JBOHAB010000034.1, read on the forward strand.
TCCGGGCATGGTCGGGGACACCGAGTTCTCCGACGTCCGCTTCGGCGGCGACGAGGCAAAGAAGGCCGCCGTCTACCGGGGAGTCCGCTACCTGACGCCGGACGATGTCGCCGACTGCATCCTCTGGGCCGTGACCCGTCCGGCGCACATGGTCGTCGACGAGATCGTCGTCAAGCCGCTCCAGCAGGCGAGCCAGGACGCGATCGTCCGCGACGACGTCAACTGATGGCGTTGACGATCCTCGAGGGCTCGACCTTCTGCGTCTCCGACGAGCTGGGAGACATCTCCGAGCCGACGATGGGGCTCTTTGCCGACGACACGCGGTTCCTCTCCCGGTGGGTGCTGACAATCAACGGCGCCCGCCCGCTCACGCTCTCCTCGCGGAAGGTCGAGTACTACTCCGCAGCGTTCTTCCTCCGGAATCCGCCCGCCGGAGGGCTGGGCCACGACGAGGTCTCGATCGCGCGCGAGCGGTTCATCGGCGACTCGATGCAGGAGCAGCTGCTGGTCTCGAACCATTCGGCGCGCCGGCTCGAGTTCGACCTGGCGCTCGAGCTCGGGAACGACTTCGCGGACATCTTCGCCGTGAAGTCCTACGATTTTTCACTCGGGGATCCCGACCACGCCAGGCCGCTCCCGCCGGCCGTCGCGCCCGTGTACGAAGCAGAGGACAACCAGTTCGTCTTCTCAACCAGCGACAACGGCTTCAACGGGCTGACGCAGGTCGTCCTCTCCGAGCGCGGCCAGACGGACGGCTCGACCGTGACGTACCGGATCGAGCTCGAGCCGCGCGAGACCTGGCGGTTGTGCGCCGACGTGATCCCGGCAACCGACGGACAACGCATCGCCGTCCAGCTCGCCCAGCGGCGCTTCGGCGACGAGCTGGCGCGCGTCCGCGCCTCCCTCGCCGCCTGGCAACTGAGCGTCCCGCAGCTGCGTGGCTCCTGGGAGGACCTCGCCCACTCCTTCCGCCAGTCGGTCGCCGACCTCTCCTCCCTGCGCATGGACGAGGACACCCGCGTGCCGGGACAGCTGCCGGCGGCAGGAATGCCGTGGTTCATGACGGTGTTCGGCCGCGACACGCTGATCACATGCCTGCAGACGCTCCTCTTCGGCCCAGAGCTGGCGCAGAACGCCCTCGCGGTGCTCGCCGACCTCCAAGCGAGGGAGGACGACGCCGAGAGCGATGCCGAGCCGGGCAAGATCGTCCACGAGGTTCGACACGGCAAGGGCGCCGAAGCCTGGTTCCCGCGCTACTACGGCACGGTCGACGCCACGCCCCTCTACCTGATCCTGCTCTCGGAGGTGTGGCGGTGGACGGACGACGCCGGCCTCGTCCGCGACCTGCGCGAGCCGGCCGTGCGCGCCCTCGAGTGGATCGACAGGCACGGCGACCGCGACGGCGACGGGTTCGTGGAGTACCTGCGCCGCTCGTCGCGCGGCCTCGTCAACCAGTCGTGGAAGGACTCGGGCGACTCGCAGCTCTTCCATGACGGCCGTATCGCCGAGGCGCCGATTGCGCCCTGCGAGGTGCAGGGGTACGTCTACGACGCCAAGCTGCGCCTGGCCGAGCTCGCCCGCGAGGTCTGGCGCGAGCGCGAGCTGGCCGAGCGTCTCGAGCGCGAGGCTGGCGACCTGCGGCAGCGCTTCGACGAGGCGTTCTGGTGCGAGACGCGCGGCGGCTACTACGCGCTCGCCCTCGACGCGAACAAGCGACGGGTCGACTCGCTCACCTCCAACATCGGCCACCTGCTTTGGAGCGGCATCGTCCCCTCGGAGCGCGTCGACGCGATCGTCGACCAGCTGATGGGGGAGGAGCTCTGGTCGGGCTGGGGCGTCCGCACGATGTCGGCCGGCGACGCCGGCTTCAACCCTCTCGCCTATCACAACGGCACCGTCTGGCCCCACGACAACTCCCTGATCGCCTGGGGCCTCGCGCGCTACGGGCGCTGGGCGGAGGCGCAGCGCATCCTCCGGCGGCTCCTGCACGCCTCGTCGTACTTCGACCACCAGCTCCCGGAGGTCTTCGCCGGGTTCACGCGGACGGAGACGCCCTTCCCCATTCCGTACCCCACGGCCGCGCGGCCGCAGGCCTGGGCGGCGGGCGCGCCGGTACTCATGCTGCAGCTGCTGCTCGGGCTCGAGCCCGACCGGCGGCGCCACGTCCTCGGCACGTCAGCGCCGGCAGACATCCCGTCCTGGGCCGGCGAGCTGCGGCTCACCGGCGTGCGCGCGTTCGACAAGGCGTGGGACGTCCACCTCGAGGACGGTCGTGTCACGATCGAGCCCGCGTGAGGATCGCGATCATCTCCCCGGTGTGGTTCCCGGTGCCGCCGTCCGGCTATGGCGGGGTCGAGTGGATCGTCTCGCTGCTGGCCGATGGGCTTGCGGAGGCCGGTCACGAGGTCACGCTCTTCGCCTCCGGCGACTCGGCCACGAAGGGTGAGCTGGCATCGGTCTTTCCGGAGGCGCCCTCCGCGGAGATCGGCAAGGCGGCGCCGGACCTTCGCCACGCGCTCTCTTGCTACGAGCGCGCCGACGAGTTCGACATCGTCAACGACCATTCGGGCACGCTCGCCGCGGCGCTCGGCGGCCTCGTGGAGACCCCCGTCGTGCACACCGTCCACGGGCCGCTCACCGGCGCCGACGGCGAGGTCTACGTCTCACTCGCGCGGGTCGCGCCCCAGGTCGGCCTCATCTCGGTGTCACTGAACCAGCGCAAGCCGCAGCCGGACCTCCCCTGGGTCGCCAACTGCCACAACGCGCTCGACCTGGACTCCTATCCGGTTCATACCGAGCGGGGCGAATACCTGCTCTTCCTCGGGCGGATGAGCGCCGACAAGGGCTGCCACCGGGCCGTCGAGGTGGCGCGCGAGGCCGGCCTCCCGCTCAGGATCGCCGGCAAGATGCGGGAGCCAGCCGAGCGCGAGTACTTCGAGGAGCATGTCGGGCCGTACCTCGGCAACGGCATCGAGTACCTGGGCGAGACGACCCACGCCAAGAAGGTCGCGCTCCTCCAGAATGCCCGCGCCACGCTCTTCCCGATCGAGTGGGAGGAACCGTTCGGCCTGGTCATGATCGAGTCGATGGCCTGCGGGACGCCCGTGATCGCCACGCGCTGGGGCGCAGTGTCCGAGGTGATCGAGCAAGGGCGCTCTGGGATGATCGTGGACGACTACCGCGAGATGGCGGACGCGCTTCCCGACGCCGACCGGCTCGAGCCGCTCGCGTGCAGGGAGTGGGTGGAGGAGCACTTCTCGGCGGCGCGCATGGTCGAGGACTATGTCGAGGCCTACGAGGTAGTGCTGGCGCGCGCGCCCGCCTGAAGGCCGGCGAGCGCCTGCTCCAGGTCGGCGACGAGGTCGGCGGCCGACTCGATCCCCACGGAGAGGCGGATGAGGTTGCCGGGGACGGCGAAGGGCGCATCCGCGGTGGAAGCGTGCGTCATCGCGACGGGAACCTCGATCAGGCTCTCGACGCCGCCGAGGCTCTCGGCGAGGATCCAGACCTTCGTGAACGTGACGAGCTGGGCCGCATCCTCCGGCGTGGCGGCGAGGAAGGAGATCATGCCGCCGAAGTCCCGCATCTGGGCCGCCGCGGTCTCGTGGCCCGGGTGGTCGGGCAGGCCGGGGAAGAAGACGCGCTCGACCGCCGGGTGCTCCGCCAGGAAGGCGGCGACCGCGTGTGCGTTCTCGCAGTGGCGCTCCATGCGCACCGCGAGCGTCCGCACGCCGCGGAGGACGAGCCAGCAGTCGAATGGCCCGGGGACGGCGCCCAGCGACTTCTGCAGGAACTTGAGCCGCTCGGCGATCGTCGGATCGTTCATGGCCAGGAATCCGCCGATCACGTCCGAGTGGCCACCGAGGTACTTCGTCGTCGAGTGGAGCACGATGTCGGCTCCGAGCTCGAGCGGGCGCTGCAGGTACGGCGTCGCGAACGTGTTGTCCACGACGACGAGGGCGCCGACCGCGTGCGCCGCCTCGGCCGCCTGGCGGATGTCGATCACGTTCAGGAGGGGGTTCGTGGGCGTCTCGAGCCAGACGATGCGGGTTTCCTCGTCCAGGTGCGGCTCCAGCCCGGCGTCGATCTCGGCGGCGGAGAGGTAGGTGAAGCGGTAGCCCTTGGGCTCGTACACCTGCGAGAACATGCGGTAGACGCCGCCGTAGACGTCGTTCACCGAGACGACGCGGTCGCCGGGGTTGATCAGATGCATGATCGTCGTCGTTGCGCCGAGGCCTGACGAGTACGCGAGGCCGTGCGCGGCGCCCTCGAGGGAGGCGAGGCACGTCTCGAGCGCCGTCCGGGTCGGGTTGCCGGCGCGCGAGTAGTCGTAGCCCTTGTTGACCCCTACGGCGTCCTGGACGAACGTCGTCGTCTGGTAGATCGGCGGAATGACCGCCCCGGTAGCCGGGTCGGGCTCCTGCCCGTCGTGGATGGCGCGCGTCTCGAAGTCCACGGGCTCAGTCTACGCACGCCGTCCCGGGCGGACACGCCCGGGGACAGGCCCCGTCCGTGGCCGCAGGGGACAGGCCCCGGTGCCAGGCACTGAGCCGTGGCCGGAGGGGACAGGCCCAGGTGCCAGGCACTTAGCCGTGGCCGCAGCGGACGCTAGGTGCTGTTGCCGGCGGCGCGGCTGTGGGCGAGGTACTCGAGGAGGTCGGCGCGGGTGAGGACGCCGACCGGACGGCCGCGCCGGGCGACAACGACTGCCGGGTTGCCGGCGGAGAGGTCGGCGAAGACCGTCTCCACCGACTCGTCGATCTCCACGGCGGGCAGAGGCGGCTCCATCGCCACCGCCACCTCTTCTCCGAGCGCCTCGCTGCTGCGGAAGACGCGGTCGAGGAGCCCGCGCTCGCGGATGGACCCGACCACGTCGGCGAGCGACTCGGCGCCGTCGTGCCGCACCACCGGAATCTGCGAGATGGAGTAGCGCTGCATGAGCTCGATCGCCTCGCCGACCTTCTGGTGCGACTCGACGGTGACGAGCTCCGGCATCGCCGGCTCCTCCTGGCGCTTGAACGCCAACACCTCCTCGATCGTGGGCGCGGGCGCCTCCCGCTCGAGGAAGCCGTGCTCCTGCAGCCAGTTGTCGTCATAGAGCTTGGAGAGGTAGCCCCGCCCCGAGTCCGGAATCAGGGTGACGATCACCGCCTCGGGCCCAAAACGCCGCGCGACCTCGAGCATCGCCCACACCGCCGTCCCGCCCGAGCCCCCGACCAGGAGCCCTTCCTCCCGCGCCAGCTGCCGGGCGGTCCGGAAGGAGTCGCGGTCCGAGACGGTAACGTACTCGTCGACCAGCGACGGGTCGAAGGTCGTCGGCCAGAAGTCCTCCCCGATCCCCTCGACCTGGTACGGGTGGACGTTGTCCGGCTGCGAGAAGATGGAGCCCTCCGGGTCGGCGCCCACAACGAGCAGAGCGGGCTTCTGCTCCCGGAGGAAGCGCGCCGCCCCGGTGATCGTGCCCCCGGTTCCCACGGAGAAGACCATCGCGTCTACCTCGCCGCCGGTCTGCTCCCAGATCTCGGGCCCGGTCGTCTCGTAGTGCGCTTGCGGGTTGGCCTGGTTCGAGTACTGATCGGGCTTGTATGCCCCGGGGATCTCCTCGGCCAGCCGGTTGGAGACCGAGTAGTAGCTCTCCGGCGACTCCGGCGGCACCGCCGTCGGGCAGATGACGACCTCCGCGCCGTAGCCGCGCAGCAGAGCGCGCTTCTCCTCGGCGATCTTGTCCGGCATGACGAACACGCAGCGATAGCCCTTGATCGCGGCGGCGATGGCGAGGCCGACGCCGGTGTTCCCGCTCGTCGGCTCCACGATCGTCCCGCCCTGCTTGAGCTTCCCGTCCCGCTCGGCCTCCTCGATCATGCGGAGGCCGATGCGGTCCTTGACGCTGCCGCCCGGGCTGATGTACTCGAGCTTGGCGAGGAGCGTCGGCCCCAGCTCCCGCCCGATCCGCTGGAGCCGAACCAAGGGCGTCCCGCCGACGAGGTCGAGCACGGTCGGATACTCGCGGGCCACGGGGGAAGCGTAGTCCGCCGGCTTCAGTGCCGGAAGTGGCGGCGGGAGGTGAAGACCATGACCCCGCCCGCCTCCTCGACGGCCGCGACGACCTCGGCGTCGCGCTTCGAGCCGCCGGGCTGGACGATCGTCCTGACCCCCGCGTCGAGCGCGAGACGAGGACCGTCCGGGAAGGGGAAGAAGGCATCCGAGGCGAGCACGGCGCCCGCGAGGTCGTGCCCCTGCTCGGACGCCTTCTCGAGCGCGAGGCGGACCGCGTCCACGCGGCTCGTCTGGCCGCCGCCGATGCCGATCGCCTGCAGGTCCTTGGCGATCACGATCGCGTTCGAGCCGACGTGCTTGGCCACCCGCCAGGCGAAGAGAAGGTCGCCCCAGCCGGTCTCGTCCGGAGCCGTCTCGCTGACGACGGTCATGCCCTCGCGGTCGTCCACCTCGACGTCGGTGTCCTGGACGAGGAAGCCGCCCAGCACCCGGCGGTAGTCGCGGTCGCCAGGGCTCGCCCCGCGGCGCTCCCGGTCGCGCAGGATCCGGAGAGCCTCCTTGCCCCTGAGGGTCGTCAGCGCCCCCTCGTCGTACTCCGGCGCGATCAGCACCTCGACGAACTGCTCGCTCAGGCGCTCGGCCAGCTCGGGAGAAACCGTGCGGTTGAGCGCGACGATGCCGCCGTAGGCCGAGACTGGATCGGACGCGAGCGCCTTCGCGTAGGCCTCCTCGATGGTCGCGGCCACCGCGACGCCGCACGGGCTCGTGTGCTTGACGATCACGCCCGTCGGCAGCGTGAACTCGCGCAGCAGCGAGCGCGCGGCGTCGAGGTCGTCGAGGTTGTTGAAGGAGAGCTCTCTGCCGCCCAACATGTCCACCCGCGAGAGCAGGTGCCGGCGCACGCCGGCCTCTGCGTAGTACGCGGCGCGCTGATGCGGGTTCTCGCCGTAGGCCAGCCCCTGCTCGCGCTCGAGCGAGAGCAGCAGCCGCGGCGGAAAGGTTTCGACGTCGGCGAACCAGGCGGCGATCGACGTCTCGTAGGCAGCGGTGTGCGCGAAGGCCTCGGCCGCGAGCTTGCGCCGGGTGTCGAGCGAGACGCCGCCGCCGGCGAGCTCGCGCAGGATCTCCTCGTGGCGCGAGGCCTCGCAGACGGGGACGACGTCGACGAAGCTCTTGGCGGCCGCCCGGAGGAGCGCCGGACCGCCGATGTCGATCATCTCGACGGCGTCCTCCTCGCGGACGTTGCGCCTCGACGTGACGCTTTGGAAGGGGTAGAGGTTGACGCAGACGAGGTCGAACGTGCGGATGTCGTGCTCGCGCAGCTCGTCGAGGTCGGCTTCGAGTCGGCGGCGCGCGAGGATCCCTGCGTGGATCGCGGGGTGGAGCGTCTTCACGCGGCCGCCGAGCAGCTCGGGGACCTCGGTCAGCTCCTCGACCGGGACGACGTCGATCCCGTGCTCCGCGAGGTACGCGGCGGTGCCACCGCTCGCGACGATCTCGACCCCGAGGTCGGAAAGGCCGCGGGCGAAGACGTCCAGCCCGGTCTTGTCGTAGACCGAAATGAGGGCGCGGCCCACCTGCATGGCGGAGTCAGGAGCGTAAAGCGCCTGCGAGATAAAGGCGAACCGCCTCGGGAAGCAGGCGGTGCTCGACCTCGTGGACGCGCTCGCGGAGCGTCTCGGGTGTGTCGCCGGGCTTGATCGCCACCGGCTCCTGGAAGATCACCGGCCCCGAGTCGACCCCCTCGTCGACGAAGTGGACGGTGACCCCGGTCTCCGGAACTCCCGCCGCGAGAGCATCCTCGATCGGCGTCGTTCCCGGAAACGCCGGCAGGAGCGAGGGATGGACGTTGATCGCCCGGAACCGCTCCAGGAACGGCGGCGTGAGCAGGTGCATGTAGCCGGCGCAGACGGCCAGGTCGACCGCGTGCTCCTCGAGCCACCCGGCCAGGGCCAGGTCGCGGTCCTCCCGGCTTCGGAAGTCCTCCAGGGAGAAGACGGCGGTCGGGATGCCGGCCGCTTCCGCGCGGGCGAGCGCGGCCACGCCGGGCACGTTCGAGGCGACGGCCGCAAGCGGGAGCCCTTGGTCGATCAGCGCCTGGAGGTTCGAGCCACGGCCGGAGACGAGGACGCCGATCACGACGCGTCGACCCAGGCCACCCCGTCGATCCCTTCCTCGAGGCGGCCGATCACGTCCCGGCCGGCCCGCTCGGCCTCGTCGGCGGGGACGACCGCGCAGAAGCCGACGCCGAGGTTGAAGACTCGACGCTGCTCCTCTCCCGAGACGCCGCGCTCGTCGAGCCAGGCGTACACGCGTGGGCGCTGCCAGCTCGCCGGGTCGAGGCGGGCGCCGAGCCCGGCGGGCAGCACGCGGGGAAGGTTGCCCGGGAGGCCGCCTCCGGTCACGTGAGCCAGCGCCCGGACGTCGCAGGTCGCGCGAAGTCGGCGCACGTCCTCCAGGTAGAGGCGCGTCGGCGCGAGCAGCAGGTCGGCGTCGAAGTCGTCTTCGCCGAGGACGCGGCGGACGAGAGTAAAGCCGTTCGCGTGCAGCCCGGCCGAGGGAAAGCCGAGAACGGCGTCCCCCGGCTCGCAGCGGGAGCCGTCCACGAGGTCGGTGCGACGCACGAGGCCGACCATCGTCCCGGCGAAGTCGAGCTCGCCCTCGCGGTAGATCCCCGGGAGCTCGGCCGTCTCCCCGCCGAGGATGGCGCAACCTGCCTCGCGGCAGACCGAGGCCGCGCCGGCGACGAGCTCGGCGACCTCGGCCAGGTCGAGCTCGCCCGCGGCCGCGTAGTCGAGGAAGAAGAGCGGCTCGGCGCCGACCGTGAGCAGGTCGTTGGCGCAATGCGCGGCGAGGTCGACGCCGGCGTCGAAGAGGCGGCTGGCACGGCGCGAGAGGATCAGCTTCGTCCCGACACTGTCGATCGTCGCCGCAAGCAGGCGCTCGTCGTCGAGCGCGAAGAGCCCGGCAAACCCGCCCAGCGAGCCCTCGACCTGCTCCGTTCGCGTCGACTCGACGGCGGCGCGCAGCTGCTCGACGACAGCATCCGCCTTCGCGAGAGAAACGCCCGCCTCGCCGTAGGAGGTCACGGCGAGCCATCGTAACGGCCGGATCTGCCGTGATACGACTCGTGGTGACGTCCGTGCGCCGAATCGTGACCTGGTGCCTCCTCGGGGCCGTCGCCGGCCTCGGGCTCGTCGCGGGCATCGACGCTCTGCGCGACGGAGGAGAGCCCGAGCAGACGGCCGCCGCCGACAGCGAGCGGCAGACCACAACCGAGCCTGCGGAGCAGCCCGAGGACATGCTTGCCGAGGCGCGCGTCGACCTAGAGGCCGCCGGCGTTCCCGAGGGGAGGCTCACCTACGCCGACGAGGACTGCCGTAACCACGTCCTGACGACGCCCGACCTCCGCTCGCAGAGTCCCCCGCCCGGATACGAGGGTCTCTGCCGGTATCGAGCCGTCGTCGGCACTCTGGTGGGGACCGCTGCATCGTCGCGCTCGCCGGGCGGGGACGTCCGCGGCGCCGCCTGGAAGCCCGACGGAACGGTGACGTTCCTTCGGGACGGCGACGTCCGGCGCTTCATCCGCTGCCCCGGCGATCGCGCCGGCGAGCCGGTCCGCTGCTCGCGGCCGGTGCTCACCCGAGCCGAGCTCGCCGGGCAGCTCCGGGGAGCACCGTGGGACCGCTTCGTCCTAAGCGTGAAGGAGATCCACTGGCTCGACAACCAGCGCTTCGCGGCGCTGATCCGTGCCCGCTCCCGGGACGGCTCGAGCGACTACCTCGGGGTCTTCGACCGCGGCCGCCTGATCGAGGAGCCGCTCTTCGCCTATGCCGAGCTTGGCGGCATCCGCCCGAGCCCGTCGGGACGGCTCGTCGCCGCCTACGACGAGGAACGCGGCGGCATCGTCGTCGTGAACCGCGCGGGCGAGTCGGTTCAGCTCGCGATGGACCACGGCAGCGGCATCTCGTGGTCGCCGGACGAGGAGTGGATCGCCGAGGCGACAGAGGACGGCATCTACGTGTTCAGGGCGGACGACGACTTCCCCGAGTTCATCCACATCCCGATCGTGGCGCGCGATCTGCTCTGGGAGTAGCGTCGCGAGAAGGAATCGACGATCGCCCGTGGAACCACCTCCCCGATGACGAGCACGCCGCCCCCGCCCCCGCCGCCCCCGGTGACGACCTACGAGCGTCAGTACTACCCGATGCCTCCGGTTGCGGCGCCGCCGCTCGAGCTGATCGTCTTCCTGTTCGCCTGGGTCGTCGCCCTGATCGTCACCGTCGCCGCCGACTCCGTCAACTGGCCCGACTTCCTGTTCGCGACGACCTTCGTCTCGGTCGCCTTCATCATCTCGCGCGGCATCGCCAAGGCCGGCAAGGTCTTCGAGAGCCGCTAGGTTCCTTAAGGCCAGCCCGTCTGGTTTCCCGTTGCCAGGCCGGGGCTCGACGCGTACCTTTTGGCCTCGATGTCGAAGCGGCGGACATGCTGACGGTTCGGGACCTGACGCACCTGCCGGAGCTCGAGCTGGAAGTGGCGGCGGGCGCCGGCGGGCTCGAGAACGAGGTCACGTGGCTGCACGTCTCCGAGCTCGCCGACCCGACGAGGTGGCTCGAGGGCGGAGAGTTCCTGCTGACGACCGGCCTCGGCGTCGGCGAGGCCGCCACGTCCCAGCGCAGGTACCTTCGCCGGCTCGCGAAGCACGGCCTCGCGGGCCTCGGCTTCGGCGTCGGCTTCGGCTTCCCGGAGGTGCCGGCGCCCATCGTCGAGGAGGCGGAGAAGCTCTCTTTCCCGGTCCTCGCCGTGCCGTACGAGGTGCCCTTCGTCGCGATCACGAAGACCGCCTTCACCCACCTCGCGAGCGAGCAGCTGGAGCAGCAAACGCGGGCGCTCGCCGTGCACGAGCGGCTCTCCGATGCCGTCATTCGCGGCCGCGGCGTGCAGGCGCTCCTGGCCATCGTCTGCGACCATCTCGACTGCAGCCTCGCGCTCGTTGACGAGCACGGAAGGGTCGTGAGCGAGCGGCATGCGCGCCGGCGCGCAAGCTTCGAAGACGCCCTCGAGCTGCCCGTGGTGGCCGGAGGCGAGGTGGCGATGCTGAGAGCGGCCCGCGAGGGAAGTCCGTTCGGCGAGTACGACAGGCTCGTTCTCCATCACGGCCAGACCGCGCTCGCGTTCGAGCTCTCCCGCCGGCGCGCGGTGAGCGCCGCAGAGCTCCGGCTCGCAGGCGACCTGCTCGAGGATCTCGAAGCCGAGCGGCTCGACGAGCGCGAGACGGGCCGCCGGATGGCCGCGTTCGGGCTCGAGCCGGCCCGCAGCTACGCCGCGCTGCTCGCAGCTCCGCGCAACGGGCTGAGCGGCGAGCAGGTCCGGCGCGAAGTCGCCGGAGAGCTCGACCGCCGCCGGGCCCGCTACCTGTCCACGGCGCGGCCGGACCGCGCCACCTTCCTCGTCGAGGCGGGAAGCGAGGACGGGATCCTCGCGCTCGCGGAGACGATCGTGGGGGCCGGCTCGCACGCACGCCTCGGCGTCGGCAGGCCCGCGCAAGGTCGCGCGCTCGGGCGAAGTCTGCTCGAAGCGCGCGCTGCGCTCGACACCGCCACGAGCGACGTCGCCTCGTATCGCGACCTCGGCTCGCTCGAGCTCCTCCTCAGCTTGCCGAACGCGACGCTCGAGGCGTTCGTCGACCGCGTGCTCGGCCCGGTCGCGGACAGCGAGCGCCTGCTCGGCTCCCTGACGGCCCTGCTCGACTCGGGGTGCCGCTGGAGCGACGCGGCCGAGGCGCTGGGCGTGCACCGCCATACCCTTCGCTACCGCATGGAGCGGCTGCGCGACCAGACCGGGCGCCACCCGGACGACCCGTCGGAGCGCATGGAGCTCTGGCTCGCCGTCAAGGCGCGGCAGGCCCTCGCGGCCAGGAGCAGCCTCACAGCTTCCAGTAGGGAGCGAGGGCGGCCTTGACGGAGGCAAGCTCCCGGTCGGCGTGGCTCGGGTCGTCCGGGAGGTAGGCGCAGGGATCCTCCAGCCCGCCCTCCACGCCGAGGACGCCGGCGAACGTGGCGTGCAGGCAGAACGCCGAGTAGGTCCGCGCATAGCCGCCTTCCTGTGCCAGCACCACCCGTCCGCCTGAGTGGCGCTCGGCGAGAGAACGCGTTGCCTCACCGAGACGGCGAAAGCCCTCCATGGACACGCACTGCCTCCCGTTCGGGTCGAACTGGTTCGCGTCCTGGCCGCAGGCGACGAGCAAGAGGTCGGGCGCGAAGCGGTCGACGACGGGCGTGACGATCTCCTCGAAGGCGCGCACGTAGCCGCCGTCGCCGGTGCCCGGCGGCAGCTCGACATTGACGTTGAAACCGGTGCCCGCGCCGTCTCCGAGCTCGTCAGGGGCGCCGGTCTGGCGATGGGAGTCCGACCAGGCGCCGTGGCGCATGTGCAGCGACACAGTGAGGACGTCGTCGCGGTCGTAGAAGCACTCCTGCGTCCCGTTCCCGTGGTGGACGTCCCAGTCCAGGATCGCGACGCGGTCGATGCCGCGGCGACGGGCGTGCTCCGCCGCGAGCGCGATGTTGTTGAAGAGGCAGTACCCATCGGCCCGGGCCGGCTGGGCGTGGTGCCCGGGTGGGCGAACGAGGGCGTACGCGACCTCGGTCTCTCCGGTGAGAACGGCCTCGCAGACAACGAGCGTCGTTCCCGCGGCCGCGAGCGCCGCGTCCCAGGAGCCGGTCGAGACGGGGGTCGACCAGGTGAGGATGCCGCTCCCGGAGAGGCACGAGTCCCGGATCGACTCGACGTAGTCGCCCTCGTGCACGAGCCGGAGCTCCTCGAGGTCGGCGTGCCGCCCGTGCCGCCGGCGGATGTGGGCGGAGAGAGGGCCGCGCTCCAGGATCGACTTCATGTTGCGGATACGCACCGCGTTCTCCGGGTGCAGCTCCTGCTCGTCGAGGAGCGGCGAGGGCGGCTGCTCGAAGACCCCGCTCCCGGTGTCGTGGCGAAGCGCATCCTCGTGCCAGAAGAGGTCGATCACGCGGATCCGCTCTCCGGCGCGGGGCTGCTCGCGAACACGGCCCGCTGCGCCGCCCCGAGGGTCACCAGGCAGAGCGCGGCGGCGAGCAGGTAGGCGCCGGCGTCCCCCGCGACCTGGGCGAGCAGGCCGCCGAGGGCGGCGCCGACGACGTTCGCAGGCGCCCAGGCGACGTTGAGGAGGGCGAAGCCGAAGCCCTGGTCGAGCCCCGCCTTCTCCGCCCCGTCGGAGAGGAGAGCGGTGCCGGGAACCCAGTTCACCCCGTAGGCGACGCCCGCGCCGATCACGAGCAGGAGGTAGGGCCAGGGGAGGTCGACCCACGGCATCACCAGCGAGAACCCGATCGCCGCCACGAGGCCCGTGCGCACCGGAGCCAGGCGCCCATACCGGTCGGACCAGCGGCCGATCAGGGGGCTGAGCGCAGCCTCGATCCCTGCGGAAACGAGGAAGGCTGCGCTGATCCCGAGCCCGCCCCAGCCGAGCTCGTCGAGCCGCAGCGGCGCCACCACCGAGATGACGCCGAGGAGGAAGGCCGCGAGCGAGACGAGCCAGAAGCCCGACACGACCTCGCGTACCCGCGGAGCGGCGCGGAGCACGCGCAGCGGCTGTGGCTCCTCCGCGGGCCTGAAGGCGGGGGTCGTCCAGGCCCAGGCGCCCAGCACGATTCCCATCGCGGCCACCGCTGCAAAGGCAGTTGCCGGGCCCACCACCGAGGCGACCCCTCCGAGCACCGGCCCGAGGAGCGCGCCCGCGATCGCCGAGCCCATGGCGATCCCGATCAGCTCGCCCCGGCGCTCCCGCGGCGCCGCCGCGATCAGCCAGGCGAGCCCACCCGTCCAGGCGAACGAGCTCCCCACGCCCTGGCCGAACCGCGCCGCGTAGAGCATCCACGTGCTCTCGGCGAAGCCGAAGGCGACACTCGTGACCACGATCAGGCTGAGGCCGGTGAGGACAGTCGCCTTCACGCCGATCCTGACGGCGAAGAGGCCACTGGGGAGCGCGCCGGCGAGCCCACCAAGCGCGTAGACGGCCGAGAGGGCGCCCAGCGCGGAGGTGGAGAGGCCGAACTCGTCCTCGTAGTAGGGCAGAAGCGGTGCGAGGACGGCGAAGAACATCGACTCGAGCAGGACGGTCGCGCTGACGAGGGGGAGAAGGCGCCGCACGGATGCGACCCTAGCTCGCGACGGCGCTCGCGGATGCACCGCCCGGCGGCGACTGATTGAATCGGCTGCGCAGCTCATGGCGGCGACGACCACCGATCATCTCTGGCGTCACTTCACCCCGGCCGGGTCCGGCCGCATCGTGATCGAGCGGGGAGAGGGGAGCTACATCTGGGACTCGGAGGGGAACCGTTATCTCGACGCCCTCTCCGCTCTCTACTGCGTCAACATCGGCTACGGGCCCTGGCCGGAGATCGCCGAGGCGGCGAAGCGCCAGGTCGAGGACCTGCCGTTCTTCTCCAACTGGGTGGGCTTCGCCCACGAGCCGGCGCTCGAGCTGGCCGACAAGCTCTCGGCGCTTCTGCCCTTCGACGTCGGCCGGACCTTCTTCGTCGGCGGCGGGTCCGAGGCGATCGAGTCGGCGCTCAAGATCGTGCGGCAGTATCACCGCCTGCGCGGCGAGCCGATGCGGACGAAGTTCGTCAGCCGCCGGAGCGCCTACCACGGGACGACGCTCGGCGCGCTCTCGATCAACGGCAGCCCGGCGCTCCGCGCCCAGTTTGAGCCGCTTCTCCCGGGCTGCTTCCGGGCGCCCATGCCGTACCGCTACCGCTGCCCCTACTGCGCGGAGAACCCCGCCTGCACGCTTCGGTGCGCGGACGAGATCGACGACATCGTCGCGAACGAGGGCCCGGAGACGGTCGCCGCCGTCATCCTCGAGCCGGTGCAGAACTCGGGCGGCTCGATCGTCCCGCCGGAGGGGTACTTCGAGCGCGTCCGCGAGATCTGCGACGCGAACGGGCTCCTGCTCGTCGCGGACGAGGTCATCTGCGGCTTCGGCAGGGTCGGCAACTGGTTCGGCTCGACGCGCTACGGGATCGAGCCCGACCTCGTCACGCTCGCCAAGGGGATCACCTCGGCCTACGCGCCGCTCGGTGCGGTCGTGGCCTCTGAGAAGACGATCGAGCCGTTCTTCGCCGAGCCGCAAACCGCCTTCACGCACGGGCTCACCTTCGGCGGCCATCCGCTCTCGTGCGCGGTCGCGCTCGCGAACATCGAGATCTACGAGCGGGAAGGCCTGATCGGGCGAGTCCAGGAGCTGGGGCCGGAGCTCCGTGCCCGCTGCGAGCAGCTCCTGGCCGAGCACCCGATGGTCGGCGACGTGCGCGGCGACGGCTACTTCTACTCCCTCGAGCTCGTCAAGAACAAGGAGACGAAGGAGACGTTCGCCCCGGCCGAGCGCGACCAGCTGATCAAAGGCTTCCTGACGCCGCGAATGCGCGAGCTCGGCGTCTATACGCGCTTCGACGACCGGGCCGAAACCTGCGCGCAATTCGCGCCGCCGTTCGTCGCCGGGCCCGACGAGTTCGACGAGATGGTGGGGGCGTTGCGCCAGGTGCTGGACGAGGCCTGGGAGCGGCTCGACCTCGAGGCATGAGGAGGATCCGATGGCGGTCACGGTGAGGACGCTGCAGAACTTCATCGGGGGCGAATGGGCGGACTCGACCGGCGAGGACGCGCGCGAGATCGTCTCCCCGGTGACCGGCGAGAAGCTCGCCGACGCGCCGAACGCGAGCGACGAGGACGTCGCGCGCGCCGCCCGCGCAGCCAGAGAGGCGCAACCGAAGTGGGCGGCGCTCTCGGCGTGGGAGCGGGCCGAGGTCTGCCACGCGATCGCCGACCTGATCGACGAACGGCGCGAGGAGTTCGCGCGCGAGCTCTCGCTCGAGCAGGGGAAGCCGTTCACGGCCGAGGCGATTCCCGACATCGAGGAGACGGCCGAGAACTTCCGGCTCGCCGCCGAGGACGTGAAGCGGATGGAGACGGCGATCATCCCCTCACGCGACGTCAACAAGCGCATCCTCACGTTTCGGAAGCCAAACGGCGTCTACGCGTCGATCACGCCCTGGAACTTCCCGACGCTGATCCCGGTCGAGCTGATCGCGCCGGGGATCGCAGCGGGCAACGCCATCGTCTGCAAGCCGTCCGAGTGGACGCCGATCGCCATGGCCAACTTCGTGCAGATCATGGCCGACGCGGGGCTTCCCGAGGGCGTCGTCAACGTAATCTACGGCGACGGCCGGGTCGGCGAGCGCCTGATCCAGGACGAGAACGTCGACTGCGTGGGCTTCGTGGGCTCGCACACGACCGCGGAGAAGATCGTGCGGGCGGCGGGGCTGAAGCGGTCGCTG
>JBOHAB010000035.1:0-16508 GCA_050697655.1 Gaiellaceae bacterium
CAACTCTCAAGGTCCATCGTGGTCTCGACCACCGTGCTCCTCCTCGCTCGTCTTGGATGGACGTCGCGAGGATGACGCGGTGGTCAGCTATCACGGGCCCTGCGGGCCCGCCGGCGGTCGGAGCACTCGTACACCACGAACGGGGACGCTACTGACCCCTCTCTACAGAATCAGGGTCGGCGCGCGTTTCGGGACCCTGAGAGAGCCCTCAAAGCCGGCTTCCTACAGGCATTGCGCCGACGAGGATGGAGCGTTTATGGAGCCTAGCGGTCGCAACCGGTGGCAACCGGTGGCAAACGCGGAGTCCTCGAAAACGGCTGAAACAAGCCAAAACCGTTGCGATGGGTTGCGACCAGTTGCCGATCGGAGCGCATGGTAAGGAGGGGGTCGTCGGTTCGAGTCCGACGAACATGCCCAGGCCTCACACGAGGCGGGAGGCACGCCTCTTCGACTCGATCACGGATGGCGCCTCTCGGGGTGAGCCGCTGGGGGCGCCGTGGCTAGAGCAGGCAACGAACGATGGAGCGTTTATGGAGCCTAGCGGTCGCAACTGGTGGCAACCGGTGGCAAAAGCTCAGGCCCCGAATCCGGCGGAAACAAGCCAAAACCGTTGCCGTGGGTTGCGACCAGTTGCCGCTGGACCTTGATGGCAAGGAGGGGGTCGACGGTTCGAGTCCGTCAGAGGGCTCTCCAAGCGTCGCCGAGCCGCAGTTAGAGTGACCGCCATGGACGCCACCGCCACGACTCTAGGAGTGAACATGACGGGCTCTTCCCCGACCTGGGATTGCCTGTGCAGGAGGGAACGATGAGCGCAAAGAAGGCCACGCAGAAGTCAGCCAAGAGCACCACCGCGGGCAACAAGAAGTCCAAGGGATTCACGGCCGAGGAACGAGCCGCGATGAAGGAGCGCGCCCGAGAGCTGAAGGCGGAAGCGCGCGCGAACAAGGACAGGGCGGCCGGGGAGAGCGCCGTGCTCGCGAAGATCGCCGAGATGTCGGAACCGGATCGCGCCATGGGCAAGCGGCTCCATGAGATCGTCAAAGCCAGCGCGCCGGCCCTCTCGCCGAAAACCTGGTACGGGATGCCCGCGTATGCCAAGGACGGCAAGGTCGTCTGCTTCTTCCAAAGCGCGGAGAAGTTCAAGTCGAGGTACGCGACGTTGGGCTTCAGCGACGAGGCGAACCTCGACAAGGGCGCCATGTGGCCGACCTCCTTCGCGCTGAAGGAATTGACCGCCGACGAAGAGGCAAAGATCGGCGCGCTCGTGAAGAAAGCGGTGAGCTGAGCCCAGCTCCCGGCATGGAACGCTAGACGCTCGCGACGAGGCGCAGCATCGCGTCGACTGCCTGCTTGTGCGAGAGGCCTTGTCGGCGGGTGAGCGAGCGCCACGTCTCGAACTCGAGCGCGTGGCCGATGGCGGCGCGCACGGCCTTCCGTCGCGGCCAGCCGCGCGCAAGGTCGTCGGCGAGCTCAGCCGCCGCCTCGGCGGTCTCCCCCATCGCCTCCGCGTGCGCCGGAACAAGGGGCGCATCGCGCAGGAGGACCTCGAGGTCGGCCTCGACGGCCTCGTACCAGGCGTACACGTCGGAGAGCGCGCCGCGGAGGCGCTGCTCGGGGATGTCGAGCTCGAGCCATCGCCGGACGTCCGCTCGTGGGTGTTGGCGTCGCCAGTGCGCGGACCAGGCGCGAACGAGCGTCCGGTCGTCGGGGAAGTGGGCGTAGACCGTGTGCCGCTCGACCCCTGCGCGCTCCGCGATGGCCGAGATGGTCGTGCGTGCCGGCCCGACGGACGTATGCAGCTCGACCGTGGCCTCGACGATCCGCTCTCTCGTCTCGGCCTGGCGTCGTGCGCGTTCCGGGCGGCGGTCACCTCATAGGATCGCTGCACATCGCTGTGCAACGAAAGGATTGGACATGCTCTCGATCGATCTCGACGACTTCGAGCTCACGCCGACCGCGCCCGGCTTGCGCGTGAGCTTCCCCCTCCACAGCGCGACCGGCACGGCGAGCACCGCCACCGTGCTGTTCGAGCTCGACCCCGGGTGCGAGCTTCCTGTCCATATGGACAGCGCCGAAGAGCTGCTGGTCGTCGTGCAGGGGACGGCAGAGGCGCGCGTCGGAGACGAAGTGGGTCGCCTCGAGCAGCATGAGGTCGCGCTCGTCCCGCCAATGGCGCCGCATGGGCTGCGGAACATCGGTGACGACGTGCTCCGCGTCTTCGGCACGTTCTCGAGCTCGACCGTCGTCTCCACGTTCGAGCAGCCGTTCGAGGCCGGCGGGCCTCAGGTCTTGGTCATTGGCTCACCGGTCATGATGACGGCTCACCTGGAGGAGGCGGTGTCCGCCTAGCCGTTACTGGATCCACCCCGCCGCCGCCCAGCGTCCCGCTGAGGGCGTTCGCAGCCACGGCGACCAACTGGTTGGCCTGTTTGGCCACGGCGCCGAGCGGGAAGCTGCGCTCTATGCCGTTCGGCTATGTGATCTCTGTCGGAGTAATGGCGGCGGGGCTGCTCTTCGCGCTCGCGCCGCTGCGCCGGTCTGGGTCGCCCGGCATCGTCAGCTGGCTCTTCAGCGCGGTCGTGAACGAGTCTCCGTTCGTCGCGTTCTACTACCTGGCGGCCGCCACCTTGCTCGCATTCGCGCAAGATGATCTCGCCACGCCCCTCGGCTGGGTGGGGCTCGCGCTTGTCGGCCTGAGCATGATCGGGTTCCCGATCATCGTCCGGCGAACCCTCCGAGCGCGTCCGGCAGTCGCGCGGGCGCTCGACTCGGGCCTCGGCGCGGGCTGGCGCAGCTCACCCGACTCGGCAGCGGCCGCCCGGCTCAACCGCCGCCTCACCTGGGCGCGCATCCTGCTGGCGCCGATACCGGTCTTCCCCCGCGGGGTCGAACGGCGGGCAAACATCTCGTACGGCGACGCAGGCAGGAGCAACCTGCTCGACGTCTACCGCTCCCGCTCGCATGCCACGCCCGGTCCGATTCTCATCCACCTCCACGGCGGGTACTTCGTCACCGGTCGCAAGAGCTTCGAAGCGCGCCCGCTCCTCCATCGGCTTGCGCGCCAGGGCTGGGTCTGCGTCAGCGCCAACTACCGTCTCCGCCCTGCCGCGACCTTCCCCGACTACCTGATCGACGTCAAGAAGGTGATCGCCTGGGCGCGCGACCACGCGCACGAATATGGCGCCGACCGCACGCTCGTGTTCGTCGCGGGAAGCTCGGCGGGCGCACACCTCGCCGCCACCGCCGCCCTCACGCCCAACGACCCCGCCTTTCAACCAGGCTTCGAGCAGGCGGACACCTCCGTCACGGCGGCAATCGGGCTCTACGGCTACTACGGCCCGGTCGACAGGACCAGGCAGCCGCTCCCCTCCTCCCCCCGCGCCTACGTTCGACCGGATTCGCCACCCATGCTGATCGCCCACGGCGACCAGGACACCTTCGTCACCCCCGAGCACGCCCGGCGGTTCGCCGACGAGCTGCGGAGCACCTCCGCCAACCCGGTCGTCTACGTCGAGCTTCCCGGCGGGCAGCACTCATTCGATCTCTTCCACTCGATCCGCTTCGAGACCCTCATCAACGGCATCGAGGCCTTCGCCGCCTCGGTCGCGTCCCCGCGCAGCAGCAGGCGCTCGCGAGAAGGCCGCGCGGTCAGCGCTCGAGGAAGGTGAGACGGTTCGACGAAGAGTCCATCACCTGCATGGTGCGGCCGCTGCGTCCGTCTCGGCGATGCGGGCCTTGACGAGCTTCGTGACGAGAGCCGCAGGCAGGGGCTCACCCGGCTGGAAGTGGATCGTGCCTTTGGCCGTGTCGTACCCTCTAGCTCGTGAGGGGCGGCCCCTCGCCGAGGCGATCGAAGGCGATTCGCGTCCCGTCGGCCGAGGTCACGTGGCTCGTCACGGCTACTTCCTCAGACCGGCTACCCGCCGGGAAATCATCGGTCGCGCAGGCACGTTTACCACCGGCGAGGCCGGGTAGGCGAGAAGCGTGCGCCTTCTGAAAGACGATCACACAGTCGAGATCGACGGCCACACGGTGGCGGTGACGGGCACTACGGGGCCCGTCCACGCGACCTGGACGCTTCTCATCGAAGACGAGCCGGCAGACACGGCGAAGGCGGCCGGCGACTTCATGCTCAGGGGCACGCTCCCGAACGGGTCTGCCGTCGAGGCCGCCGTGCACCAGAGCCTCGTCGGGCCGACCGAGTTCGTGATCCGGCACCAGGGCGAGGACGTCCGCCGTTTCACGGGCTTCGTCGCGTAACGCTTACCCGGAGGGGAGTGCGAGCTCGACGGCCTCGTCGAAGGTCAGCGCATGCCCCTCGGCCCGGGCGGAGCCTGGAACCTCGGGAAGCGGTACATTCGTCCGGACCGGCCTCCGTCCTCGGTCATCGCGCAGCCGCTGCGCCGCTCCGCAGAGACGCCCCGCGCGCTCGCCGTCGCCGTCCGCAGCGGCCAGCCGTGCGAGGCCGTCGAGGCAGTCGGCGACGCCCCCGCCGTCGCGCAGCGCCGCGAACGACCGCAGTGCCTCGGTGAAGCGCTCCTTGGCGCCGTCCGCGTCTCCTAACCGGCGGGCGGTCTCGCCGAGAATCTCCAGGCCGCAGGCGTGGTTGAACGCTCCTTCCTCGAGACCCGCGAGCGCGGCCAGGCCGTCGGACTCCGCCGCGCGAAGATCGCCTTCCCGGAGCGCCAGCTCCGCGAAGCAGAGGAAGGCGCGCGCGCCCACGCCGGCCGCGGCGCTCTGCTCGCCGTACGTGCGCGCGGCCGTGAAGTCGCCCTGATCGAGCGCGATCTCGGCGAGATCGGCCAGCGTCCCCGCCCTCCAGTTGGGTCGGTGAAGCTCGCCCTCCATCGACGCGAGCTCCTCCTTCAGCTCGACGGCGCGGCCGAGATCGCCTGCGAAGCGCTCGATCTCGCCTGCGCCGACGAGGGCTTCGGCGAGGGCCCGCTCCGAGAGCCGGTCGCGCGCGGCGAGCGCCGCGTCGCCCCACTCGTGCGCCTCGGCCAGATGCCCGTGCGAGATGAAGAACGGATAGAGCGCTCCGAGGATTAGGCCGACGTCGTCGGGCTCCTGCGCGGCAAGCGCATGCGACACCGCCGCGCGGATGTTCGCGTAGTCCGGAGCGAGCCGTGCGGACACGGCGCTCTCCTCGACCGTATGCAGCCGGGGAGCGGACGCTTCGCTCAGGGCGACGATGAAGGCCCGGAGCCGCCGCCGGACGGCGTCCGACTCTTGCGGGCCCAGCAGCTGGCCGGCGAACTCTCGAATCGTCTCGAGCATCCAGTAGCGCTCGTCGGAAAAGCGGAGGAGACTCTTCTCGACCAGGGATTGCAGTGTGTCGAGCTCCGCGCCGGCCACCTCTTCTGCGGCCTCGAGCGTGCAGCCGCCGGCGAAGATCGAGAGGCGGAGAAAGAGTTGCTGCTCCTCGACTGAGAGGAGGTCGTACGACCACTCGATCGTGCCGCGGAGCGTCTGCTGGCGGGGGTCGACGTCGCGCCCCCCTCTGAGCAGATCGAGTCGCTGCGACAGCCGCTCGAGGATCTGGGCAGGCGAGATGACGTTCGTGCGCGCGGCGGCCAGCTCGACTCCGAGCGGGAGCGAGTCGAGTCGGGCGCAGAGCTCGGCGATCTCGGCGGAAGGCTCGACCTGGGCGCGTTCGCAGAAGAGTGCGACGGCTTCGGGCTCGGCGAGAGGCGGGACTGCGAGCTCGACCTCGCCCTGCACGCGAAGGAGCTCGCGGCTCGTGACGACCAGAGTGAGGTTCGGGCAGGCCGATAGGAGCGCCGAGAGCTCGGGCGCCGCCACGATCACCTGCTCGAGGTTGTCGAGGAGGACGAGCAGCTTGCGCTCTCCGATGTGCTCGGCGAGCCCGTTCCTCGCGCCGAGGGTGTGGGAGATCGTGTCGGTGACGAGAACGGGATCACGCAGCGAGGCAAGGCCTACCCAGAAGACCCCGGCGTCGTAGTCGGGGACGAGAGCGGCGGCAGCCTCGAGGGCAAGCCGGGTCTTGCCGGTGCCTCCGGGGCCGGTCAGGGTCAGGAGGCGCACGCCGCCCGCGATGCGTCCGAGCACCTCCTCGAGCTCGCGCTCCCTGCCGACGAACGAGCTCGGCAAGCGTGGCAGGTTGGTGTTCGAGATCGTCTTGAGGGGCGGAAAGGAGGCGTCCCCGAGCTGGAAGATGGCGACCGCTTGCTCGATGTCCTTCAGCCGGTGCTCGCCGAGATCGAGGAGCGACGCCGCACCCAGCCCGGAGCCCTTCGGGGCGACGAGGGCCGCGGTGGCGGCCGAGACGAGGACCTGGCCGCCGTGGCCCGATGCCGCGAGTCGAGCGGCGAGGTGGATGTCCTCGCCGATGTAGCCCTCGTCCGTCACGAGCGGCGTCCCCGTGTGCAGCCCGACTCGCACCTGAATCGGTCCGTCTGCCAGCCCGCTCGCGACCTCCGCGGCGGCCGCGACTGCGCCCGCAGCCGCCGGGAAGGCGACGAAGAACGCGTCGCCCTGCGTGTCCACCTCCACCCCGTCGTGCGCTCGGCACGCCTCCCGTACGACCCGCCGGTGCGCGGCGAGGGCCTGGGCGTATCGCTCGGCGCCGAGCTTGCGCAGGAGGCTCGTCGAGCCTTGGATGTCCGAGAAGAAGAACGTCACGGTCCCGGTCGGAAGGTCTGCGCGCAGCACGGCTCTTGCATCTTGCAAGACTGTCCTTTCCTCGTCCGCCGTTCGTCTTAGAGCCGACCACGCTCACAAAGAGGAGGAACACGATGAACTACCTGCTGCTGATCCATCAAGGCGACACCCCGTTGCCGGGGTCGGAGGAGTGGGAGCGGCTCTCGCAGGACGAGCAGACGGCGGTCTACCGTGACTACCAGGCGATCAACGAGACGCCCGGCGTCACACCGGGCATCCAGATGCAGCCGCCCGGGACGGCGACCACGGTGCGCGTGAGCGGCGGAGAGACGCTGACCACCGACGGGCCGTTCGTGGCGGTCAAGGAGGCGCTCGGCGGCTACCTCTTCTTCGAGGCCGACGACCTCGACGCGGCAATCGAGTTGGCGTCGCGCATCCCGGCGGCCCGCATGGGCGGGGCGGTCGAGGTTCGGCCGCTGGTGGAGCGCTGAACTCCTCGCTCGAGCAGGTCTTCCGCGACGAGTGGGGCCGCGTACTCGCCGGCCTGATCGGCTTCCTCGGCGACTTCGACCTCGCGGAGGAGGCCGCTCAGGAGGCGTTCACGGTCGCCGCCGAGCGTTGGCCTCGCGACGGGGCACCCGCCAGGCCGCGCGCCTGGCTCGTGACGACCGCGCGGAACCGTGCGGTCGACCGCATCCGCCGCGATCGCACGCTCGCCGCGAAGACCCGGCTGCTCGACGTGCCGGAGACCGTGGAGGACGAGATGGACGAGACGACCATCCCCGACGAGCGGCTGGAGCTCGTCTTCACTTGCTGCCATCCGGCGCTCGCGCTCGATGCCCAGGTCGCGCTGACGTTGCGCACCTTGGGCGGGCTCCAGGTGGAGGAGATCGCCCGTGCCTTCCTCGTGCCCGAGGCGACCATGGCCAAGCGGCTGGTCCGCGCGAAGACCAAGATCAAGGCGGCCGCAATCCCGTTTCGGGTGCCGCCTCCTCAGCTGCTTCCCGACCGGCTCGCCGCCGTGCTCGCGGTCGTCTATCTGATCTTCAACGAGGGCTACGGCGGCCGCGGAGACCTCGCAGCCGAGGCGATCCGGCTCGGCCGCGCGCTCGCCGAGCTGATGCCGGACGAGCCCGAGGTGCACGGGCTCCTGGCCCTGATGTTGCTCAACGACGCCCGGCGCGAGGCACGCTTCGCCGACGACGCAGTGGTGCTCCTGGCCGACCAGGATCGCTCGCTCTGGGACTCCGAGCAGATCGCGCAGGGGCGGGACGCTCTCGAGCGCGCGCTCGCCCTCGGCGGCCGCGGCCCCTACGCGCTGCAGGCGGCGATCGCGTCGCTGCACCTGGACGACCCCCAGGATTGGCCGCAACTGGCGGCCCTGTACGGCGAGCTCTCCCGCCGCACCGGCTCGCCGGTCGTGGAGCTCAACCGGGCCGTCGCGGTGGCCGAGGCGGGCGACGTCGAGTCCGCGCTCGCCCTGGTGGAGCACCTCGAGCTCGACCGCTACCACTATCTGCACGCGACCCGGGCGGAGCTGTTGCGCCGGCTCGATCGCATCGAAGACGCCCGCGCGGCCTACGACCGCGCACTCGAGCTCGTGCACTCGGACGCCGAGCGCCGCTTCCTCGAGCGGCGGCTGGCGGAGCTCACGGGCTGATGGCGACCCAGGCTCCCAGGCCGAAGGCGCAGCGCAGGGCCGACGTTCTCGCCAAGCTCCGCGCCGACGTCGACCTGTGGGTGGCGTCGGCGGACGAGACCGGCGGCGCCTATCTCGTCCCGCTCTCCTTCTACTGGGACGACTCGGGGCTGACGATCGCGACTCCCCGGGCGAGCCGCACGGCCAAGAATCTCGTCCGCGCGGGCGGGGCACGCGTTGCCCTCGGGCCCACCCGGGACGTCGTCATCATCGAAGGGCCCGTGGAACTGATCCCGATCGGAACCGACACCGGGCTCGAGGACGCGCATGCGCGGGCGACGGGCTTCGACCCGAGAACGCTCGCGGACGAGTACGTCTACCTCCGGATCACCCCGCACGAGATCCAGGCCTGGCGCGAGTCGAACGAGCTGCCGGAGCGACAGCTGATGCGCAAGGGGGAATGGATCACATGAACCGGACACGTCTCGAGGTGATCCCGATCGGGGTGGTCGAGTCCCCTCTGACCGACCCGGCCTCCGCGCCCAAGCAGGGCCATGAGGGAGCGCCCGACGCGTGGCTGGTATTCGAGCCCGCCGTGCTCCAGGGCCTCGAAGGCATCCAACCGGGCGATCGGGTGATCGTGCTCACGTGGCTCGATCGCGCTCGCCGCGACGTGCTGCGCGTCCATCCCCGCGACGACGTTGCGAACCCGATGCAGGGCGTCTTCAACACGCGCTCTTCCGACCGTCCGAACCCGATCGGGCTCCACGAGGTCGAGGTCGTCTCGATCGAAGGGCGGCGCGTTCGCGTCCGGCCACTCGAAGCGGTCGACGGGACGCCGATCGTCGACGTGAAACCGGTCCTTCGTCGACTTCCTGAGTGACAGGCGTTCTCTTCGCCTGCGTCGCCGGGATGTTTCTCGGGGCGCTGAACATCACCATGCGGCGCGCGCTCGCGCGGGTTGCCGACGTCGACGCCGGCTCGGCAGTGATCGCGATCGTCGCGTTCGTCGTCGTCGCTGCAGTGGCCCTTGTTGCCGGCGTCGACCTCGAGGCAGGCGAGCTCTGGCCCTTCTTCCTGCTGGGCATCTTCGTGCCCGGCCTCGCCCAGCTGCTCGTGGTCCATGCCGTGCATGCCGCGGGCGCGTCGCGCGCCGGGATCCTCTTCGGGATGGCGCCGCTCTTCTCGGCGCTGATCGCGATCGTGGCGTTCGGCGAGGCGCTTCGGTGGCCGCTCGTGGTGGGGACGCTCTTCGTCGTCGCGGGCGGCGTCGCGCTCGCATGGGAAGCGGAGCGGCCGGCCGACTACCGCGCCTACGGCGCCGGGCTGGCCGTGACCGTCGCCGCCGCGTTCGGGCTTCGGGACAACATCGCCCGCGCGGCGACCGAGGACGTCGCTGCGGACCCGCTCGCCCAGTCGGCAGCCCTCCTGCTCGGGGCGTCGATCGTCCTCGCCGCCAATCTCCTGCTCCGGCCGTCGCCGCTTCCGCGGCTGAGAGCGGCGCTCGCTCCGTTCGCGCTGTCGGGCATCGTCCTCGCGGTAGGTCAGGCCACCCTGTTCGAGGCGCTCGACCGGGCGCGCGTCACGGTCGTCGCGCCGCTCGCGGGCACGGGCGTGCTGTGGACGGTGGTCTTCGCAGCGATCTTCCTCAGGCGCAGCGAGCTGGTCGGACGCCGCCTCGTCGTGGTCGCGCTCCTCGTCCTCGCGGGCGGTACGCTCGTGGGAGCGACGCGATGAGTTTGCTCCCGAGCGGCGGTCTCAACCGGTAGACACATCGATCAGGAGGATGGCGATGAACGAGGCCAGTGGCGGAGGCCTGCTGCTCGACCGCATCTCCTCGGATTCCATGCGCGAGGCGACCGGCCGCGGCTGGGAGGAATGGCTGGAGACACTCGATGCCGCGGGGGCGGCGGACTGGGACCACAAGCAGATCGTCGGCCACCTCGAGCGTGAGCACGGCGAGGCCACCTCGAGCTGGTGGCGGCAGTCGATAACCGTCGGCTACGAGCAGGCGCGCGGCAAGCGGGTTCTCGGCGAGACCTCGGAGACGGGCTTTCAGGTCGGGGTGCAGAAGAGCGTCGCCGCAACTCCCAAGGAGGCGTGGGAGCTGATCACCTCGCGGCCCGAGCTCTGGCTGGGTGAGGGCGTCTCCGTCGCTTTCGCCGAGGGCGAGCGCTATCAGGCTCCCGGAGTCAGCGGCGAGATCCGGGTGGTCAAGCCCGGCGAGCGCCTGCGAATGACCTGGCAGCCGGAGGACTGGCCGGCGCCCGCGACCTTTCAGTTCACGCTTTCGCAGACGGAGTCCGGCAAGACCGCGATCCAGGCTCATCTCGAGAACCTCCCCGACGCGGACGCGCGGGAAGCGATGCGCGCACGCTGGCGCGGCGCGCTGGAGCGGATCGCCGCGGCGGCTGAGGCCTGACCCTGGCACTTCAGAACCGCGTCACGCCCCTCGGCGACCTGGTCGCGAGCCCTGCGCGCGGGCTCGTCTACGGGAACCGCGGCTGCCTCCACGACGCGTCCGGCAGGATTCGCCGGCGCTATGCGACGAAGCGGTGGATCGCCTGCCGGCTCGAGTTCAAGGGCTGGCAGCGAGGCCGCCTCCTCCAGCCGGGCCTCTTCACGGAGCTCTTCTTCCTCGACGAGGCGACGGCCTTCGCGGCGGGCCATCGTCCGTGCGCCCTCTGCCGGCGGGAGGACTACGTCCGCTTCGGCGCGATCTGGCGCGGGCTCCACCCCGGCAAGGTCGGTGCGGACGCGATCGACGCCCAGCTGCACGACGAGCGCGTCGATCCCGGGACGCGGGCGCGCCGGCTCCACGGGGCACGCTTGCGCGATCTCCCTGACGGCGCCTTCGTCCGCCACGAGGGCAAGCAGCGCCTCGTGCTCGGGAGACGGCTCCTCACGTGGACGCCGGCCGGCTACACGGCCCCGCGGCCTCGGCGCGGCCGGGCGCAGTTGATCACGCCGCCTTCGCTCGTCGCGGTGCTCGAAACAGCCTGGCAGGGGGTCGTACCGCTCCTCCATCCGTCCGCGCACTAGGCTTTCCGGCGTGGAGCACGCATTGCCAGAGACACTGCTCGCCGGCCTGGAGCACATCCGCTCGGCGCCCGCCGACCGGGGCAGGCTCGAGCTGATCGTCCGGCGCCCCGCCGAGAACGAGCGCGAGGTCCTGGACGAAGGGGAGCTGGACGCGGAGGTCGGGCTCATCGGCGACCGCTGGCATCTCGGCTCCTCGCCGACCAACGACGCGCAGCTGACGCTGATGAACGCGCGCCTCGCCCAGGTCGTGGCCGGAAGCCGGGAGCGCTGGCCGCTGGCAGGCGACCAGCTCTACGTCGACTTCGACCTCAGCGTCGACAACGTGCCTGCCGGCACGCGACTCGCGATCGGCGAGGCCGTGATCGAGCTGACCGAGGTCCCGCACACGGGCTGCGCCAAGTTCAGCGCCCGCTTCGGCACCGACGCCCTCAAGTTCGTGAACAAGGGCCCCGGCCGCGAGCTGCGGCTGCGCGGAGCGAACGCCCGCGTCGTCACGCCCGGGACGGTTCGCGTCAGTGACGCGGTCACCAAGCTCATCTGAACGCGCGCGCGCTCCGTAGGACCTACAGCTGCCAACGCCGACAGGGGGCTCCAGTGAAATCCATTCGCGTGCTGACGCTGCTTGCCGGGCTCGTCCTCTTCGCAGCCGCACCCGGAGCGGCCACGACGACATGGCCCGAGACGATCCCGCTGCCCACCGGGTTCCAGCCCGAGGGGATCGACGTCGGAAACGGACACACGTTCTACGTCGGCTCGATCCCGACCGGCGCTGTCTTCCGCGGCGACCTGCGGACGGGAGAGGGCTCCGTGCTCGTCCCCGCCCAGGCGGGCCGGCAGTCGATCGGCCTCGACTTCGCGGACAAGCGCCTCTTCGTCGCCGGCGGGCCGACCGGCCGCGCCTGGGTGTACGACGCCCGCACCGGCGCCACGCTGGCCTCCTACCAGCTCGCCGCCGGCCCGCCGACATTCGTGAACGACGTCGTCGTCACCCGCGACGCTGCGTGGTTCACCGAATCCCAGGACGACGTCCTCTACCGCGTGCCGATCGCGCCGGACGGGACGCTGGGCTCCCAGGCGGACGTCGAGGCCGTGCCGCTGACCGGCGACTTCACGCTCGGGCCCGGGTTCAACGTGAACGGGATCGACGCGACGCCGCGAGGCGACACGCTCGTGATCGTGCAGTCGAATCTCGGTCGCCTGTACACGGTGGACGCCTCGACAGGCGAGGCCGGCCTGATCGAGCTCGCCGGCGGCGACGTCATGCTCGGCGACGGGATCCTGCTCGACGGCAGGACGCTCTACGCCGTGCAGAACCGGCTCAACCGCGTCGCGGTAGTGAAGCTGCGGCGGAACCTGAGCGCGGGCACGATCACCGGCCACCTGACGGAAGCCGATCTGGACGTGCCGACGACGATTGCCGCCTTCGGGAAAGCCCTCTACGCGGTCAACGCGCGCTTCGGCGTGCCCAACCCGGCCGCAGAAGACTTCGCAGTGGTGAGGCTCGTGCGTTAGCCGGTTCGAGAGGCCCAGGATTCGCGCATCGAGCCGCGAACGCTCGCGGCCAGGCGCACCTGCGTGACGACGCCGGCGACCGCCAGCGCGAGGTAGAGCGCGTACCACCACCAGTCGTTGTCGACCGCCGAGGTGACCGCGTCCTCCGTGAACTCGCTCGTGCCGACAGCGCCCGCCAGGAGCATGACGCCGGTGGTGGCTGCGCTGGCGCCGCCCAGCGCGGTCAGGACGACCAGCAGGACCATGGGCAGGTCGGCAACGATCGCGAGGAGAGCGAGCAGGATGCCGACGGCGATGCCCACGAGGACGACCGCCCACGTCCAGGAAACGTCGAGGGCGGCCATGAGGCTTGCGCCGAGCACGAAGCCGACCGAGCCCATCAGGATCACCACCGCGACTTCGTAGAACAGGTAGGCGACGAGCGCGAAGAGAACGGCCACGCCGACGCCGACGAGCCAAGCAAGCCCCGTGCGCAGGAACCCGTCGCCGGTCGTGGCCGCGACCAGGCCCGCTCCGAAGCTGAAGCCGACCAGCGCTCCCCAGAGGGGAATGATGAACCGGAAGGCCAGGTAGCCGAGGAAGCAGAAGAGCGCTCCGCCTGCGATCACGAGCAAGCCGAAGATCCAGTCCTCCATGGCCCGCCGATTCTACGTTGGGATCTCGGCGGGCAGCTCGCCGGCCGTGGGGGCGATCTCGTCCAACCGTTCCCGGACGAGCGTGTCGTAGTAGACGTACGTGCTGGTGATGCCGACGAAGGGCATCGCCACGACGTAGACGAGTCCCGCAACGACGTTCACGAGCTCGAAGGGAGCGTCGACGAGGAGGATGAGGAGCGCGCCGATGAGCGGTCCCGCGGCGATTGCCAGGATGGCCGCGGCAACGACGAGTGTCCCTACCTTGAGCCACTGGAGCCGGACCAGCTCCCCGCTGCGGCGGAGCGTCCCGACAGCCGAGTGGTCCTCGAGCTCGGAAACCGGAGAAAGGAGGGCCCAGCGGACGACGAACCACACGGCGAACGGGATCAGGAAGAACGAGATGCTCAGGACGGCCACGACCGCGACGGCGATAGCGAGCGCGCCCAGGAGGGGCCGGAGGCTGTCCATCGCCATCCGATACGCGTGGACGATGCCGACCTCCCTGCCGGCGTCGATCTCGGCGATCGCGCGCGCGATCGCGGCCTGCACGAGCCCGAGGGTGAGGAGCGTGAGCACGGTGCCGATTCCGACTGCGAGCGCCACCCGGAAGCCGCCGCCTTCGGCGTCGGGGTCGACACCGGCAACGGAGGTCGCCCGGATGAGCAGTGACTGGAGGAAGGCGACGACGATCGAGATCGGAATCGCGAGCAGCCCGATGCCCACAAAGAGCCTCGGCTTCGCCTTGTACATCCGCGAGGCCGCCACCAGCGTCTGCCCCCAGGAGCGGCGGCGCGCGACGCGGAGCGGCAGGCCAGGCCTCCATGTGGTCCGAGTCAAGAGGTAGACCACAAGCGCGACGAGCGCCGCGAGCACTCCCAAGACCGGTGCGGGATTCTCGACCAGCCGCAGCACGAGGTTCGAGCCCGCCTCGACCCCGTCGCAGAAGAAGTCGGTCGCGCTGGTGCCGAGCAGCCCGCCGGCCGGCACGGCGTAACTTCGGTCGCGCCAGTTCTCGGACCACGCGATCGGCTCCGTCCACTGGGTCTTCAGGTTCGGGCCGGTCGGGCCGTTGTAGAACGCCTGCTGCCGCTCCCCCCAGCGGCCCTCGAAGGCGATCCAGGGGAAGGCTTCCCGCCCCGCCTCGGGTTCGCTCGGGATCGAGCGCGCGACCGGGCGGAGCTCCACGGTCGGGCCGGTCGTGTCGTCGCAGCCGACGCCCTGCTCGGCCGAGCGACCGAGAAAGAGGCCCTCCGTGAAGAAGTTCGCGTGCGAGCCGGCCGCGGGGTGGACGACGGGGTGAGTGCCGTCGACGACCTCGAGCTTCTCGTCCCCCCACTCCGCCCGCTCGCCGCCCTCGTGCTGGCTGTAGCCCACCTCGAGCGGCGCCTCTTCGAGCGCCTCCTCCGCGCTGCCGGCGGCGAAGACGAGCTGGATCATCTCCCAGTCGCCCTCGTGCAGGTTGTTCCAGTCGTTGAAGGGGTAGTAGAACCAGTACTGGAGCGCGAGCCGGTCGGGGCGGGCGGCCTCCTGCGCGACGTGGGCGTACACCGTCGGCTCCGTGCCCGCGGTCACGCGCCGCGCCCAGCGCTCGTAGTCGCAGCCGGGATTGAGCGCGTCGCCGGGAAAGTCGAGGTTGTACTCGTAGAGGCCCTGCCCGAGATCGTCGGCGGACGGCGCGATCGTGACGAGGTCGTTGCTCCGCCAGGGCCCACGCAGGGAAACCGTCTCCTCGCCGAGGAACGCGTCGATGTCGCTCGGCTGGTACGGCTCGCCCGGCCCGCACTCCTCTTCCTGCTCCACCAGCCTTACGATGGGCGCGTACCGCTCGGCCAGCTCCTCCTCGGCCTGGGCGCGCGCAACCCCGGCGCAGACGAGCAAAAGGCACACGGCGAAGGCGGCGGCGACGGTGCGCATCCCAGGGACTATGCACGTCGCGACGGGCGGCAGCCGACTGTCAGAACCTGTTAGGTTTCCGCCGCCCGGTTGCCTCTTCGCCCGTAGCTTCGGCTACGACCTAAGCCTCGCCGAGCTGCTCGTGATCAACATGAGCGTGTCGCTCCTGGGCAGCCTGGTCCCCGTGCCCGGCAACATCGGCGTGGCCGAGTTCGGGCTTACGATCGGGCTCGTCTCCGCAGGAATGACGGAGGAGGCGGCGCTCGCGGCGGTTCTCCTCTACCGGATCGCGACTTCTACCTCCCGCCGCTCTGGGGCTTCTTCGCACTGCTCTGGCTCCAGCGGAACCGCTACCTGTGACGGGCCCGAGCCGACAAGCCGCCCTCGTCTCGACGGGACACCTTCCCTCCGCAGACGTCGTGCGGGCACTAGTAGCCGAGGCGTACGAGCGCTATCGCTCGGTCGCTGACGGCACGTCTCCCAGGCCATGAGCGTGGCGAAGCCGTTCGTGCCGGCGCTCGTCTACGAGCACCCAGGTCCTAAAGAAGCACGGCGAGAGTCGGCGTCAATCCGACTGGCCTGCCGTTCGGCTCGCTGGCGGCGATCGAACGAAGCGACGACCGACGGACGAATCCGATGGTGGACGCAGGCGCGATCGCGACGACGAGCCTCGTCCCCGGGGCAACCGTCGAGGAGAAGTGGCGGTTTCTCCGCTACGGTCTGTCCCGGTTCGCGGGTCGGCCGCTCTCGCTCGACGACGAGGCAGCACGGGCGCGCAAGCCTGAGTCGTACGACGGTGCGAGTCGGATTGCTCGTGGTCGGGGCCGTGATCTTGTTGTCGGTGGCCGACCTCACGCCCGACCGCTTCAACCGGTTCGTCCAGGATCACTCGCTCATCTCGGCGTTCCTCACGGAAGCCGTCCTCCTCGTCGGCGCCTACCTCGTCATCGACGAGATCATCCAGCGCAGAGAGACGCGCCGGTGGAGCGACGTGACGTCGCTGGGGATCCGCGCGCTCTCCACGCGCGCAGAAGGCTCTGCCGAGATCATCCGGCGCGCCGTCGACGAGGTCACAGGCGAGACCGGCGTTGTCGACTACCAGGAGCTCGTGGCCGGGCGGGCGAACGACGTCGGAGACTGGCTGCGAGCGGACGAGGCACGTGGGG
>JBOHAB010000036.1:0-16423 GCA_050697655.1 Gaiellaceae bacterium
GGATCCTGTCACGCTCGAGCTCCTTCGCCAACGTGGAATCGAGGTCGAGGCGTTGCCCACGGAGGAGGCCGTGCGCCGCTACGGCGAGCTCAACCCCGCGGCCACCGCCGCCGCGCTCCACCTCACGTGCTGAGAAGGGCCACGGCCTGCGCGGCCAGGCCTTCACCTCGCCCGGTGAACCCGAGGCCGTCCGTCGTGGTCGCGCGCACAGAGACGCGGCCCACGTCGACGCCGAGCGCCCCGGCGAGACGACCCTCCATCTCCGCCCGGGCAGACGAGATGCGTGGCCGCTCGCCGATGAGGACGCAATCCGCGTTCACGAGCTTGTATCCCGCCTCCCGCACGGCCGCCATCGCGCGTTCCAGGAAGAGGAGGGACGACGCGCCTTCCCACTCGGCCTCGTCCGAGGGGAAGAAGCTCCCGATGTCCCCGAGCCCGGCCGCCCCGAGGACTGCGTCGGCGAGGGCGTGCGCGACGACGTCGCCGTCGGAGTGGCCCGCCAGACCGGGCTCGCCCGGGAGCTCGATGCCGCCGAGGACGAGTCGGGCTGTGTCGGAGAAGGCGTGCGCGTCGACGCCGATTCCGATCCGTAGCTCGCTCATCCGAGCGGCTCCTGGCGACCGGACCTGCCCGTGAAGACGGTGACCGTCTCGTACCCGGCCGCTCGGAGATGCTCGAGGCCGGCCTCGAAGTCGCGACCGACATCGCCGGCGGCGTGCGCGTCGGAGGCGAGCGTCGCCCCCACCCCGCGCTCGCGGCAGCGCGACAGGAACCCAGCGTCCGGGTAGAGCTCGCCCACGGCCTTGCGCAACCCGGCGGTGGAGACCTCGACCGCCCCTCCGCCCTCCGCGATCGCCGCGGCCGCGTCCTCGTGGCAGGACTCCACGACCTCCCCAGCAGGCCGTCGGCCGAAGATCTTGACGAGGTCCGGATGGGCGAGGACGTCCACCAGGCCGCTCGTGGACAGCTCGCGGAGTGCGGCGAAATAGCGCATCCACACCTCTTCGACAGACATCTGCGCCCACATTCCCGGCTCCATGTCCACGGCTTCGCCGTCGAGCCAGTGGACGGACCCGAGCAGGAAGTCCCACGGGTACGGCGCAAGAACGTCTCGAAGCTCGTCCAGCCGGCCGGCCACGTAGTCGACCTCCAGGCCGAGCTTGACCGGAAATCCCTCGCGCTTCGCCTCGACGACGACGTCACAGTAGTCGTCGAGGTCGAGGTGGCAGCGCTCGAGCTGATACGGAAGCGACCAAAGCGCAAGCGACTGCCTGAAGTAGTAGACGTGCTCGGTGAAGCCGATCTCGTCGACTCCACGCCGAGCGGCAGTCTCCACGTATCGCTCGACCGGCGCGAGCTTGCCGTCGATCGTCTCCCTCTCGACCAGGTGCATGTGGTAGTCGACGATCACGTCTCGGCCCCGAGCAGCGCTTCGACGAAGGCAAGATCTGCCGGGGTGGTCACCTTCAGGAGCCGGCGGTCACCCTCGACCAGACGCACGCGGCCGCCGGCCGCCTCCACGAGCCCGGCGCAGTCGGTCGCGCTCCGGGCGCCGTCGAGCGCGGGACGGAGCGAGCCGGCCAGGAAGGCCTGCGGCGTCTGCACGGCGTAGAGCCCGGTGCGGTCGACAGTCTCGGCGACGGCGTCTCCCTCGGCCCGCTTCACCGTGTCGGCGAGGGGAAGCGCGGGCACGGCCCCGTCCCAGCCGTCGCCGACCGCCGCGATCACCCGCTCGACGACCTCCTCGGGGACGAACGGGCGGGCCGCATCGTGGACGAGGACGACGACAGCTTCCTCGTCCACCTCGGCGAGGCCCGCGCGCACGGAGTCGGTGCGGGTCTCGCCCCCGGCGACAGAAGCTCGCACCTTCCCGGCTCCGAGCTCCTCCGCGACCAGGATGCTCGGCTCCTCCCACTCCGGCGGAGCGACGACCACGAGCGCCTCGATCCAGTCCGAGCTCTCCAGGCGCGAGAGGCTCTCGGCCAGGAGCGGCCGGCCCCCGAGGTTGGCGAAGGCCTTGGGGCGGTCGCCGCCGAAGCGCTCTCCCTTGCCCGCGGCCACGAGCACCGCCCAGACGCCCGAGCCGGCGTTCACTTCAAGACCGCGAGCTCGCCGTCCCGCTCGACGAAGAGCTCGGGGCTGACCGGGGCCTCGGAGGTCTGGAAGTCTTGCTCGACCCTGGCGCGCAGCGCCTCGGCGGTCTCGTCACGGTCGAGAACCTCCAGGGGGAGCGCGATGAAGACGTTGTCCACGGGAACGGCGTACACGGCCGGGCCCCCGTACTCTCGCACGATCTGGCGGCGGAGCCCGGGGACGATCATGCGCGTTGCGTCATAGCCGTCGGAGCTTGCCCAGCCGCAGAGCTCCTGATCGCCGGACGGCTCGCAGAGAAGCGGCTCTTCCTCGTTCGTCTGTCGCAGGAGGTTGTCCACCGCCACCTCGTGAACCTCCTCGACCGTCGCGCCCCACCGCTCGACGTCCTCCGGCTGGACGACGGTGCGCGCGTCGTCTGCGTCGACCACGTAAATGACCTCGAGGTTGCCCGGTACCCTCGTCTTCGCCGGCTCGAAGCCGAGCTGCCGAACGTCGAACCGGCCCTGTAGGAGGGGCATCAGGTCCGGTTTCACCTCCTCGAGCGAGAGCTCCCCGATGCCGGTCTCGAGACGCTGCTGGGCCTCCTCCACGAGCCCGGCCACGATCTCGTCCCTGCGGTCGGGATCGGCCTCGTACTCGGCAAAGGCATCGTCGAGCGTCAGGTCGACTCGGTTCGGGCCGGAGAACGCGCTGACGTTGAGGTCGAAGCCGAGCTCTGCTTCGAGCCCGGCCCGCCTCAGCTCGCCGACGACCGTTTCCTTGAACGAGGAGGCGGGCAGCGTCTCGGCGTCCTCACCGCCGTCACCTGAGCAGCCCGCGGCCAGCACGGCGAGGAAGGCACAGGCGAGCAGGATGGCGCGGCTGAGCACTCGCACAGGATGCCTGCGGGCCCGGATCTGGGAGGCAGTGACCGCGGCTAGGACGGGACCTTCGCGACGGAGTCCAGCTCGTCGTCGAGCCAGACGGCGGCGTCGTCTTCGTCCATGCCCTTTGCGTACATCAGCTCGGACGCGAGGATCTTCTTCGCCTTGACGAACATCTGCTTCTCGCCGGTGGAGAGCCCCTTCTCCTGGTCGCGTAGCGAGAGGTTTCGGACGACCTCGGCGAGCTCGAAGATGTCGCCCGTCTTCATTTTGTCGCGGTTGTACTTGAAGCGGCGATTCCAGTTCTTCGGCATCTTCGTCCCGTTGCCGTGCAGGACCTTGACGACCCGGACGACCATCTCCTCGTCGATCACCTTGCGCAAGCCGACGCGGTCGGCGTTCTCGGTCGGGACGTTCACGGTCATGTCGTTGTGGAGGATCTTGATCGTGAGGTACTCGCGCTCCTGCCCCAGAATCGTCCTCGATTCCTTCTTCACCACGGTCCCCGCGCCGTGGTGGGGGTAGACGACCTTATCGCCGACCTTGTACAAGCCACTCCTCCTCTATATGAAACGCGGGCCGCCCAGAATGCGCCCAAAACGCCTGCGGATAAGGCCATTGTACCGGAAACCCGCTTGGGAAGCCAGCTTCAGGGTCTTTGTAACAGGACGTTACAGCTGCAAATAGCGGTCGACGAGGTTATGTTCCTGCAGCCGGCGCAGGCCCTCGCGGATCTCGCGGGCGCGAACCGAGCCGACGCCGTCGACCGCCTCGAGGTCGCGGTGGCTTGCCCGGACGACGGCGTCGAGGCTCTCGAAGTCACGCACCACGTGCCGGATCACCGAGTCGGGAAGGCGGGGTATGCGCGAGAGGACGCGATACCCACGCGGGTGCACTGTATGGTCGAGCGGGTTCGTCTCGCGGTAGCCGAGCAGCTCGGCGAGCTGGTCGAACTCGAGCAGGCGTGAGTAGTCCAACTGCGCCAGCTGCTCGAGGGCCCGGGACGAGGAGGCCGGGTCGCCGGAGCGCTCGTAGTCGTAGACGACCGCTGCCTTCTCGCGCGGCACGTCCTCCACGAGCTCGTCGAGCTGCATCCGGATGAGCCTGCTTTCCTCGCCGAGCTCGACGCAGTTGCGCTCGATTTCCTCGGCCATGCGCGTCGTCATCTCGGCCCGCTGGAAGACGACGAGCACGTCGTCGAGTACGACGGCGCTCTGGAACTCGAGAGCCGTGAGCCGTGTCAAGCCCTGGTCGAGCCGCGTGCGGTAGGTCTCGAGCGTGCCCAGCGCCTGGTTCGTGCGCGCCAGCGTGTCCGAGATCTCCCCGAGCTGGTACCGAAGCTCGCCGACGAACACCGTAACGGTCTCGCGCTGCTGCGAGATCGAGATGACGAGCGCGTCCGTCTGCTTGGCGACACGCTCGGCGGTGCGGTGCCGCGTGCCCGTCTCGCTCGAGGGGATGGCGGGGTCAGGCATCAGCTGGACGTTCGCGTAGACGAGCTTCTGCCCGTCGGCGGTGATCACGATCGCGCCGTCCATCTTGGCCAGCTCGTAGAGCAGCTGGGACGTGAGGGGCAGGTCGAGGCGCATGCCGCCCGAGAAGAGGAATGCGAGCTCGTTGGGGTCGCCGATGACGATGAGCGCCCCGTGCTCGGCCCGGATGATGTCGTCGATCCCCGCGCGCAGGGTCGTCCCGGGCGCCACTTGCTTGAGCGCCGAGAGGAGGGTCTTATCCTTCCGAGGGTCCGCTCGCATCGAGCCCCGCAGTGATCGCCGTCCGCAGCGTTCCCGCTGCTGTCAGGCGCATTCTGCCACGGGGCTCGGTCCCGTCCGGAACCAAGGCCTCGGCGAAGCCGAGCTTGGCGCACTCGGCGAGGCGTCGTTCCGACTGGCTGACCGGGCGCAGGCGGCCGGTCAGCCCGACCTCGCCGAAGCAGGAGACTCCGTGCCTGACGGGGAGGCCACGCGCTGCCGAGGCGATCGCGAGCGCGACGCCGAGGTCGGCTCCTGGCTCGTCGATGCGGACGCCGCCGGCGACATTGACGAAGACGTCGGCCTGACCAAGGGGGACCCCGGCGTGGCGGCCGAGCACGGCGACGATCATCGAGAGCCGCTTCGGATCGACGCCCGTGCCGACGCGCCGGGGCATGGCGAGGTCGGTGGGCGAGACGAGCGCTTGGATCTCGAGCAGGAGCGGGCGCGTGCCCTCGATCGTGCAGACGACCGCCGAGCCGGGCTGCTCCTTGTCGGGGCGCCCGAACAGCTCCGAGGGGTCGTCGACGGCGACCAGGCCGGCCGAGGTCATCTCGAAGACGCCGAGCTCGTTCGTCGAGCCGAAACGGTTCTTCACCGCGCGCAGGACTCGGTGCGAGCGGTAGCGGTCGCCCTCGAAGTGGATCACGCAGTCCACGAGGTGCTCGAGGACGCGTGGCCCGGCGACCGCGCCCTCCTTCGTCACGTGGCCGACGAGGAAGGTGGCGATCCCCTGCTCCTTGGCGACGCGGAGAAAGCGCCCGGCGGCCTCGCGGACCTGGGCGACCGAGCCCGGCGCCGAGCCGAGCTCGGGCGCGTAGAGGGTCTGGACGGAGTCGACGACGCACACGTCGGGCCGCTCGCGCTCGAGCGTCGCGCAGACCTCGTCGAGGTTCGTCTCGGCGAGGATGCGGACGTCGGCCGCGCCGCCCAGCCGGTCGGCGCGGAGCTTCACCTGCGCAGCGGACTCCTCACCGGTGACGAGGACGGCCGTTCGCTCCCGGGACATAGCCCGCAAGGCCATGAGCAGAAGAGTGGACTTGCCGATCCCCGGATCGCCGGACACGAGGACGAGGCTCGCCGGGACGAGGCCGCCGCCGAGCACCCGGTCGAGCTCTGCGACGCCGGTTGGGATCCGCTCGGACTCGGACGTCTCCACCTCGACGAGGCGAAGCAGCGGCCTCCCCTCGGCGGCCGCCCCGCGCACGCCCGGGGCGGGCGCCAACGCCCGCTCCTCCACGAGGCTCCCCCACGCTCCGCACGCGGGACAGCGACCGAGCCACTTGCCGGTCGTGTACCCGCACTCGGAGCACGCGTGTTGCAGGGCCGCCTTCGCCATGGGCGACCCAGTCTAGGCACGCGGTCCGACGCCGAACCCGCGCGCCTTCGTGCCGGAACCGCCCCGGTTACGAGCTGTTACGAGCCGAGGATCTTCGCCTTCTCGGCCGCAAACTCCTCTTCGGTCAGGACTCCCTGCTTCTGGAGCTCGGAGAGCTTCTCGAGCTGGGCGAACTTGTCCTCTGCGGCGGGCGCGGCCGGGGCCTGGGCCGCCGCCTGCTGCTGTGCCATCTCCTGCTCGTAGCGCTCTTGATCCTGCCCGGCGTACTTCTGATCCTGACGGTGGCGCACGGCGCCGGCGGTGCCGGCGACGACCGCGGTTGTCGCCGCTGCGCGGATGAGGCCGGGACCTCGTCTCATGAACATCTCAGCTCTCCTCTCCTGATTCGGCGTCCGCGTGCGCAAGCGCCGCCTGGACGACGTCATGCGGGATGCGCTCGTTCGCAAGCAGTTGGCCATCGGCGTTCCGGACAGCCTCGGCGAAGCGGGCAGCCCAGACGTTCTCGAAGACAAGCAGTCCAGCCGAGCTGTTGTTCTCGAGCGACTCGGCAGCGAGCTGGATGTCCTCCTCGTTCAGAAGGCCTGCGTCGACCTCCGAGATGTCGGACATCGCCGCCGCCTCGTCCTCGGGGTCGAGCTCGGAAAGCTCGACGGCGGCCACGTTTCCCTCTTCGTCCTTGGCAATGAAGACCAGGTCGAGGATGCGGATGGTGTCGTTCTCGACGAGCTCGGCCAGCGCCGGCACGATCTCGCCCTTGAACTTGTTGCCGGGGAACCCCACGATCAGATACTCAAGCGGGCCGTAGCTCATTGGCTTCCTCCTAAGGAGCGCTAGATCGCTTGCGGAGTCTGTCACAGAACTACCGGAACGCGTCGTCCACCGGCACGCCGTAGCCGGTAGCCAGGGCGTTCGTCTCGTTCGCCATCCCGACCACCGCCAGCAGCTCGGCGAGCTGCTCGTCGGTCATGCCCTTCTTGCGAGCGGCGGCCGTGTGCGAGGCGATGCAGTACTCGCAGCCGTTCGTGACGGACACGGCGACGTAGAGGAGCTCCTTAGTCAGCGGATCGAGCGCGCCGGGCGCCATCACGTCCTTGACGGACTCCCAGGTCCGCCGGAGCGTGACCGGGTCGGTAGCGAGCGCCTTCCAGAAGTTGTTCACCCAGTCCGTCTGCCGGGTCTCCATGATGTCGTCGTAGACGGCCCGCACCTCGGGGGAGGCATCGTCGTACTCGATCAGCGGCACGTCACCGAGTCTGCCACAGCCGGAGGGACATGCGGAACGTGGCTCGAAGGGCCGGCCGCGGCGAAGGACCGCTAGAGGCGCTATTCGTCCGGGGTCTCGT
Organism: Gaiellaceae bacterium; assembly: GCA_050697655.1. Taxonomy (GTDB): domain Bacteria; phylum Actinomycetota; class Thermoleophilia; order Gaiellales; family Gaiellaceae; genus JAIBJN01. The sequence goes on from JBOHAB010000036.1 coordinate 7,391, forward strand.
CCGGATCCGCTGGCGCCGTCGGCTCGTCGGCGGGGACGGTGACCTTCTCGGGCTCGGTCGGGGCCTCGCCCTCGACGATCGAGATGTCCACATCGTCCTCGTCCTTGCGCCCGATGATGATGGTCGAGCCTGCCTTGATCGAGCGGCCGAGGACGAAGTCTGCGAGCGGGTCCTCGATGAAGCGCTGGATCGCGCGGCGCAGCGGTCTGGCGCCCATGGCGGGGTCGTAGCCCTTGTCGACGAGCAGCTCCTTGGCCTCCTCGGTGAGCTCGATGGCGGCATCGTGCTCGACCATCTGCTCGCGCAGCCGCTTCATCATCAGGTCGACGATCGTCTTGATCTCGTCCTTCGTCAGCTTGTGGAAGACGATGACTTCGTCGATCCGGTTGAGAAGCTCGGGGCGGAACACCTTCTTGAGCTCGCCCATGATCCGGTCCTTCATCTCCTCGTAGGAGAGACCGGTGTCGTCGCCGACCGAGAAGCCGAGGGACTGGTTCTTGGAGATCGTGGCGGCGCCGATGTTCGACGTCATGATCACGATGGTGTTGCGGAAGTCCACCTTCCGGCCCTGCGCGTCGGTCAGCTTCCCGTCCTCGAGGATCTGGAGGAGGATGTTGAAGACGTCGGGGTGGGCCTTCTCGATCTCGTCGAGAAGGACGACCGAGTAGGGCTTGCGGCGCACGGCCTCCGTGAGCTGGCCGCCCTCGTCGTAGCCGATGTAGCCGGGGGGCGAGCCGACGAGCCGGGACACGGAGTGCTTCTCCATGTACTCCGACATGTCGACCTGGATCATCGCGTCCTCGTCGCCGAAGAGGAACTCGGCGAGCGTGCGCGCCAGCTCCGTCTTGCCGACGCCGGACGGGCCGAGGAAGATGAACGAGCCGGTCGGTCGCTTCGGGTCCTTGATGCCCGCGCGGGCGCGGCGGATCGACTTGGACACCGCGATGATCGCTTCGTGCTGGCCGATCACGCGCTTGTGCAGCTCGTCCTCCATGCGGATGAGCTTCTGCGACTCGGCCTCGGTGAGCTTGAAGACCGGGATGCCGGTCCACATGGAGACGATGTCGGCGATCTCTTCCTCGCCGATCTGGGGCTGCTCGACCTCCTCGGACGAGCGCCACTTGTCCTCCAGCTCCCGCTTCTTCTGCGTGAGCTTGCGCTCCTTGTCGCGCAGGTTCGCGGCCTTCTCGAACTCCTGCGCCTCGATTGCGGCCTCCTTTTCCTCGCGCACCTTCTCGATCTCGTCCTCGAGCTCGCGGTAGCGCGGCGGGGCGGTCATCGTCTTGATGCGCATCCGGGAGGCGGCCTCGTCGATCAGGTCGATCGCCTTGTCCGGCAGATGGCGGTCCTGGATGTAGCGGTCGGCGAGGATCGAGGAGGCGCGGAGAGCGTCGTCCGTGATCGTGCAGCGGTGGTGCGCCTCGTAGCGGTCGCGTAGGCCCCGCAGGATCTGGACGGTGTCGTCCACCGACGGCTCGTCGACCCGGATCTGCTGGAAGCGGCGCTCGAGGGCGGCGTCGCGCTCGAGGTACTTGCGGTACTCGTCGAGCGTGGTCGCGCCGATCGTCTGCAGCTCGCCGCGGGCCAGCGCAGGCTTGAGGATCGAGGCCGCGTCGATCGCGCCCTCGGCGGCGCCCGCGCCGACGAGATTGTGGAGCTCGTCGATGAAGAGAATGATGTCGCCGCGCTGGGTGATCTCCTTCATCACCTTCTTGAGGCGCTCCTCGAACTCGCCGCGATACTTCGAGCCGGCCACGAGCGCGGCCAGGTCGAGCGTGTAGATCTGCTTGTTCTTCAGGAGCTCGGGGACCTGGTTCGAGGAGATGCGGGCGGCGAGGCCCTCGACGACGGCGGTCTTGCCGACGCCGGGCTCGCCGATCAGCACGGGATTGTTCTTCGTCCGGCGCGAGAGGATCTGCATGACGCGCTCGATCTCGGTCTGGCGGCCGACGACGGGATCGAGCTTGCCCTCGGCTGCGAGCTTCGTCAGGTTGCGGCCGAACTGGTCGAGGAGCTTCGAGCTCTTCGCCTTCTCGCCGGCTGCCGAGGCGCCGCCCTGCTGGCGGCGGCCGGGGCCGGAGAGCATGCGGATGATCTCGTTGCGAATCTTCTCCGCATCTGCGTCGAAGTCGAGCAGGATGCGCGCGGCGACGCCCTCGTTCTCGCGCACGAGGCCGAGGAGGATGTGCTCGGTGCCGATGTAGTTGTGGCCGAGGGAGAGAGCTTCGCGCAGCGCGAGCTCGAGGACCTTCTTCGCGCGCGGCGTGAACGGGATCTGACCCGTCGTCACCTCGTCGCCCTGGCCGACGATGCGGGCGACCTGGGCGCGCACTTCCTCCACGGTGATGTCGAGGCTCTCGAGCACGCGGGCAGCGAGCCCCTCCTCCTCGCGGAGGAGGCCGAGCAGAATGTGCTCCGTGCCGATGTAGTTGTGCTTGAGGGCGCGGGCCTCGTCCTGGGCGAGAACCACGACCTGTCTGGCTCTCTCGGTGAAGCGCTCGAACAAGCTTCAGGATCCTTTCCGGTCGTCAGCCGGACCTAGGATACCGAACCCGCCTTGACTGTCCGAGTCGCCGCTGGAGCCTGTGTCGGCTGCGAGCGCAAGTCGCCACGGCCTCTAGTCGTTCCTCCTTCTCGTGAGGATGAGGCCGCCGGCGACGAGCACGAGGCCGATCGTGCCGAGGAGCACGGCCGGTCCGCCGGTGAGCGGCAGGTCGCCCCTGGGCCGGACAGGGCCGCCCTTGCCGGCGCCGCCTCGGCCCCGCGGCTCGGGGGGACCAGGTGAAATGCCCCCGTCGTTGGTGATCGTGAGCTCGACCGTCTCGTTCTCGACGATCTGGACGATTCCGTGCCGTCGGACCTGAACGACGCCGTCGCCCGAATACGTGACCTCGAGGTCGGACGGCAGCGAGCGTGTCCGCTCCTTGACGGCGCAGTATGCGCCGGCCCTGATGCCCTTCACGGTGGCCGACCCGCCTGCCGGCACGGTCACGGTGGTGGACGTGCGGTCGTTGCAGGCCACGTGGACCCTGAAGCTCGAGGGCGGGTCGGCCGAAGGAGGCTCGACAACCTTGTTGATCCGAAGGCTGCCCGTCAACGTCTCCACGTCTCGGAAGTTGTTGACGACGAGAACGACGACGCCGATGCCTTCCCCGATCGTCACGGTCTGACCCGGGATGTAGCGGACGACGCTGCCGTCCGGAAACGTGTCGGTGCTCAGTTCCACCACCGTGCAGGTCGACCCCACCGGGATGCCGATCCTGGCACGGGTACCGCCCAAGGTGGTTCCGACGCCGCCTCCCTCGCCGAAGATGAACGTCTCCTCGATCGTTCCGCCCGTCGGGGTGATGCAAGTCACGTCCACCGTGAACTCGGTGGGCAGCGGCTCGACGGTCGGGCCCCGAGGTGGAATCACCCGCTTGAGAACAATGAGCTCCCCTTGGTCGGGCTCTATCCCGCCGAACGTGTAGCAGACGAACCAGTGGCTGATGTTGGCGACGTTGCCGCCGTTGTTCCTCGGCGAGATGTAGTTCTGCGGCGGCGCCTCGTCCGGCGGCACGAACGGAGCCGTGTACACGTTGTACCCGTTGCTCCCCTTGACGACCACGGCGTGGACCACCACGCCGGCCGCTGCACCCGCCGGCGTTATCTCGACCTGAAGCCTGTCCGGGTCGATCCCGGTCGTGGTTCCCACCACGAAGGCGTCGGCCGCGTCATCTGAGTCGTCTGCCCCTATCTGAACGTCGTCGGGGAAGCCGACCTGCCCGCACGTGGTCGCGTTTCCCGGGAAGAAGTCCGCCCGCGGGTCCGAGGGTGTCGCCCTGATCTGATCGGTGAACGTCGTCTTCGCCAGGAGGATGCCCCCCGCGCCGAGGACGCGAACCCGGTAGAGCCCTTCGATGCCGTTGAGGACGTAGTCGTAGAAGAGCCTGCCGCGGGCCGTGGTGCGGACCTGGTCGACGCCCCGCTCGAAGCTGCCGTCGCCCCTGACTACGGAGCCGTCGGGTCGAACGACCCTGACCTTGACGAGGCACGACCTTGCGTAACCCGAACCGGTCATGTGCACCGTGGCCCCGGGCCGATAGTCGGCCTTGTCGGTGGCGATCGTTTCCCTGCGCCGCCGCTCGCAGCTGGTCGGACGCGGGCCCTCGACGGCGAACGCCGTGGAGGCGAGCGCTTCGCCGCCAGCGCCGAGCACGCGCACCACGTAGCGGCCAGTCAGGTTGCCGAGGACGTAGTCGTACTCGAACGGCCCGGTGGCGGCCGAGTCGTCCGCTTCGATCTCCGCGTCGCCCGAAGGCGCCGAGCGCGCTGCCTCGGGCTCCTCGGCCGCGGGAGCGACCTGCACGTCGGCGGTGTCGACCGACCCGTTCGGGCGGGTCACCTCCACCTGCAGACCGCACGAGGCGGCGTAGCCGTCACCCGTTATGTGAACCGTCGACCTCAGGGCGTACCTGGACTTGTCCGCCGCGACGCTTTCGGTTCCCTGCGCGACGCACTGGTCCGGAGTCGGTTCCTCGGCCGTGACGGTGAACGTCGTGGACGCGAGCACCACGTCGTCGGCGCCGAGTACGCGCACCTCGTACTCGCCGGCGTCGCCGTCGACGAGGTAGTCGTCTTCGAGCCGCCCCTCGGCGGACGTCTCCACCTTGTTGACGACCGGTGCGAAGCCGCCCTCGGTGGGCGTGATCTCGATGCTCGCCTCACACGAAGTGACGAAGTCGGTGCCCCTGATGTGCGCAGTCGACCCGGCGGCGTACTCCGACTCGTCCGTCTCGACGCGCTCGGTCCCCTGCGAGGCGCAGGCAGTCGGTCCCTGCTGCTCATCCGGCGCCGGCTCGGTCTCCTCCTCGGTCGGAGCCGGGTCGGGCTCCTCTTTCCTCCCCTCCTCCTCGCCTGGAGCCGGTTCGGGCTCCTGCTCCTCGGTCGGAGCCGGCTCGGGCTCGGACGCGGAAGGCTCGGCCTCTTCCTCAGGAGGCTCGGCGGGTTCCGGGTCCGACGCAGGCTCGCCTTCCTGAGCCGCCGGATCACTCGCGGGCGCCTGGGGCTCCTCCTGCCCTGCCGCGGCGGCAGGGAGCACGAAGAGCGCGAGCGCGAGCAGGATCAGCATTCGGCGCATCGGTGACGTAGAACGAGTGATTCGTCTCATGCGCTTCCCTCCAGGACGGCGGCATTGCCGCGGGTGAGCGTGTAGGAAGGCCCGCGCAGGGGCTTCACCTCAGCGAGCCGTGCGTACACGACCCAGCGTTGCGCGGAGCTGTACAGCGGATGACACGCCGAGAGCACCAGCGTCTCGAAGCGCCGGTCGCGGATGATGCTCCAGTCGTCGGACTCGACGATCTCGTGGGAGAAGACGCGGTAGCGGAGCGTCCCGTACGGAAGGCGAAGCTGAATGAGGTCGCCGCTTCGGAGGTCGTCGATGTCCCGGAACCAGGCGCCGAACGTGGTCCGGTGCGCCGCAATCGCGGCAGTTCTGCCCAGACCCGGCAGCTCGGTCTCCGGATAATGTCCCGGCCCGCGAGAGAGATCCTGGCCCCACCGCGTGCCGTGGACGAAGACCGCGTCGACGTCAAGCTCGGGGATGGTGATGCGCCCCAGCGGCTGCCCGACGCGAAGTCGCTTCTGCAGACGGCGCGCATCGGCCGCAACCGCGACGGCGGGGTCGGGCGCAGCCGCCTGCCGCTGCACGCTTTCGATAACGCCCTCCGGCGCCGGGCCGGAAGGGACCGCGGCCGGCTCGAAACGGGCGAACTCCTGCGCCAAAGCATCGTCGAGCTGCTGCTGCTGCCAGCGGGCGTAGAGATCGGTGGCCGGATCGCGCCAGAGGACGACAACAGCCGCGTAGGCGACCAACAGCGACCCAAGGACGATCAGGCCGGCAGCGAGACCCCGTCGCATGTCACCCCCTTCGGAGAATTGCCACGATCGTACAGAGGGAATTCGGCGAACGCGAGCCGTTTCCCGCCCGCGTTAAGCTCGGTGCCGGTGGTCCTCGACGCGACAATCGTCCCCCGCCCGCCCTACTCACTCTCCGTCTCCGCCCGGCTGAGGAGCGACTCGACGCGGCATTACCGCGACGGAACGTTGACGGTGGCGCTCCGGGCCGACGACCGGCCGGCGGTGGCACGCGTGCGCCAGCGCCCCGACGGCAGCCTCGCCGCCGAGGTCGATGGGGAGCGACCGCAGGCCGCGCTCGAGCTCCTTCGCTTCGTGCTCGGCGCGGACGACGACCACTCGGAGTTCACCCGCCGCTTCGCTGCTGACTCTCTGCTCGGAGGGCCGATCCGCCGCCTCCGCGGGCTCCGACCGCTGCGGACGGCGACGGTCACGCATGCCCTCCTCAAGGCGGTCTGCGGGCAGCTGATCCAGGCGAGGGCGGCGAGACAGCTGGAAGCGAGGCTACTGGGCCGCGCCTGCGAGCGGCACGCCAACCTGCGCCTGCCGCCCGTCCGCGAAAGCTTCGGCGACCTCTCCCCCGCCGAGCTCGCGCGACAGGGTCTCGTCGCCCGCAAGGCGACGGCCCTCATCCGCCTCTCGCGCGAGTGGGACGTCGAGCGCCTGCACGGCGTCACCACGCCGGCGGCTGCGGCGCGAATCGAACGCGAGCGCGGCCTCGGGCCCTGGTCGGCGGGAGTCGTCTGCCTCTACGGCCTCGGCCGCTTCGAGCAAGGGCTCGTCGGCGACTTGGGCTTGATCAAGCTGTGCGCGGCTCTCCACGGCAGGCGGGCGGAGCTCGACGACACGCGCGAACTCCTCGAGCCCTACGAGGAGTGGGCCGGGCTCGCAAGCGTCTATCTCCTCGCCGCTGGTCCTAAGGGCTAGGGCTCGCTCCTCCCCGACGCAGGAGAATGAGCCCTGCGACCAGACAGCCACCGGCGACCATGAGGAGGATCCACAGCGGGAAGCCCGTCAGGGGAAGATCACCCTGAGGCGGCGGGGTGCCCGAGGCGGCGCCGCCCGCTGGGGTCGGCTCGGTCGGGGTCGGCTCGGTCGGGGTCGGCTCGGTCGGAGTCGGCTCGGTCGGAGTCGGCTCGGTCGGAGTCGTCGTCGTGGTGGTCGTCGTCGGCGTCGGCGTGGTGGTGGTAGTCGGGGTCGTGGTCGTGGTCTGCGTGCTGGTCACGGGCATACCGGCTACGGGAACGGCGAGTGCCATCGCCGCGAGCACGCCTGCCGCGCAGACGAGCACGGCACCGCCGAGCTTCCCAAGGGAAGGCCGCATAGTTCATTCACCTCGATTTTTCGTCGTGACGCCGGAGCCCTCTTCGTACTGACGCCAGGAAGAGGGTCGCCGCTCTTCTAACAGACTGCCCGGGACGGCGCAACCCGCAACGGGCTATTCCTCCTGCGTGGGCCGTTCCCGCAGCGACGGGAAGAGGATCACGTCGCGGATCGTCTCCCGGCCGGTCAGGAGCATGGTCAGGCGATCGATGCCGAGGCCCAGCCCGCCCGTGGGCGGCATACCGTACGAGAGCGCCTCGACGTAGTCGGGGTCGCCCGGCTCGCCTACCACCTCGGGAGCCTGCTCGGCGAGACGCCGGGCCTGCTCGGCGGCGTCGTTCAACTCCGAGTAGGCATTGCCGAGCTCCATGCCGGCGGCAAAGTACTCGAAGCGCTCCGTGACGCCCGGATCGGCGTCCGTCGGGCTCGCGAACGGCGAGAGCTCGACCGGGTAGTCGTGGAGGATCGTCGGCTGGATCAGCTCGGGTTCCACAAAGTGGCTGAGGGCGTGGTCGAGGAGCTGCGCCCAGGAACGGTCGGCCTGCGTGTCGACTCCCCGCTTCTCGAGGCGGGCGCGGAGCTCGGCCTCGTCGCGAGTCCAGAGGCCGCTCTCGTCGAGCGCGTCGACCAGTTTCTGGCGCCGCCAGGGAGGGGCGAGCTCGACTTCGTGGCCGCGGAAGGTGGTCTTCGTCGACCCGGTCGTCTCCAGAGCGACGGCGGCGACGAGGTGCTCGATGCGCTGCATCGTGTCTCTGTAGTCCGCGTACGCCTCGTACCACTCCAGCATCGTGAACTCGGGCTGATGCTTGTAGGAGACCCCCTCGTTGCGGAAGTCCTTGCCGATCTCGTAGACCTTCTCGAGGCCGCCGACGATCAGGCGCTTGAGGTAGAGCTCGGTGGCGATGCGCAGGTAGAGATCGGCGTCGAGCGCCTCCGAATGAGTGACGAAGGGCTCGGCGAAGGCGCCGCCGTAGCGCGGCTGCAACGTCGGGGTCTCAACCTCGATGAAGCCGGCGTCGTCCAGGTTGCGACGAATGGAGGCGACGACGGCGCTGCGCAGCAGGAAGTCGCGGCGGGCATCCTCGTTGACGAGCAGGTCCAGATAGCGCTTGCGATAGCGGGTCTCGGCGTCGACCAGACCGTGGTAGGTGTCCGGTAACGGCCGGGCGGTCTTGGCCAGGAGAAGGAGCTCGTCGACGGCCAGGGACGGCTCGCCCCGCTTAGTCCGAGTCCCCTTGCCGACCGCGCCGACGATGTCGCCGAGATCGAGGTCGACCGGCCCGCAGCGGTCGGCCGCGCAGAGCAGCTGGATCTGCCCCGTACGGTCGACGAGATCGAGGAAGACGAGCTTCCCGTGCCCCCGCTTCCCGAGCACGCGCCCCGCCAGCCGGCGGGTCTCCCCGGCCTCGGCCCCAGGCTCGAGCGCCTCCGCCTCCGCCCGCACGGCGGCGACCGCGTCGCGGTCGGGAAAGCGCTTGGGCAGGGTCGGTGGGGCGCTCATGTCCGCGCCGAGTCTAGAGAGTCGCCCGGCGCCGGAGCCCGGCTTCGCCCGGCGGGAGCCGCAGCCGGCCAGGCGCCCGCTAGACGATTGATTCCTTAGTGGTCGTAGGCGGTGAGCGTGCGTCCGGGTGTGCCGAGGTGCCAGTTGTGCAGGATGGAGGCGGTGAGGGCGAGCAGTCGTCTGGCGATGCGGCTGATGAGGCCGGCGAGGGTGCGCCCGCCGTGGCGCTCGAGCGAGAGCTGGCCCTTGAGCGTCTCGAAGGTGGACTCGATCCATTGGCGCACACCGCCGAGAGAGCCGAAGCGGTGGGGCTC
>JBOHAB010000037.1:0-16397 GCA_050697655.1 Gaiellaceae bacterium
GTCTTGTAGACGACCCGTCCACGGTTGTCCACGACGATGCGGACCCGCGTGAACCGGATGCCCTTGCCTCGGTTCTCGGTGAGGAGCACGCCGTTCGGCCTCGTGGCATTTACCTGGAAGTCGTTGTGGTCGCCCATGACGACGTCCACGCCCTCCAGGGCGTCGGCGATGTCGACGAGCGGGCCGGTCGGCTCGGTGACCGTGCCGGCGTTCACCCCTTCGTGGCCGAGCGCGACGATCACCTTGATCCCTCGCTGCCGAAGCCGGTCGGTCTCGGCCTGGACCGTGTCGACCACGCTCACGACCTGGAACGGCCCCAGCCGCCCCGGGAAGAGCAGGCTCGGCGTGTCCTCGGTCGTGAAGCCGACGAGGCCGACCCTCTGGCCGTCGAAGTTGTAGGTCGCCGAAGGCGACCACTCCGGCGGCGTCTGCCCGTTGGGGAAGACGACGTTCGCGGAGATGACCGGGAAGTCCGCCAGCGGGATCAGCTCGTTCCGAAGGAACTGCTCGCCTCGGTCGAAGCTGTGGTTCCCCACCGCCTCGGCATCCCAGCCCATCATGTTCATGATCTCCACGGCCGGCTTGTCCTCGAAGAAGTTCGAGATCGGAGGCGTCGCGCCGCCGAACGAGTCGCCGCCCGTGACGCGGATCGCCTTGCCGGCGGCGTCGTCCTCGTACGTGTCGAACCACGTGTCGAGGAATGCCGCTCCGCCGATCGGGAACGTCGGGTTGGCGGCACCCGGGCTCGTGACCGTGTCCGCCGCCTCCGCGAGCGGAGTGAGCTGCGCGTGCCAGTCGCTCATGTTCAGGATCGTGATCTCCTTGAGCCTTCTCTCGGAGAGAATCTTGTAGAGGATCGATCCGCTGGCGTTCTGCGGCCCAGGGATGTCCATCAGGTAGGCGATGGTGGGAGCGACGTCGATCTGCCGGACGCCCTTGGCCGAGCCCCGGCCGATCCCGGGTCCGGCGGCGATGAACGTCGCGTGCATGTTGACGTTCGTCTTCAGGTTCACCAGATTCGGCAAGTAGCCGTGCTGGCCGAAGAACTGGGACGGGGCGACGAGCTGGCCCCGCGTTTGCGCGTCCGTTTGGTACGGCGGACGCAGGACGACCACGACGTCGCCCGACCTGCTCGGGTGCAGCGAGTTGCTGCCGTCGACGTTCGAGAGCTCCTCCTTCTTCATGACCTTCAGCACGACCTGCTGCTGTCCGGGCAGGTTCGGGTCGTCGAGGTTCTCGAACGCCGCGACGATCTGGTTCCGGACGGCTTCATAGTCCGCCGCGGGTACCTGCGGCGTGTTCCCGGTCGCGGGGTCGCGGCCGGCGAGGTTGATGTAGATCTGCGACGTGCCGCCTGCGTGGCACTCCTTCGCGAGCGTGTCGCCGGGGGTCGTCGTGTCTGGATCGTTGGCGGCCTTGCGGCAGTTGCCGCTCTGCTCGCGCTCCTGGAGGCCGAGGTCGACCAGGACCTTGCTGATGTTGACCGCGTACCACTGCGGCGCGAAGCCGTGGTCGGACGAGACGAAGGTGGTCGCCGGCTGGGCGATCAGCTCTCGCGCCAGCGCGAGCGTGTTGTCGGCCTCTTCGTACGCCTGGCGGATGTAGCCCTCGCGCACCGCCACCCGGCCGTCAGGGACGTCGTCGTTCGTGATGTCGTCGAAGTAGGGGTTCGGATTTCCGTCGATGTCGGTCTTGGTGACGAGCGCCGTGAACTGGTGCTGGAATTCGTCGGTCGTGGGAGCCCCGACGAGCGCGAGGTCGGGCTTGATGCCGAGCCCTTCCGGCGCCGGGCCGAGGATGTAGCGGAGGTAGGCCCAGTGGGCGTCCTTCCACATGAGCCCCTGCTCGACGTACGTGTCCTCGTCGACGATGCCCGCCTCCATCGGGGCGAAGTCCGCCGCCGTCGAAGTCGGGAAGTCGCGGTTCAGCTTCTCCTCGAAGTCGGCCGAGCCGGCGGGCCCGAGCGCGTTGTACGTCGCGTTCGCCCTCTGCACGGACGTGAAGTAGAGGCGGAACTTGGACAGGTCGCCGGTGAGGTCGATCAGCTTCGCGTAGAAGCCGGCGGTCTTGCCCGCCAACGTGCCGGACGCGACCGTCAGCTTGGCGTCGCCCCACTCGCCCTGCGCCAGGTTCGCAACGGCCATGCCGCCGTCCTTGCCGTTGGCGGCCGAGACGATCAGGACCCTGTCGTAGTTGACTGTCGAGTCGTCGGTCGAGTCGTAGATGTAGACGTCCCAGACGCCGTTGGCGGCGAGCTGGGAGTTGTTGTGCGTGAACGATGTCTGCTTCGCCAGGCTGAAGGACGCCGGAACGTTCGTCCAGCCAGCGGCGTCCGCCAGGTCGATGCGCTGGTACTGCACGCCGAACGCGTTCGCGCCGGCCGGCTGCCCGGGCAGGTCGTAGTTGAGGACGATCCCGCGCCCTCCGATGAAGGTGCGGAAGTCGACCACCGGGCCTTGGAGCGCCGGGACGAGATTGCGCGAGCCCACCCACTCCATCGAGACGACGGTCTTCCCGGCCCGCTCGGCCGCCTGGCCGATGTGGTCGGCCTGGAGGATGCCTGTCGTCGCGAAGCTCGTGGAGTTGTTGAAGTTCCCCTCCCCGATTCGGTGGAAGGTGTTGTTCGTCGAGCCATGCTCGCCGGGCCACGCTCCGGTGGAGAGGGAGTACCAGCCCACCCCGGTGTTGGGGGGGAACCCAGGCACGAGCCCGTTCTTGCCTGTGACGCCCCGACGCATGAGGGCTCTCATCGTCGGCATGGCTCCCTGCTTCGCGTACTTGTCGACGAGGTCGGGCCTCATGCCGTCGGACGCGAAGAAGATCACGGGTATCTCGCTCGAAGCCGCTGCGGCCTGTGTCGTGGCCGAAGAGGTGCTGCTAGCCGCTCCGGCCGACACCGAGCCGGCCACGAGCAAGGTGAACGAAAGTGTCAGGGCGGCCAGGAGCGCTGGCCTCAACCGCAGTGTGCGTTTCATCGGACTCCTCTCCCCGGGGTAGGACGCGAGGGAAGTTACTCCGTTCGGACGCCCCTGACAACCGCCTGGAGCACGCCCCACCGAGCCGACACCCAGGCACTACCAGCTGTCAACACCTGATGGACACGGCGCGATCGGCCACCTGCGCCGCCGTGCAGAACAACACACGATATCGCGATGGAACTGCCGATCGACCACCGCGAGGTGACCACTATCATGGGTCTGCTCGGCGACATCCAGAGCGACGTCCATGCGATCCTGAAGCTCCTGGAGGAGGACGATGGCGAAGAAGAGGAAACGCCCCAAGATGACCGCTGAGCGGGACGCGCAGAGAGCCAAGACGCAACGCATGGTTCGCGAGCGGATCGCCTACCACGAGGCGAAGGCGAAGGAGCAGGAAGCCGCGCGCGAGCCGTCCGAGTAGCGCGCGAGCGCTACGCGGCCGGCTCGGCTGCGGCCGCCTGGACCTCGCGGCGGAGTTCCTTGATCTCGTCGCGAAGCTTGGCGGCGTACTCGAAGCGAAGCTCCTCCGCCGCCGCGAACATCTCCTCCTCGAGCGTGACGACGAGCGTCTCCAGCTCCTCGTTCGACATGCCCTCGACCTGACGCGAGCCGCGCCGACGGCGGCCGGGGACGTGCGGCGCCGACTCGAGCGAGAGGAACTCGGCGATGTCGGAGACGCCCTTGACGATCGACTCGGGCGTGATCCCGTGCTCCTCGTTGTAGCGGAGCTGGATCTCGCGCCTGCGGGTCGTCTCGTCGATCGCGCCTTTGATCGCCTCCGTCAGCTTGTCCGCGTACATGACCACCGTGCCGTTGACGTTCCGCGCGGCACGCCCGATCGTCTGGATCAGCGCAGTCTGGCCGCGGAGGAAGCCCTCCTTGTCGGCGTCGAGGATGGCGACGAGCGAGACCTCCGGCAGGTCGAGCCCCTCGCGGAGGAGGTTGACTCCCACGAGCACGTCGTACTCGCCCAGGCGCAGCTCTCGAATGATCTTGATGCGGTCGAGCGTGTCCACCTCGGAGTGGAGGTAGCGCGTGCGCACCCCCGACTCGAGCAGGTAGTCGGTGAGGTCCTCGGCCATCTTCTTCGTGAGGGTGGTGACGAGGACGCGCTCGCCCGCCTCCTCGCGTCGCCGGATCTCGTTCAGGAGGTCGTCGATCTGGTTCTTGGTGGGCCGCAGCTCGACTTCGGGGTCGACGACGCCGGTCGGACGGATGATCTGCTCGGCGATGTTCGTCGAGTTACGGAGCTCGAACGGGCCCGGCGTCGCGGAGACGAAGAGGAGCTGCGGCGCGCGCTCGAGGAACTCGTCGAAGCGGAGCGGCCGGTTGTCGAGCGCCGACGGCAAGCGGAACCCGTGCTCGACGAGCGTCTCCTTGCGGGAGCGGTCGCCCTCGTACATGCCGCCGATCTGCGGGACGGTCTGGTGCGACTCGTCGATCAGGATGACGAAGTCGTCCCCGAAGAAGTCGAGCAGCGTGTGTGGCGGCGTTCCCGGGGAGCGGCCGTCGAGGATGCGCGAGTAGTTCTCGATTCCGTTGCAGTAGCCGAGCTCCTGCAGCATCTCCAGGTCGTACTCCGTCCGCTGGCGGATGCGGTGCGCCTCGAGCAGCTTCCCCTGGGTCTCGAAGAGCTTCACCTGCTCCTCCAGCTCGTGCTTGATCTCGCCCACCGCGCGCTCGATTGTGTCCCGCGAGGTGACGTACTGGGTCGCCGGGAAGATCGCCAGGTGCTCGAGGCGCGCGTAGATCTCGCCTGAGAGCGGGTCGAAGTGGGTGATCTGCTCGACCTCGTCCCCGAAGAAGGAGATGCGGTATGCCGATTCCATGTGTGCCGGCTGCACCTCGACCACGTCGCCCCGCACGCGGAAGCGCCCGCGGCCGAGGAAGGAGTCGTTGCGCGCGTACTGGATGTCGACGAGCTTCCGCAGCATCACGTCGCGGTCGATCTCCTGCCCGATGCCGAGGGCGACCGTCTTCTCGCCGTATTCTTCGGGGGAGCCGATCCCGTAGATGCAGGACACCGAGGCGACGATGAGGACGTCCTTTCGGGCCAGGAGCGCCGCCGTCGCCGCGTGGCGGAGGCGGTCGATGTCGTCGTTGATGGAGGCGTCCTTCTCGATGTAGAGGTCGGCCTGCGGGACGTACGCCTCCGGCTGGTAGTAGTCGTAGTAGGAGACGAAGTACTCGACAGCGTTCTGAGGCAGGAACTCGCGGAACTCGTTGCAGAGCTGCGCCGCGAGCGTCTTGTTGTGCGCGATCACGAGCGCCGGCTTCTGCACCTGCTCGACGATCCACGCCATCGTTGCCGTCTTTCCGGTGCCCGTGGCCCCGAGCAGGGTCTGGTGGCGGTCGCCGTGGCCGATCGAGCGCCCGAGCGAGGCGATCGCCTCGGGCTGGTCGCCCGTCGGCCGGTAGGCGTCGGAAACGCGAAACTGGGCCATCCCGAGCCATCGTAGCCGTGCCGAACGCGTGCCTCGCGCGGGGCTCGGCTTACCAGACCGGGCGTGGCCGGGTGACGATCACGGACAGCGGCGCGACGGTCGAGGTCGGCGAAGGCTGCACGTCCGTGACCGCGAACGAAGCTTCTGCCCGGGCTTACGCCGCCGAGGACTCGATGTGATCCTCGACGACATGAACGACCGCGCGCATCTGACTGCCTGGTTCGTCTCGTTCGTGGCCGGCGGCGACGGTTCGGACACGCTCAGGGCCAGCGGCGCCGACGATGACCTCTTCGGGGGGCCCGGTGACGACACGCTGCGCGGACGCTGGGGAGACGACCGTCTCACGGGCGGGCCCGGGGACGACCTGATCATCGGGGGGAACGGTGCAGACGAGGCCTCCTACCAGGATCGGGCCAATCCGGTAAACGTCGACCTGGACGGAGTGGCGGACGACGGCGAAGCAGGTGAGGCCGACGACCTGCGCGGGATCGAGAACATCTTTCGGGGCGGTCGAGACGACCTGCTGATCGGCGACGACGGTCCCAACTCCATCTGGGGAGGGCCCGGCGAGGACGTGCTCGACGGCCTGGGCGGCGCGGACTTCGTCAACGGCGTACAGGGCGAGGATCAGGTCCGCGGCGGCATAGGGGCCGACTTCGTCTTGGGAGGCCATGGGGACGACACGCTGCGCGGCGGCCCCGGGGCGGACGTGGTGGAAGGTACGGGGGCCGAGGACCTACTCGTCGGCGGCCGCGGGCGCGACGAGCTGAGGGGCGGGTCACAGGACGACACGATCCAGGCGCGGGACGGATCCCGGGACATCGTCCGCGGCGACTGGGGCAACGATCGGGCCCGCATCGACGGGCGGCTCGACCGGTTATCGTCGATCGAGTCCTTCTTCTAGCCGACGAGCAGCACTTGTCGGGCCAAGTCTTCGAGACTACGATCCCGCGCGTGCCGAGAAAGGCTCGGGGCATGCGGAGGAGCGCTCGGCTGGTCGGGACGAAAGCCCGTCACGTCTTCGGCCACGCGACGAGCCGAGCTCGCCTCCTCCCCTCCTTCCTCGTCATCGGCGCTGCCCGATCCGGCACGACGACGCTCTTCTACTACCTCTCCCAGCACCCGGACGTCGCTCGTCCCGCGACGAAGGAGATCCACTTCTTCGACCACAACTACTGGCGCGGGGTCGACTGGTACAGGGGGTTCTTCGCGACCTCCGTCGGCGATCGAGTTGCCGGAGAGGCGACCCCGTACTACCTCTTTCATCCGGCAGTGCCGGAGCGGGTGGCGGCAACGCTGCCCGACGTGAGGCTCATTGCGATCCTTCGCAACCCTGTCGACCGAGCCTTCTCGCACTACCGGAAGATGCGCCGCCACGGGAAGGAACCGCTCTCGTTCAGGAAAGCGCTCGACGCAGAGGCGGTGAGAACCGCCGGCGAGCAGGAGCGACTTCTCGCCGACGCGCGCTACCGCAGCCGGGAGCTCCGCCGCCACGCCTACGTCGCGCGGGGGCTCTATGCCGACCAGCTGGAGCGTTGGCTCACCCACTTCGAGCGGGAGCAGCTCCTCGTGCTGCGCGCGGAGGACTTCTTCGCCCGCCCGCGGGAGGTCTACGCGCAGACGCTTACGTTCATCGGGCTCGATCCGTTCGACCCCGGCGAGCTCCGCGCCCGCAACCCGAGACCCCACAAACCGCTCCGCCCGGGGCTTCGAGCCCGCCTGGAGAAGCGATTCTCCGAGCCGAACGAGCGCTTGGCCCAGCTGCTCGGCACCGACGTCTGGTGGGGGCCCGCCGCCGGTCAGTCCGTCTCTGAGGTCGACCCGACGATCGGTGGCGGCTCAGGTTCCTCCGGCGCGGGCGAGTCCTCGAGGCCGAGCTCGTCCGCGTAGGCGCGCGCGTAGAGCTCGCGTGTATCGAGGACGTTCTCGACGAACTCCTCGGTCTCCGGGAAGGGGATGTCCTCCCGGCCCTCGTCGAGCCATCGGTCGACGTTCGCCTGGCCTGCGTTGTACGCGGCCAGCGCCAGTCGCCGGTTCTCGTACTTCCGGAGCAATCGGCGCAGGTAGAACGACCCGTAGCGGACGTTGATCTCCGGGTCGTAGAGGTCGTCGACCCGGAAGCGGTTGCCACCGGTGAGCTGCGCGATGCCCTGGGCGGTGTCGGGCAGAAGCTGCATGAGCCCGATCGCGCCCGACGAGGAGCGGGCGTCGGAGTCGAACTTGCTCTCGCGGTAGATCACGGCCGCGAGCAGAGCCGCGTCGAGGTCGTACTGGCGCGCGTGGCCTCGCACGATGTGGTCGTACTCGAGTGGGTAGCGCAGACGGACGTACCAGGACGGCTTGGTCTCCTCCACGTAGAGAAAGGCGACGCCAAGAGCGCCCAGTACCGCGAGAACGCCGAGAATCACCTTCATCTGGACAGAGTGGCCATCACGCCGGACACGAACCGGTCGAGCTCGGCGAGCGTGCCGTCGTTGACGTAGGCAAAGTCTGCCCGCTCGAGCTTTTCCTCGTCGGGGACGAGACGCGCCTCGCGCTCTCGCAACGGCCCGATTCGCCGTGAGACGCGGATCTCAGGCGAGGCCGTGACGACGACGACCTTGTCGAAACGGGCCTCGCCGCCGACCTCGTAGAGGAGCGGAACCTCGGTGACGCAGACCGTGGGCGGGTCGGGACGGTCGGCCAGCGCCTCGCGCCAGCCGAGATAGCGCGCGACGACGCTCGGGTGCAGGAGCTGCTCCAGCCAGGCGAGCGCCTGCCGGTCGGAGAAGACGATCTTCCCGACCTTGGTCCGGTCGATCTCGCCGTCCTCGCCCAGCACGTCCTCACCGAGGCGCTCGACGACTGCCTGCTTCACCTCGGGATCGTCACGAAGCAGCTCGTGCACGATCTCGTCGCTCGAGATCACGGCGGCCCCGTGCTTTGCGAACGCACGCAGGGCGGTCGACTTGCCGGCGCCGATCCCGCCCGTGATCGCTACCGCGACCGGACGTCTAGCGCGCGTCGTCAGGCTCGGTGGAGGCCTCGTCCTCGGGAGCGGCCTCGTCCTCGGAAGGAGCTTCGTCGGCGACCACCTTGTGCGCCTCGGCCGCCTCGGGCGCCTCGAGCCCCGGCGCCTCCGGCTCGGGCTCCGGCACCGCGGGCTCGGCCTCAGGCTCGAGCGCTTCGGGCTCGGCCGGTGCGACCTCCTCGGTCGCGCCCTCCACGAAGACCTCCTCGGAGAGCCCCAGGTCGGGGGCCTCCTCGCCGATGCCCGGGCGAGTGGCCTCTCCTTCCTCGACGCGCTTGAGCGAGAGCGACAGACGTCGGCGCTCGGCGTCCATCTCGATGATCTTCGCGCGGAGCGTCTCGCCCTGCTGGACGACCTCGCGGGGGTTCTCGACGTGGTGCGTGGCAAGCTCCGAGATGTGCACGAGCCCCTCCACGCCGGGAATGACCTCGACGAAGGCCCCGAAGGTGACGACCTTCGTGACCCGCCCCTCGACGACATCGCCCTGCTGGTAGGTGTCGATCACCTGCTGCCAGGGGTCGGATTGGGTCTGCTTGAGCCCGAGCGAGATCCGCTGGCGCTCGCGGTCGATGTCGAGCACCTTGACGCGCACCTCCTGACCGATCTCGAGAAGCTCGGACGGGTGGTTCACATGGCTCCAGGAAAGCTCGGAGATGTGGATGAGGCCGTCGATGCCCTCGAGGTCGACGAACGCCCCGAAGTCGACGATGTTGGAGATCGTCCCCTCGACGATGTCCCCCGGAGAGAGCCGGTCGAGGATCGCCTGACGCATCTCGCGCCGCTCTTCCTCGAGCACCGCGCGACGCGAGAGGACGACGTTGTTGCGGCTGCGGTTGAGCTCGATCACCTTGCAGCGGAGCGTCTGGCTCATGAACTCGTCGAGATCCTGGACGCGGCGGATGTCGACCAGGGACGCCGGCAGGAAGCCGCGCACGCCCAGGTCGAGGATCAGCCCGCCCTTCACCACCTCGATGACGATGCCTTCGACGGGCTCCCCGCTCTCGGCCGCGCCCTCGATGCGCTTCCAGGCCATCTCGAAGCGGGCGCGCTTCTTCGAGAGGATGAGGCGCCCGTCGGCGTCCTCCTTGGTCATCACGAGCGCGTCGATCTCGTCCCCGAGGTTGACCTCGTCGGCAGGGTTCACCGAGCGGCGAATGGAGAGCTCGGAGACCGGGATGACCCCTTCCGACTTGTAGCCGATGTCAACGAGGACCTCGTCCTTGTCCACGCGCACGACCTTGCCGCGCACAACCTCCCCTTCGTTGATGACTGGGAAGGTGGCGTCGTAGTCGGGGATCAGCTCGCCGTCGGGACCACGGGTCCAGACGTCGTCGTCCTGCTTCGGAATGTCTGCTTCTGTCGTCGTGTCGTTCGGAACCATGCGGGATCGCGCATTATAGCCAGCAGCTCGTGAAGGGCAGAGACCTCCTCATCCTGGGTGCAGTGCTCCTCGTCGGAGGCCTCGCCGTGGCCGATTCCCTTCGCTCCGACGAGGCCCGGGTCGAGACCCGACCGGCCACTACCGAGCCCGCCGAGAGCGCCACGACGACCACCGAGGTCCCGGACGAGAATCTCGGCCGTGAGCTCTTCCCCGAGGTGAGCGGCGCGCCCGGGTCGATCGTCCTCGCCCAGACGGGCTCATGCGCGATCCGGGAGGTCGACCTGCCGACCGGAATCGAGCTCCCGAACGTCGTCGAGCGGTCCACCTGCCAGCTGTGGGCCGCCCGCGTCACCTTCAAGGTCGCCGTCGGGATCGGAGAGCCTGTTGGGGATGCTGTCCCCTTCCGCTTTCTCGACCTCGGCCGGCGCGGACGCGACCTCGGGAACTCGGAAGCGGCCTTCGGGTTCCTGATCTGGAGCGAGGACGGCCAGCGGGCGGCCTGGTGCAACCGACGGCTCGAGGGAATCGATCTCGAGCTGGACGGCGCGCGACGCCGGCTCGACGGCTGCCCGGCCGCGTACACGCCGGACGGTGAGATCGTCTACGCCCGCGGCGACCGTCTATACGTCGAGGACCGCCCCGGCCTCCAGGCTTCGGGCGGGATCACGGCCGTGCACTACGGGAACGACGGCTCGCTCGCGGTCGTCGTGGACGGGCGGCGGGTCGAGCGCTACATCGGCGACCGGCTCGCGGAAGAGTTCGATTTTCCGGAGCGGTACGAGGGCCGGCTGCCGGTGCTCTCGCCGGACAACTGCTCGGCGGCCTTCCGCGCCGGCGACCGGATGCGGATCCTCGACGTCGGCTGCTCGCCGTTCGGCCGGCAAGGCGGGCTCTTCCCCGGCCACACGGCAGCATGGTCGCCGGACGGCGGCTGGCTCGTCGTCGGCGGACCGGCGGAGACGACCTTCTACGACCTCGTCGGGGACCGCGAACCGGTCACCTGGCCGATCGGCGCGGCGCAGATCGTCTGGCGCCGCAGCTGAGCCCCGCGGGCACGGCGGACGCGTCCCCGCGGGCCGTGACAGGGGACAGGCCCGTCCGTGGCCGAGGCGGACGCGCCCCCGCCGGCCAAGGCCAGGTGCCTGGCACCGGGACATGACCCGTTGGGACGGGTCAGCGCCTTCCCCACGGCCTGCGGATTCAGGACTTGGCTTCGTTCCAGTCGTCGCCGACGCCGATGTCGACCGCCAGCGGCGGGTCGAGCGGGTAGGCGCCGCACATCTCCTCGTGCAGGAGGTCGCGGACGGCCGAGGTCTCGACCTCGGGCACCTCGAGCAGGAGCTCGTCGTGCACCTGGAGGACGAGGCGGGCGGCGCGGCCCTCTTCCCGCAGCCGCCGGTGGCTCGAGACCATGGCCGCCTTGATCACGTCCGCCGCCGTCCCCTGCATGACGAAGTTGACCGCCAAGCGCTCGCCGAAGCCACGGGTCTGGCGGTTCCGCGCTTTCAGCTCGGGAACGGGCCGGCGGCGGCCGAAGAGGGTCGTCGCATAGCCGTCGCGCTCCGCCTGCTCGATCGTCCGCTGGATGAAGTCCTGGACGTGCGGGAACCGAGCCAGATACGTGTCGATGTAGGTCTGCGCCTCCTCGCGCGGGATGTCGAGGTTCTCGGAGAGCCCGAACGCCGAGATCCCGTAGATGATCCCGAAGTTGACCATCTTGGCCACGTTGCGCTCGTCCTTCGTCAGCTCGGCGCGCTCCTTGCCGAGCACCTCGGCTGCGGTCGCGGCGTGGATGTCTTCCCCGGCCGCGAAGGCCTCGCGCAGCTTCGGCTCGCCGGAGACGTGCGCGAGGATGCGCAGCTCGACCTGCGAGTAGTCGGCCGAGAGGAGCCTGAAGCCGGGCTCGGCGACGAAGGCGCTGCGGATCTCCCGGCCGAGCTCCGTGCGAATGGGGATCGCCTGGAGGTTCGGGCTCGAGGTCGAGAGCCGTCCGGTCGAGGCGACCGCCTGGTTGAAGTTCGTGTGCAGCCGCCCGTCCTCGGGCGCGATCAGGCCCGGCAGCGGCTCCAGGTAGGTGTTGAGAAGCTTGGAGTACTCGCGCCATTCCTCGATCACGCCGACGATCTCGTGCTCGCCACGGATCGACCGGAGCACACGCGAATCGGTCGAGTACCCCGTCTTGCCCTTGCGACCCGCCGTGAGGCCGAGCACCTCGAAGAGGATGCGCGCCACCTGCTGAGTCGAGCCGAGCATGAACTCCTCGCCCGCCAGCTCGTGCGCGCGCGCCTCGAGCTCCTCCACCCGCTCGGCGAGGCGCGCGGTGATCTCCCCCATCCGGTACGTGTCGATGCGCACGCCGACGTCCTCCATCGCTGCGAGCACGGCGCTCAGCGGCAGCTCGACGGTGCGGTAGAGGGGATCGAGGCCACGCTCGGCGATCCGGGCGCGAAGCTGAGGGTCGAGGCGAAGCGTCGCCGCCGCATGGCGCACGAGCGCGGACGTCTCCTCGTCGGCGGCGGGCTGGGGGACGAGCTCGACGCCGTACTCGGCGGCGAGGTCATCCAGTAGGTACGCGGAGCGCCCTGGGTCGATCAGGTAGGCCATCAGGAGCGTGTCGTCGACGGCCTCGAGCCTCGCCGCCTTCGCATCGTGGACGACGAGCGCAGCGTCCCGCAGACGCCCGGCGAGCTCCCGGCTCCACGCGCCGACGACGACCTCCTCGCCCTCCCGCGCCGCCGCGAAGCGGTCGCCTTCCACGGCCAGCGCCAGCGGGCCGACGACCGGCTCGAGCTCACCCTCGCGCCAGGCGACGTCCACGCCTGCAACCTCGACGCGCGCCGCCGGCAGAGCTTCGTCCAGGTCGTCCACCCTGCCGAGCAGGTTGCGGAACTCGAACCGGCGGAAGATCTCCTTCAGCGTCGAGCGGTCCGGCGGTGCCAGAACGAGCGCGGCCGGGTCGAGCTCGAGCGGAAGGTCGCGGCGCATCGTCGCGAGCTCCTTCGAGGAGCGCGCCTGCTCGGCATGCTCCCGCAGTGACTTCGCGCGTCCGGGCGAGAGCTCGTCGACGTGCTCCAGCACGCCCTCGAGCGAGCCGTACTGGGCGATCAGCTGGCCGGCGGTCTTGTCGCCGATCCCCGGAACGCCCGGGATGTTGTCGGACGTGTCCCCCTTGAGGCCGATGAAGTCGGGAACCTGCTCCGGGGTCACTCCGTAACGCGCAAAGACGCGTTCAGGCGTGTACACGTGCACGTCCGCGACCCCGCGCGGCGTCATCATCAGACAGACGTTCTCCGTGCAGAGCTGGAACGCGTCGCGGTCGGTCGAGACGACGCAGGTCCTGACTCCAGCGGCATCGGCGCGATCGGCAAGCGTGGCGATGACGTCGTCGGCCTCCCACCCCTCGAACTTGAGGTTCTCGTAGCCGAACGCCTCGACGATCGGGCGGAAGTGCGCGAACTGCTCCCGCAGGAGATCCGGCATCGGCCGGCGCTCGATCTTGTACTCGGGCGAGAGCTCCTTGCGGTGGACCGGGCTGGTGTCCCACGCGACGGCGACCCCCTTCGGCCGGTAGTCGGAGAGGAGCTTGAAGAGCATGTTGGTGAAACCGAGCAGCGCGTTCGTCGGGAAGCCTTCGGTCGTGGCCAGCTCCTCCGGCAAGGCGAAGTACGCGCGGTAGGCGAGGTTGTTGCCGTCGACGAGGAAGAGCTCGGCCTCCCGCGCAGGCGCGTCGTCGACCTGGAGCTCGGCCCCGGTCAGCGTCTTGGGCATGCAGACACTCTACGCCGAGCGTCGAGACCGCTCGAGGGCGAGGAACCGCCTATTCCTCGCCGAGATAAGCCTTGCGGACTCGCTCGTTTTTGGCGAGCGCGCCCGCCTCGTCGGTGAGCGCGATGTTGCCCGTCTCCATGACGTAGCCCCGGTTCGCCACGTCGAGCGCCATGAGCGCGTTCTGCTCGACGAGCAGGATCGGCGTTCCCTGCTGGTTGATCTCGACGACGATCTCGAAGATCTTCTCGACGAAGATCGGAGCGAGGCCCATCGAGGGCTCGTCGAGCATGAGCAGCTGTGGGCGGGCCATGAGCGCTCGTCCCATCGCCACCATCTGCTGCTCGCCTCCCGACAGAGTTCCCGCCTTCTGCGTCTTGCGCTCGTTGAGCCGCGGGAAGAGCTGGTAGACGCGCTCCAGGTCTTCTTTCAGCGCCGAACGGTCCGTGCGCTGGAACGCCCCCATCTCGAGGTTCTCGAGGACGCTCATGCGCGGGAAGAGCTTGCGTCCCTCGGGCGACTGCGCCACCCCCATGGCCACGATCTTGTGCGGCGCCTCGTTCGTGATGTTCTTGCCCTTGAACGTGATCGTGCCCTGTCGCGGCCGGTTGAGGCCGTTGATCGAGCGAAGCGTCGTCGACTTGCCGGCCCCGTTGGCGCCGATGAGCGTCACGATCTCGCCCTCGCGCACCTCGATCGAGATGCCCTTGAGCGCATGGATGGAGCCGTAGTAGGTGTGGATGTCGTCGACGGCGAGGATGACGCCGTCGCCCCCAACACGCGGCGCCTCCTGGGGCTGCTCCGGGGCCTGCTGCGGCTGGCGCGTCTCGGGCACGCTCACGAGGCCGCTCCTGCCGTCGCCCCTCTGCCGAGATAGGCCTCGATCACCCGCTCGTCCTTCTGGATCTGAGCCGGAGCCCCCTCGGCGATCTTCTCGCCGTAGTCGAGCACCGTGACGCGGTCCGAAATGCCCATGACCACCTTCATGTCGTGCTCGATCAGAAGCACGGTCAGCCCCTGCTCCTCGCGGAGCTTGGCTACGAACTGCGTGAAGGTCGACGTCTCGTTCGGGTTCATGCCGGCGGTCGGCTCGTCCAGCAGGAGCAGCTTGGGGTCGGTCGCCAGCGCCCGAGCCACCTCGAGCCGCCGCTGGTCGCCGTAGGGGAGGTTGCGGGCAAGCGTGTCCGCACGGCGTTTGAGCCCGCAGAACTCGAGCAGGTCGCGTGCCTTCTTGTCGGCGTCGGCCTCCTCGTGGCGCACGCGGGGGAGCCCGAAGATCGAGCCGATGATGCCGCCCTTCAGGCGGTGGTGCATGCCCACGAGCACGTTCTCGAGCGCGGTCATGTACTCGAAGAGGCGGATGTTCTGGAAGGTGCGGCCGACGCCGAGCTTCGTGATCTTGTGGGGCGGCTCGCCGGTGACGTCGTGCTCGTCGAACGTGATCAGCCCGTCAGTGGGCTTGTAGACCCCCGTGAGCATGTTGAAGAACGTCGTCTTGCCGGCGCCGTTCGGCCCGATCAGGCCGACGATCGCGCCCTCGGGGATGACGAAGTCGATGTCGTTGACGGCGACGAGGCCGCCGAACTCCTTTCGCACCTGCTGGGCGAGGAGCAAATCGCGCGCCATCACTCGTGCCTCTCGCCGTAGAGGGTGTCGGTGGCCGTGCCTTCCTCGATCTCCTGCTTGCGCCGACCCTCGGGTATCAGTCCCACCGGCCGGAAGAGCATCATCAGCACGATGATCGCTCCGTAGATCCCGAACTGGTACTTGGCCACCTCGAAGTCGAGCGGCGTCTCGTTGTTCAGCCAGCTACCGAGGTTCGAGAGGCCCTCCTGATTCAGGTAGGTGAGGATCGCGCCGGCGACCACGGCTCCCCAGACGCTTCCCATCCCGCCGAGAATGACCATGCAGAGCAGGAAGACGGAGATGTTGAAGAAGAACTCGCTCGGGAAGGCGCCGCCTTTGAAGCTCGCGTAGTAGGCGCCCGCGATGCCGCCGAAGAACGCGCCGAGCGCGTAGGCAAGCGTCTTGGTGCGCATGAGCGGCACGCCCATCGCCGCGGCCGCGGTCTCGTCCTCGCGGATGGCGATCCACGCGCGCCCGAGGCGCGAGTCGCGGAGGCGAATCGAGCAGAAGATTGTGAACAGGAGCAGGACGAGCGCAGCCCAGTAGAAGAGGTTGATCTTCTCGAACGACTGCTGGAAGCTGACCGGGAGGCCGACCGAGTCGTTGAGCGCCTGGCCGAAGCCGGGCGAGTCGATCGGGTTGATCCCGAACGTCCCCGCGGTGAGGTTGAAGCCGCCGAGGTTGTCGGCGTTGCGCACGAACTGGGGGATGATCTCGCCGAAGCCGAGCGTCACGATCGCCAGGTAGTCGCCGCGCAGCCGCAGCGTCGGCAGGCCGATGAGGATGCCCGCGATCCCAGTGATGGAGCCGGCGATCAGAAGGACGATCCACATGTTGATGTGAATCCCTCGCAGGTCCGGGCCGACGCCCGACGAGAAGACGTGGATCTTCACCTGCTGGAAATGGCCCGAGGCGAGCCAGCCCGCCGTATACGCCCCGACCGCGTAGAAAGCGACGTAGCCCAAGTCGAGCAGGCCCGCGTAGCCGACGACGATGTTGAGGCCGACGGCCATCATCACGAAGACGATCATGATCACGGCGGTGCTGACGCTCGGCCACTCGCGGAAGACCGGGATGCTCATCTCGCCGAGCATCTCCTCGTACAGGACCGGGTAGAGGGCCGCGAGCGCGAGCGCGGCCAGCCCGATCAGCCACCCGACCGGGATCTTTCGCTTCCTCACGGCGGGCGTCGG
>JBOHAB010000038.1:0-16379 GCA_050697655.1 Gaiellaceae bacterium
GTGCTTCTCCTTGGCGAAGTCGACTCCGACGATGTGCTGCCCGGGCGAGGGAACCGGCGCGCTGAGGCGCTGCTCGGGCGGGATGCCGAGGAAGTTGTAGACGAACGTGAGCTGGCCGCCCTTGACGAACAGCGTGTAGCCGCCGAAGCGCGAGCCCTGGGCGACGACCACGCCCTCCGAATCGTCGGTGAGCTCGACCTCGGCCAGGATCTTGAACGACCGGCCGTGCGTCCCTGCCGACGACTGCTCAGGGACCTCTGTCGTGCCCGGGTAGTACGTGTACTGGCCGGATGGAGGCACGGCTGCGCGGTACTCGAGCTTGATGAAGTCCATCACGTTGAGGTCGGCGAGCGGCAGCACGCTGCACCTCTTCGCTTCCTCGAGCCACAGCGCCTCGAGCTCCTCGAGCTTCTCCGGGTGCTGGCCCGCCAGATCGTTGGCCTCCGAGCGGTCCTCGTCCACGTGGAACAGCTGCCAGTGGTCCCGGTCGAAGTTGCCGATGTCCGACGGCAGCGGAGCATGCTCGGTCGCCGCCTTCCAGCCCTTGTGCCAGATCCCGCGCGTCCCCAGCATCTCGTAGTACTGGGTCTCCTTCGGCGTCGGGGCGTCGGGGTCGTCGAAGCTGTAGCGCATCGAGACGCCCTCGAGGGGAGACTGCTTGACGCCGTCGACCGTCTCGGGCATCTCGATCCCGCAGCACTCGAAGATCGTCGGGACGATGTCGGTGCAGTGGTGGTACTGGTGGCGCACCTCGCCCTTCGCCTTGATCCCGGCGGGCCAGTGGATGACGAGCGGGTCGGCGGTGCCGCCGCTGTAGCTCGCATACCTCTTGAACATCCGGTACGGCGTCGAGAACGCAACCGCCCAACCAGTCGGGTAGTGGTTGTACGTGTCCGGCGAGCCCAGCTTGTCGATCATCGCCCGGTTCTCGTCGATCTCATCCGGGTATCCGTTGAAGAACTTGATCTCGTTGACCGAGCCGTTGGGGCTGCCTTCGCCCGAGGCGCCGTTGTCGGCTGCGTAGATGATCAGGGTGTTGTCGAGCTGGCCCGACTCCTCGAGGTAGTCGACGACCCGGCCGATCTGGACGTCGGTGTACTCCGAGAAGCCCGCGTACACCTCCGCCATGCGCGAGAAGAGCTTCTTCTCGTCGTCCGAGAGCGTGTCCCAGGGGCGGACGAAGTCGGTCTCCGACGAGGTCCCCTCGGACATGGGGTTGATGGGCGTCAGCTCGGTCCCTTCGGGCAACACTCCGCGCTCGATCATGCGCGCGAGGACCCATTCGCGGTAGGCCTCGTAGCCGTCGTCGAACTTCCCCTTGTACTTGTCGATGTACTCCTGCGGAGCGTGGTGCGGCGCATGGTTCGCGCCCGGGCAATACCACAGGTACCACGGTTTGTCGGGCTGCGACTGCTTCGAGTCCTGGATGTACGCGATCGCCTTGTCGGCGATGTCCTTGGAGAAGTGGTACCCGTCCTCGGGCTGCGCGGGTTGCTCCACGAAGTGGTTGTCCTCGATCAGCTCCGGGAACCACTGGTTCGTCTCGCCGCCGAGGAACCCGTAGAAGCGGTCGTTCCCGAGGCCGAGCGGCCAGCCCTTCTTGGAGGCGCCCATGTCGAACGCGTCGACCGGGACGTTGTGGTTCTTGCCGATCCAAAAGGTGCTCCAGCCCGCGTCGCGCAACACGGTCGCGATCGTCGCGTTCTCGGGCGGGATATGGCCCTGGTAGCCCGGGAATCCCACTGCGGACTCCGCGATCGTGCCGAAGCCGTTCTGGTGGTGGTTTCGCCCTGTGAGGAAGCAGGAGCGCGTCGGGGAGCACACGGAGGTGGTGTGCCACTGCGTGTACGTCAGGCCGTTCTCCGCGAGCCGGTCGAGCGTGGGCATGTTGATCCGGCCGCCGTAGGGCGACCACGCCGCCTGGCCGGTGTCGTCGTAGAGGACGACGAGGACGTTGGGAGCGCCCTCGGGCGCCTTGTCCGCGAGGAACGCGTCCCAGTCGGGGACAGAGTCGCGGATGTCGAGCTCGATCTTTCCCTTGAACGGCTTGGCCACCTTGTCCTCCTCCGCTAGCGACGATCGGCTGAATTCATGTCAGATTGCGGCGTCGATCGAAGACTCGATGCAAACCCGCGCGGCGAGGCCGCTTCGCCGCAACAGTTCGAGGACTCGGGCACGCACGGCGGCCAGCCGGAGCTCGACGCCGTGTGGGGCGAGCTCGCCGACGAGCTCGCCGAGCATGTCGAGCGCCTGCACGTCGAGCTCGTCGTTCCGGGCGAGGTCGAGGACGACCGTCGTGGCTTCGTGCTCCGCGGCCAGCTCGAGCACTCGGTTCTTCACAGCGGCGGAGTTCGCATAGAAGAGCGGGCCCTCGACCCCCACGACGAGCACGCCGCGGGGAGGCGAGGCCCAGCCCGGGTGCCGCTCCCGGTTGCCCCAGGCGCCGGTGGCGGGGTCTCGCACGAGCTTGGCGACCTGGGGCGTGCTCAACCGCTGGAGGAGCTCGAAGAGCGAGAGCGCGACGGCGAGCAGGAGGCCCGGCAGGACGCCGAAGAGGAGCACGCCGAACAGGGCGACGAGTGCGAGCACGATCGCCGTCCTCCGTAGGTGCGCGAATCGCCCCAGCTCCCGCACCCTGAAGAAGTTGGCGATGGCCACGATCACGATCGCGGCCAGCGTCGCCTGCGGCAGGTCCTCGAAGAGCGGCGCGAGGAAGAGGCCGGTGAGCAGGATCAGAGCCGCGGCGACGAGCGACACGAGCTGGGTCCTACCGCCGGCGCGCTCTGCCGCGAGCGTCTGGCTGGCGCCGCCGGACTGGACGAACCCGCTCGAGAACCCGGCGAGGAGGTTCGAGCCTCCCAGCGCGACGATGTCGCGGTTCACGTCCACCTCGTACCCCTGCGAGCTGGCGATCGAGCGGGAGACCGCCGCCGCCTCGGCCGAGACGATCATGACGCCGAGAGCCGCGGGGAGCAGGTCGGCCAAGTCGCCCCACGAGACGTCCGGAATCGCGAAGTCCGGAGCCGCGTCCGGGAGCTTCCCCACCACGTCCACGCCCTCGGCGGCGAGATCGAGGGCCGCCGAGGCGACGATCGCCCCGACGAGGACGATGAGGGTGCCGGGGAGCTTCGGCGCGAGCCGCCCCAGCGCGACGAGGCCGACGACGCTCGCCGCGCCGACGACGAGCGTCCACGTGTGGGTGTCGTCCAGCTCCTCGACGAGGTCGCGAAGCTGCTCGAAGAAGTCGCCGCTCCCCTCCTCGACGCCGAAGATCTTCGGCAGCTGCCCGAGCGAGACCACGAGCCCGAGCCCGAAGAGGAACCCCGTCATGACCGTGGTCGGGACGAAGTCCATCACCTTCCCGGCGTGAACCAGCCCGGCCAGGATGAGCACGATCGCGGCAACGACGGCGAGCGCCGCGGAGAGCGCCGCGAACCGCGCTACGTCGCCGTCAGCGAGCGGGCCGACCGCCGCGGCGGAAAGCGCCGAGGTCGCGGTCGTCGCGCTGACGACGAGCGACCGCGACGTGCCGAGAAGCGCATACGCGAGGAGCGCGCCGGGGGCGGCGGCGAGGCCGGCAGACGGCGGCAGCCCCGCGATCTGGGCGTAGGCCACCGCCTGGGGGACGACGACCGTCCAGACGATCAGCCCGGCGAGGACGTCCGGGACGAGCCACGCACGGCGATAGCCGCGCAGCCAGGGGGCGAGCTGCATGTGCGCCGGAGCCTAGATGCCACGGGGGGACGTCTGTACGGTCCGCGCGTGACCGAAGCTGGTATCTCGTCGTCGCGCTGCCCCTGCTCGGTGCGGTGGTCGTCCTGATCGCCCGCCGGTTCCTTCCCGGCGACGGCGGCGGCCCGGTGTTTCCCGCCATCTTCCTCGGGATCGGCCTCGCGACCTTGGGCGTCATCGCATTCGACGTCACTCCCACGCTGGCAGTCGCGGTCGGCACCGCCGCCGGCATGGCGGCGATGACCAAGCTCCTGTTCTCATCCCTCCTCATCGCCGCGACCTGGTCGGCTCGGCCGGAGCCGACACGCCGCCCGCGGCGGTGCTCGCCGGCGTGGCGGCCTGGGTGACCACGAACGCGCTCGTGCGGCTAGGCGTCTGGCCCGCCTAGCGCCTCGACGGCTTCTCGCACCGTTCGGAACACCTCCACTGACGGGCGGTCCTCGGCCGTGCGAACGACGTCGCGAACTTGGCCGATGTCCCCCGCCAGAACGACCCGGACCCCCCTGTGCTCCAGCTCCACGGCGAGCTCGCCGACCATGCTCAAAGCCGTGACGTCGACGAACGGGATCGTCTCGGCGTCGAGCACGACCGCTCTCGTATCCGGGTCGAGCGAGGCCCGGATCCGCTGCCGGACGGCGTCGGCATTGCCGAAGAAGAGGCCACCCTCGATTCTGAGCACGACGATCCCCAGCACCAACTCGTTCTCGGGATGGCGCTCGACGTCGGCGTACTGGGAGCGCGTCCCGGGCACGTGGCCGAGGACCGCGACGTGCGGCCGCGAGACCCGGTAGAGGAGCAGGACGAGCGAGACCGCGATGCCAATGAAAAGACCCGGCAGCGTGTCGAAGACGAGCACCCCGAGCATCGCGGCGACAGCGGCGATGAAGTCCGGCCGGGCCGCGACGGCGTCAACCGCCCCGACCCCCCGCGTGGACACTCGGTAGAGGCGCACGAGCGAGCCGACGTCGACCAACTCGACGAGCGCGGCAATCACGACCGCGGCAAGCGTGGCCTCTGGGAGCTCCTCGAAGAGCCCGGTGAGGAAGAGCAGCGTCACCACCGTGAGAGCGGCGACGATCAGGCCGGAGACCTGGGATCGCGCGCCGGCGCCCGCGTTCACGGCCGTCTTCGAGAGGCTCCCGTTCACGACCATCCCGCTCGAGAGCCCGGAGGCGAGGTTCGCTGCCCCGAAGCCGAGGAGCTCGCGGTTCGGGTCGACCTCGTAGTGGTTCTTCGCGGCGTAGGTCTTGGCCGCGCCAAGGCCCTCGGCGAAGCCGACGAGCATGATCCCGACCGCGGCAGGCGCGATGTCGAGGTAGTCGGAGAGCCCGGTGTCGGGGAGCCCGAACGAAGGCAGACCGCTTTCGATCTGCCCGACGATCGTCACGCCGTGGTCGTCGAGGTCGAAGACCGAGACGGCGAGGATGCCGAGCAGGACCGCCACGAGCGAGCCGGGGACGACCGGCGCGAGCTCTTTGAGCGCGACGACGAGGACGAACGAGAGCCCTCCCACCAGGAGCGTCAGCCCGCTCGTCTCGTCGAGGTTCCCGAGAACGCCCCAGAGCTGCTCGAAGAAGTCACCCTCTTCCTTCTCGACCCCGAGGAGCTTGGGCACCTGGCCGATGATGATCGTGAGCGCGAGCCCGATGATGAACCCCTTCAGGACCGGCTCCGAGATGAAGCCGGCGAGGAAGCCGAGCCGGCAGATCCCGGCCAGGGTGGCCAGGATCCCCGTCACGAGCGCGAGCGTGATCGTCAGCTGCAGGAAGTCGTCGGAGCCGGCAGTCGCCAGATCCGCCACGGCTGCGGCGGAGAGCGCAGCGGTCGCGGCCATCGGCCCGGTGACGAGGTGCCGGGAGCTGCCCAAGGCCGCGTAGAGGATGAGGGCGCCGGGCGCGGCGTAGAGCCCCACCACCGGCGAGACTCCCGCAATCGACGCATAGGCGAGCGCCTCCGGGACGAGCACGGCCCACACCGTCATCCCGGCGATAACGTCGCCGCGCAGCCAGGCGCGGTCGTAGCCGCGAATCCAGGTGAAGACGGGCGGCCTCAAACGCCGGGAAGCATGACAGAGTAAGGTGCCGCGCCAGGTGGGCGAGGCGATCGGTCAGATGCTGCCCTCGGCGGTCGGCGTGGCGATCAGCCCGCTGCCGATAGTCGCAGTGGTGCTCATGCTCGTGACGGCGCGGGGTCGCGTGAACGGGCCGGCCTTCCTCCTCGGCTGGTGGGTTGGCATCGCGATCGTGGGGACGATCGTGCTGGTGGTCGCCAAGGGCCCCGGCGCCACCGACGAGGGAGAGCCGAAGACGTGGGTGTTCTGGCTCGAGCTGATCCTCGGTGTTCTGCTCCTGCTCGTCGCCTTGAAGCAGTGGCGCGGGCGGCCGCAGGGCGACGCCGAGCCGGAGATGCCGAAGTGGATGCAGGCCCTGGACAGCTTCAGCCCGCCGAAGGCGGCGGGTGCCGGCGTGCTTCTCTCCGGGCTGAATCCGAAGAACCTGCTCCTGACCGTCGCGGGAGCGACGGCGATCGCCCAGACGGGAATCCCCGGCAGCGATCAGGCCGTGGCGCTCGTCGTCTTCATCGTGATCGCCTCGCTCGGGGTGGCGGCCCCGATCGTCATCTTCTTCGCGCTCGGCGACCGCGCCGGCCCGCTGCTCGACCGCCTCAAGAACTGGCTGGGCGAGAACAACGCCGTGATCATGGCGGTGCTCATGGTGATCATCGGCGTGAAGCTGATCGGCGATGCGATCAGCGGCCTGTTCTGAGCTAGGACTGCTCAGCGCTCGACGATCAGGGTCAGCTCGTTGATCGCGATCACCTTGACCGTCTCGCCGCGCTCGGCGCCCTCCGCGCAGCGAGCGCGCCAGATCTCGGACTCGCCGGCGAGCTGCACCTGTCCCAGCGGCTTGCAGGGCACGATCACCGTGGCCTTGCGCCCGACGAGGGTCTCCGGGCCGGTCTGCACCTGCCGGTGGCGGACGAGCCGCCAGATTCCGTACACCTCGGCGAGCCAGAGGAGGAGGCCCGCGAGCAGGGCGACGAGCCCCCAAGGAGAGGGCAGAACGAACAGCAGGACGAGCCCGATGATCAGCAGCATCGCGGGAAGCCTACGCCTGCCTCAGGGCGCCGGCATGGTCGCCCGGAGCTGCCGTCCGCCGAGCACTCCCCTGAGCGTCGCGGTGGCATGCGGCTCCTTGAGCCAGGCCATCCGGAGCCTGCCCGTCACGCCGTCCGGCCCCCTCACCTCGACGCTCGCGCTCGAGGCGCCGCCTTCGTAGGACCAGCGGACGGTGCCGGTGACGAAGACGCCGGGCACGAGGCGCACGTTCGTGAGCCGGAAGCGGACGTCGGGGTAGCCGGAGTACCACCAGCTCCCGCCGTGGAGACCGACGCCCGTTCCGTCGTAGTTCACCATCCAGCGCGCGATCACGTCAGCCGCGGTGAGGGCGGCCGCCGCCGCGATGCGTCGATCCGCCCGTGACGAGTCGTCGCCGTCGGCACGGTGGGCAGGGACAACGTCCTCGGCCGAGCTCGAGAACTCGGGGATGACGTTCCACTCGCCGACCTCGGCCGCGCAGGACGTGTCGCCCGGAGTCAGGTTGCGGACAAAGCGCGTGTAGATCCGCGAGGCGCACAGGTCCCAGTCGGCGAGCGCGGTCACGTGCACCGAGTTCGCGACCTCGACGTAGGTCGAGCCGGGGAAGCGTCGCGCCACCTCGCGGGCCCCGGACGCGGCGGTGATGGTGTCGAGATCGCCGTTGAGGACGAGCGTCGGGACCTCGGGGTACGCGGCCCCGGGCGGGTCGGCCGGATCAGGGCGCGCCGGGGACGGCCAGCGCAGGCAGGCCATCACTCCCTCGTAGTCGGCGCCCGTCCACGCGGAGGCGCTGAAAGGCGCGAACGTGCCCGGCGGATAGGCGCCAAACCGGCTCTCGGCCTGGGCACGCCGGTCGGCCATGGGCGTAGAGAAGTCCCAGGGCTGGGGGTAGTCGTGGCAGATGACCGAGAGGTAGAGCGACTCGGACCAGTAAGGAGGATCCTCCGGCTCGCCGACGGTCGTCACGGTCTCGGCGGCGAGTCGAAGGATCGCGGCCGTGTCGCCTCGGTTTGCCGCCTGGATCGCGGCCGGCAGGTCGCGCCAGAGCGCCGGGTACCAGTAGCCGGCGTGGACGAGCTGCACGAGAGCGTCCTCGTCCAGCCGAACGGAGGTGCGCCTCCCGTCGCCGTCGCGGGCAGTGCCGAGGATCGGCTCCTCCCGGACGCGATCGGCGAAACGCGTGACCAGCTTGACCGGATTCAGCGTCGGGCAGGTCACCGAGCGCGAGCACGAGAGCTCGAGCCCGATCCGGATCGCCTCGACCAGGTCCGCCCAGGCCGGATCCGTTCCCGGGAGCGGATAGGCGGCGTCGAGAGTGAGCGAGCGCAGGCGCTGCGGGAAGCGAAGCGCGTAGGCCTGCGCCGCGTAGGTGCCGTACGAGTCGCCGTAGAGATCGATCACACCTGCGTGCAGCGACCGGAGCACCGCTTCGAGGTCCTGGACGGCCTGTGAGGTGGAGAAGAGGTTGCGCTTGGGGCCGATCTGCGCCGCGCAGCGGCCGGCGCGCGCCACGTAGTTGCGAATCGGCCGCGAGAACGCCTCGCAGCCGAGTGGGGCGCTTCCACCCGTGCCGCGCAGGTCGACGAGCACGAGATCCCGGTGGCCCGAGACGGGGCGCCACAGGTCGACCCGCGTCGAGCGGCCCGGCGTGACCGCAAATCCGGGCCCGCCCTCGAGCGTCACGACCGTCGAGATCCGCGGCTCGTTGCGCTTCCGGCGCGGATAGCGCTCGAAGTAGACGCGGATCGTCCTGCCGTCCGGCTTCGTCCGGTCGAGCGGGACGCGGGCATAGCCGCACTGGGCATCCCGGTGCAGCTGGCGCGCCTCGGCCGGGCACGGCGCCAGGATCGGCGGCGGAGGAGGCGGCAGGGCGACGATCCCGCGACTATAGGCGTCGGCGCCCAGACCCTGCACCCGCCATTCGGCCGGTCTTGACATATCGACGTTCTTCGATATGTTGGTGTCGATGCACCGCGAGCTTCCGCTCCTCGATCGCCCTTTGCCCGTCGCCTGCTGCGCGCCGCTCGCCGCTCCCCTCCTTTCCGACGAGGAGGCCGAGGCGACCGCGGCGCTCTTCCGCGCCGTCGGCGATCCCGCGCGGGTGCGGATCCTGAACGTGCTCGCGACCGCCGACGAGCCGGTCTGCGTCTGCGAGCTCGTCGAGCCGCTCGGGCTCTCACAACCGACCGTCAGCCACCACCTGAAGAAGCTCACCGACGCCGGCCTGCTCGAGCGGGAGCAGCGCGGCAAGTGGGCGTACTTCTCGCTGAATCCCGAGGCGACCTCCACCCTGGCGGCCGTCGCCGACCTGAAAGGAGCACTAGATGACTACGTCCGTTGACGAGCTGCGCGAAGAGGTGCGCCGGAAGTACGCGGAATCCGCCCTCGCCGTCAGCGAAGGCTCGAGAGGGTCCTGCGGGAGCGGGAGCTGCTGCGGCGATCCAGCCTCCGCCGACGACTTCGGCGAGGCGCTCTACGACGCCGAGCAGCGCAGCGAGCTGCCTGAGGCGGCTGCGCTGGCCAGCCTGGGCTGCGGCAACCCGACCGCCGTGGCTGAGCTGCACGAAGGTGAGACCGTGCTCGACCTGGGCTCCGGAGGCGGGATCGACGTGATTATCTCCGCGAAGCGCGTGGGCCCGACCGGCCTCGCCTACGGGCTCGACATGACCGAGGAGATGCTCGCCCTCGCCCGGCGCAGCGCTGAGGAAGCGGGCGTCCAAAACGCGATCTTCCTCCGAGGGATCATCGAAGACGTCCCCCTGCCCGCCGACTCCGTCGACGTCGTCATCTCCAACTGCGTCGTCAACCTCTCAACCGACAAGCCCGCGGTGTTCGCCGAGCTCGCGCGCGTGCTCAAGCCCGGCGGCCGCGTCGGGATCTCCGACATCGTCGCCGAGGATCGCCTCTCGCCCCAGGAGCGCGGCGAACGGGGTTCCTACGTCGGCTGCATCGCCGGAGCGCTTTCACGGGGCGAGTACGAGGCGGCCCTCCGGGCGAACGGCTTCGAGGACGTGGCCGTGGAGCTCACGCACGAGGTCGCCGACGGCATGCACGGCGCGATTGTCAAGGCTCGCCTCACCGCGGACCGAGCAGCTCTGTGAGGAGCGCCTGCACGTGCGCGTCGATCTCGTCGCGGATCGTCCGCACGGTCTCAAGGTCCCGGCCGGCCGGGTCCGGAAGGGCCCAGTCGAGGTAACGCCTCCCGGGGTAGACGGGACACGCGTCCCCACACCCCATCGTCACCACGGCGTCGGCGACCTTGACGGCCTCGTCAGTGAGGGGCTTGGGACGCTCCTCGCCGAGGTCGATACCGAGCTCCGCCATCGCCTCGACGACCACCGGATCGATCTCGTCGGCGGGATCCGAGCCCGCGGAGCGAACGTGCACCCGACCTTGCGCGCGGCGGCTCATCAGCCCGGCCGCCATCTGCGACCGACCGGCGTTTCGGACGCAGACGAAGAGCACCTCGGGAACGTCCCTCACGGCGCTGCGCGCGTGGGCGGCGGCTCCTTCGCGGCCGGTCTCGTTCGCCGCACGAGATGGACCACGCCCCACGCCGCCAGGACGGCGAGCCCGGCTCCGAGCGTGACCACCACGATCTCGTCCGCATATGGCACGTCGAGGAGCTTGAGGCCGCTGAGGGCGAGCGCAGTGGCGAGCGCCATGCGGAGCACAGTCTCCGGCAGCCCGACGCTGACCTGGCTCCCGATCAGGACGCCGGGAATCGAGCCCACGAGCAACCAGCCGATCGCGCCCAGGTCGACGTTGCCCGCGACCAGGTGCCCGAGGCCGGCGACCCAGAGAAGCGCCGACGCATGGGCGATGTCGGTGCCGACGACGTACTTGGCGGCGAGCGGGTAGGCGAGCAGCATGGCCAGCGCGAAGAGCGTCCCGCTCCCCACCGAGGTCAGTCCCACGATGAAGCCGCCGACGACGCCGATGGAGACTGCCACGATCCGGTCTCGCTGGCTCAGCCGCCCGAGAGTCGCCGCCGAGCCGCCCCGGTGGGTCAGCGCCTTGACCACGAAGGCCACGGCGCCGAAGAGGAGCGTGTAGCCGAGCACCTGGCCCTGGACCGAGTCGACGCTGTCTCCGTAGCGGTCGGTCAGGTACGTCGCGACCCAGACGCCGAGCAAGGAGGCGGGCGCGCTCCCGACCAGCATCCAGGCGGCCAGGCGGGCGCGGACGGTTCCCAGCCGCCGGTGCCGGACGGCGCCGAACGACTTGAAGATGGCGCCGTGGAGGATGTCCGTCCCGATCGCCGCCGAGGGGTTGAAGTTGAAGAAGAAGATCAGCATCGGCGTCATCAGCGAGCCGCCGCCCATCCCCGTCATCCCGACGAGCAGCCCGGTGATGAAGCCGGCAATGGCGAGGCGCGGATCGTTCACTACGTCAGTGGACGGCGAGGACGTCGCATGTGGCGCGCCGCATGACGTCCTGGGCCACGCTTCCTTCGACGAGGCGCTCGAAGAACCGCTTCTTGCGCATCCCGACGACGATCAGGTCGACATTCCGCTCCTCGGCGAGCGAGACGATCGCCTCCGCGGGCTGGCCGACCGCCTGGACGACCTCGGCCTGGAGACCTCGCCCGGCGAGGTATTCCGCCGCCTGGTCGAGCCGCTCGCGTCCGTAGTTGCCCGCGTCCTCGGCCGAGTCGTGGTCGTTCGGAGCGACGTTCGTGACGATCAGCGCCGCCTGCAGCGCCTGGGCCAGGTCGGCGGCATGGGAGAGCGTCCGGCTCTCCGGATCGTCAAACGCGACCAGGATCGTCTCCACGGCGAACATCACCGTCACAGAGTAGGCGCTCGCTCCGACGGGAGCGTCACCCGGGCGAGTGAGGGATCCCGGGGGACGACGGCTGTCCCCCGGGACCAACCTTAGGTGTTAGCCGCCTCGTGCGGCCTCGACCACCTCTTCCTCGGGCGAGAAGGAAGTCTCGACCTCGAGCTGGTCCTCGCCGCGGAAGATCGTGAAGCCGATGACCGCGCCGCTCGCCAGCGTCGGGTCGCCGTTCTCGGTGAACGAGAAGTCACCGAGGAAGCCGCCGGTCACCTCGGTAGCGTAGAGCTGCTCGATCACACTCGCGCGCGTGTAATCAGAGTTGGCGATCGCGTCGAGGACGATCTGCGCCGCCTGGGCGCCGTAGACGCCGTACGGGTCGACGGGTTGGTCGCCGACTCTCGTCGAGAACTCCTCGACGAACTCCTGGCCCGCCGGCCCGAACTCTTCGATCGGCACTCCGGCGACCGAGAAGAAGGCGCCGCGGGTGTTCTCGGCCCCAGACTCGTCGATCGTGCTTTGCTGGGTGAAGCCGTCGGGCATGTACAGCTTGACGGTCTCGTTGTCGCCCAGGATCTTCACCTTGTCCTTGATCACCTGGGCACCGTTCTCCTCGGTGAGACCGCCCAGGAAGACGCCGTCGGCGCCCGTGTTCTTAATCTTGGTCATGAGGGCCTCGTAGCTGGACGAGCGCGGCTCCCACGCCTCGAAGCCGACGACCTCGATGCCGAGGTGCTCTGCGGCTCCGCGGACGTTCGTCGCCACGCCGAGCCCGTAGGCCTCCTTGTCGTTGAGGACGTAGAGCTTCGTCGTCCCCTGCTCCTGCATGAACTGCGCCAACGCCGCGCCTTGGTAGGCGTCGTGGGCGACGACCCGGACGTAGTTCCGGATTCCCGTCGGGTAGTAGCGGTCGGGCTCGTCGTCCGAGCAGCCCGGTCCGCCCTCGGTCAGGCACACGTACGTGTTCGCCGGCGAGACCATGGCGAGACCTCCGCCCGGCGCCTGGTTCAGGATCGGCAGCTCGACCGCTGCACAGCCCGAGTTGAAGGTGCCGATCACTGCCAGGAGCGACTGGTTCTCGGCATACGCGTTCGCATTCTGGCTGCACTTGCCGGGATCCCACTTGCCGGCCTGGGCCGTCGCGTCGTCGCAGGACTGGAAGCCGACGTTGACGT
This sequence comes from Gaiellaceae bacterium, assembly GCA_050697655.1. Lineage (GTDB taxonomy): Bacteria > Actinomycetota > Thermoleophilia > Gaiellales > Gaiellaceae > JAIBJN01. The sequence continues at coordinate 12,784 of JBOHAB010000038.1, forward strand.
CGCCGGCCTTCCACCCTGCCGAGTCGAGTATCTGGCGGACCGCCTCGACGATCTGCAGGGTCTGCGTCCGCGAGGATCCCTGCAGAACCATGTCGGTGGCGATCAGGACCTGCGGCTCTCCCTCGCCTTCGAACTCGATGTCGGTACAGGACGCCGAAGGCAGCGCCGTCACCTCCGGGAGCGACGGAACGCCCTCCGCCTCGCCCGTGCCCCCCGCGGTGTCGTCGTCGTCTCCTCCGCAGCCCGCCGCGACGAGCGCGAAGGCCCCCACGAGAAGCGCGAGCAGAGCTACCGTCGTGCTTCGTCTCACCACGAATCCTCCTCTCACCCGCTTGCGGCGCCGGAGGCCTAACCGACCACGGCCCCAGTTCGTCGGAACTGTCATAGCGCCGCTGGAAGGCTCTCCCACGCAGGCAAACGGAGGCGAAAAACGGAGCAAACGCGGAGCAAAAGGCAGGGCGGTGTCGCGTTCTCGCTGCTCGGGCCGCTCGAGGCCCGGGTCGACGGCGAGGCGCTTCCGCTCGGCGGCGCGCGCCAGCGCTCTTTGCTCGCGCTCCTGCTCCTGCACGCCAACGAGCCTGTCTCGCGAGAGCGGCTGATCGAGGGCGTCTGGGGCGCCGAGCGCCCGAGCACGATCGGCGCCGCCCTGAACGTCCACCTGTCGAAGATCCGCAAGGTCCTCGCAGCCGCGGGACCGGACGCGACGCTCGTGACCGAGCTGCACGGCTACGTCCTCCGGGTCGACCCCGACCTGCTCGACGTGCACCGCTTCGAGCAGCTGGTCCGCGAAGGACGGCAAGCGCTGGCGGCCGGACGTGCCGAGAAGGCCGCGGCGACCCTCGACCGGGCGCTCGCGCTCTGGCGCGGGCCGCCGCTCGAGGAGCTCGCGCTCGACGGCACGGTCGAGGCTGCGCTTGCTCGTCTCGGCGAGCTACGCCTGTCCGCGCTCGAGGGCCGCTTCGAGGCGGGGCTTCAGCTCGGCCGGCACGCGGAGCTGGTGGCGGAGCTGGAGGAGTTCGTGCGGGAGCATCCCCTGCGCGAGCGCGCCAGGGCCCAGCTGATGACGGCGCTCTATCGCAGCGGCCGTCAGGCGGAGGCCCTGCAGGCCTACCGCGAGGTGCGAGCCCTCCTCGCGGAAGAGCTGGGGCTCGACCCGGGCCCGGAGCTTCAGCAGCTCGAGAAGGCGATCCTCGTTCAGGATCCCTCGCTGGCTGTGGTGGAGCCGCGCCGGCTGATCCCGAGCGGTGGCGTCCGCCGCCTCGCCGCCGCCGTCGTCGTTCTCGTCACCTTCGCCGCGGCCGCGGGCACGATGATCGCCCTCGGTCGGGGCGGCCCCGGCACCCAGCCGGCCGAGCCGCTCGCCGACGTGGTTCTCGCGCGTGCGAGTGACGTGGCCGTCATCCAGCCCGAGACGAACAAGGTGGTGGCGCGCGTGCCGGTGGGCACGAGCCCGGCGCTCGTCCGGGAGGGGGACGGCTCCGTCTGGGTGACCGACCGCATCGACCTTACCGTTACCGAGATCGACCTCGAGAGCCGCCGCGTCCTGCGAACGGTCGGAGTCGGGTTTCGCCCCGACGACCTCGCCGCGCGCGACGGGGCCGTCTGGGCCTTCGACAAGGAAGAGCGGGTGCTCGCGAGGCTCGGTCGAGGACAGGCCTGGGACCGGATCGTGCACGCAGGCTTCGCCGAGGTCGACCGGATCGCGGTGGACGATCAGGCTGTCTGGCTCGCCGGCGGAAGGCGGCTGATCCGCGTCGATGCCTCCTCGGGCGAGATCGTCAGCAACGTCTCCTTGCCGGTCGCGGTCGACGGCTTGGCAACCGCAGGCAGCAGCGTGTGGGCGGTGAGCAGCTCCGCGAGAGTCGTCCTTCGCCTCGACCCGCTCACGGCGGAAGTCAGAGACCAGATCTCGATGGCCGCCACCGGGTCGGGCCGGCAAACGCTCGCAATCTCGACCGACGCCGACTTCGTCTGGGTGCTGAACGGCGACGCGCGCACGGTCGCCAAGATCGACCCCGACCTCCACGAGGTCGTGGAGACCTACCGGCTCGACCTCGGCCGCGGCTCGCTCGCGCTCGCGGCCGGCGCCGGCGTCGCCTGGGTCAGCAACGCCTTCGACGGAACCGTCACCCGCATCGACGGGGCGACGAACGAAGTCGCCTCCATCGCCGTCAGCGGCAACTCCAGCCCCAAGGACGTCGCCGTCGCAGGCGGCCTCGTCTGGGTGAGCGTCGCCGACGACCGCGCCCCGCAGTAGCTTTCGCTACGTGTGGGGAGTGGCGACGACGCCCGTCGCCATCAGGAGGACGGCCAGCAGGAACGCGACGACCCCGACCGTAAGTGCCGCATAGATCCTCCAGGCGACCGGCGTGGGCAGCTCGGTCGCCGGAAGCTCCGGGATCTGCAGCCGCTCGAGCCCGATCTCCGGGGTCAACTCGGCGTCCGCCGCGTCGATCACGGTGGAGTCGTACGAGGCCATTCGCTTCACATCGGCCGCAGACGCCGCTGACTTGAGCGCGCGAGGATGAGGAAACTCTCATCCGGCGCTCATGCCCCTCCAATCGTGGACGGGAAGGCTGCAGGCGTTCGGACAGCGACATCACCGGAGGATGACCATGGAGAGGTTCATCAAGCTCGTGTTCGCCGGCCTCGCGACCGTCGTCGTGGCGACCGGCGTTCTCCTGGGCCCCGGCGCGATCGTCTCGGGGGCCCAGACCGACTCGGCAAACGACGACATCGCGCTCAAGCGCGACGAGGACGAGCCGGAGCTCGTGCTCGCGCGCGCCGACGACGATGACGACGACACCTCGGCGTCCCGCTCGCGCTCGCGCGACCGCTCGCGTGACGTGACGACCGCCGACCGCTCGAATTCCCGCGATCGCTCGCGCGACAGGACGGGCGACGGCGTGGGCGTGAACGACCGCTCGCACTCGAAGGATCGCTCACGCGATCGCACGGGCGACCACAACACCGCCGACGTCTCGCGGTCTCGCGACCACTCGCGCGACCAGACGAGCGGCGGCGGGACGAACACCAACACCAACTCGATCGCCTAGATGGATCCGGTGGGCGACGAGTTGTTCGCAGTGCGGGAGGAGGGGCCTGAGACGGCCTCTCCTTCCGCCGAGGAGTGGGGATTCGAGGAGGGAGACGAGATCGCTCCCCGCCGCCTTGCCGTGAGGCTGCTCGGCGGCGGTGAGCGTTACGAGACGTACCTGGCCTGGGACGAGCACTTGCTGGCGCTCGTCGTGCTCAAAGTGGTGCGCCCGCACCTCGTCGAGGAGGAGCATTCCCTGCGCGGGCTCGCGGCCGAGGCCCACCTCGTCGAGCGCCTGCGCCATCCGGTGATCGTTCGCGGGTTCGATGCCGTGCTCGAGGGCCCAAGGCCGCATCTCGCACTCGAGCACCTGGAAGGGCCCCGTCTCTCCCGCGTGATCCGGAAGCAACGGTTTCTGGAGCCGGAACAGCTTCTGCCCTTGGGACTGCAGCTCGCCTCGGCGCTCCACTACCTCGAGGAGGAGAAGGTGGTCCACCTCGACGTCAAGCCGAGCAACGTCATCCTCGGCGCTCCCGCTCGGTTGATCGACCTCTCGATC
>JBOHAB010000039.1:0-16125 GCA_050697655.1 Gaiellaceae bacterium
CGAGGTGGCCTTCTCCTGGGAGAGGTCGAAGAGGATCTGCTCCGCTCGGTCGACGAGCTCCGGCGTCTCCCCGGGCCGCTCCCAGCCCAGCCTGGCGATCTCACCGCCGACGCGGATGAGCCCGCGGAGCGTGGCCGCTTCCTGGACGATCTGCGCGTAGTGGCCTGCGTTGGCGCTCGCCGGAACGAGGGCTGCCAGCTCGTGGATGCGGACCTTGCCGCCGACGTCCTCGAGCTCGCCCCGCTCGTCCAGCTCGTCGACGAGCGTGATCGCGTCGACCGGCTCGCCCTTGGCGTAGAGGGCGAGCGCCGCGCGGTACACCTTCGCATGGCTCTCGCGGTAGTACTCGCGCCCGTCCGGGGAGAGCACCTCGCTGACGGCGGCGATCGCCGACGGCGACAGCATCATCGCGCCGAGGACCGACTCCTCGGCGTCGAGGTTTTGCGGCGGCACTTGCGGCTCGGCCGCCGCCGTGCGAGATCCGTTCGTCGCCATCGGACGCGACTCTATGGGGCCTGTTGATTTCGAGGTACGAGAGCTCATAGCGAGAAAGACCGGTCTGAGCAGGCAAAGAACGTATGTTCGCAGACGGACCTGACGAATCGTCCCCAGCGAAACCCACAGCCCGTGTGCACCGAATCTTCGCTCTGCGCGGAGAGTTCCGACACGACTGTCCACATGGCCTGTGGACGGGACCAAGAACCCACCTGAAGCCTTGGGACGTCTCGGCATCATCCTGGCTCGGGTTCTAAGCTCACAGTCGTGCCGGCAACCGTGATCGTGGGAGCCCAGTGGGGCGACGAGGGCAAGGGGAAGATCGTCGACCTGCTCGCCCTGGACTCCGACGTCGTCTGTCGCTACCAGGGCGGGCCGAACGCCGGCCATACGATCGTTCGCGGCGGGGAGACGTTCGCGCTCCACCACGTTCCCTCGGGGATCCTGTCCGGAAAGCTCTGCGTCGTCGGCGCCGGCTGCGTCGTCGACCCGGGGCTCCTGGTCGCCGAGCTCGACGAGCTCGAGCGGCGCGGCATCTCGACGACGACCGTGCGGGTGTCCGGGAATGCCCACCTGATCATGCCCTGGCACGTCGCGATCGACTCGGCGAGCGAGCGGCGGCTCGGCCGTCTCCAGATCGGGACGACACGCCGCGGCATCGGCCCCGCCTACGCCGACAAGGCCGCCCGCATCGGCATCCGCGTCCAGGACATCCTCGATCCCAAGATCCTCCGCCAGAAGTTCGAAACCGCGCTCGCCGAGAAGAACGTCTTGCTCGAGCGCATCCACGGCGTCGCCCCGCTCGAGGTGGAGGCGCTCGCGGAACAGATGGAGGCCTACGCGGTACGCCTCCGCCCCTACGTCGCGGACACGTCGCTCCTAATCGACCGGGCGCTGCGCGAAAACCGGCGCGTCCTGCTCGAGGGAGCGCAGGGGACGCTGCTCGACCTCGACCACGGCACCTATCCGTTCGTCACCTCGTCCAGCCCGATCGCGGGCGCGGCGACGACCGGGCTGGGGATCGGGCCGACGCGAATCGACCGCGTGCTGGGCGTCGCCAAGGCCTACGTCACGCGGGTGGGTGAAGGGCCGTTCCCCACGGAGATCGAGGGGCCGGAGCAGGAGCGCGTGCGCGAGCTCGGCGCCGAGTACGGGACGACGACCGGGCGCGAGCGCCGCTGCGGCTGGCTCGACCTGGTCGCGCTCCGCTTTGCCGTGCGCGTGAACGGGATGACGGGCCTCGCGCTGACGAAGATCGACGTCCTCTCGGCATTCCGCTCGCTCCCGGTCTGCGTCCGCTACCGACTCCCCGACGGCTCCGAGACGGAGGAGTTTCCCGCGCACCAGAGCGACTTCCACCATGCAGCGCCCGTCTACGAGACGCTCGCGGGCTGGGAGCAGCCCCTTGAGGACGCCGAGTCGCTCGCCGACCTCCCGGAGGCCGCGCGCGCCTACGTCGCGTTCGTCGAGGAGCGCCTCGGCGTCGAGGTCAGCCTCATCTCCGTCGGCGCCGAGCGCGAGCGCGTCGTCGCCCCGCGCGGACTCGCCAGCCTGGCAGGATAGGGCTCTGCGTCGCGTCAACCTCTTCTCGGTCCCCGTCGAGGCCTCGAGCGAGCGGCCCGCGGGCTACCGCCTGGCGTTCGCCCGCCTCGCTCCGCAGATCGGGGCCAGCAAGATCGGGGCGACCGCCTACGAGCTGCCGCCCGGGGAGAGCAGCTTCCCCTACCACTACGAGTACGGCTGCGAGGAGTGGCTGCTCGTCGTCGCCGGCCGGCCGACGCTTCGCCACCCCGGCGGTGAGGACGAGCTGGAGCCCGGCGACCTCGTCTGCTTTCCGGAGGGCCCCGAAGGCGCGCACAAGGTCACCAACGGGACCGACGAGACCGTGCGAATCATGATCCTCTCGACGAAGGCCTTTCCCGCGATCGCGGTGTATCCGGACAGCGACAAGCTCGGCGTCTTCACCGAGGACGGGGCCGACGACGTCATGGTCAGACGCGAGAGCGACGTGGACTACTGGGACCGCGAGCTCTGAGACTCCGGCTCGACCACGTCGTCATCGCGGTCTCCGACTGGGAGCGCTCGAATGCCTTCTACCACGACGTCCTCGGCGCCGAGGTCGTCCCTCTCGACGCGAACCGGTTCGCGTACGCACTCGGCGACCAGCGGCTCAATGTCCATGGCCCCGGCACCGACGTAGGCGAGCTCGTCGCCGGCAAGCCAGTGACACCGGGGAACGGCGACATCTGCCTGGAGTGGCCGGGGCCGATCGAGGAGGCGGTGGACCACCTGCGTGCCTGCGGCGTCGAGCTCCAGGCCGGGCCGGTGGCGCGCACGGGCGCCCGCGGACAGGGCCAGAGCATCTACTTCCGTGACCCTGACGGGTCACTGCTCGAGCTCATCTCCTACCTCTGACGGCTCTCGTCGTCGTCAAGCTCCAGGTCGCCCGGCTCGTTCACGTTTCGTAGGAGCGCCTCGTCCCACTGGACGACGCGGGGCTCGAGCTCCACACACGCGCGGTAGAGGGCGAGCTCGCCTTCGGCGATTCGCCGCTCGAGGACGGGCAGCGCGGAGCGGCGGTAGGCGCCCGGGAGCGGGCCCGTCTGCGGAACGGCGACGTCGGCCCCGGTACAGGCTTCGGCGAGCACGGCGAGGAGCTCCGACGTCACGAAGGGCATGTCGGTGGGCAGCACGACGACGACCTCGGCCTCCGTCAGGCGAAGCGCCGCCGCGACCCCGACGATCGCCGCGCGCTCCTCGCTGCCGTCGTCGAGCACGGGAAACGGCAGCTCGAGGCAGTCCGCCGCCTTGCCCACGACGACTACCTCGTCGAAGGCCTCCGCAAGCGCCCGGTGCGCGCGCTCCGCGAGCGTCTCCCCCTCGAAGCGGGCCAGGGCCTTCGGCGAGCCGAAGCGCCTGCTCGCACCGCCAACCAGGAGGGCGCCGGCTACGCGCCGCCGATCGCGAACCATGCGCGCGCGCTCAGCCGGAAGGCTCCGTCGGGGGCTGCCAGTCGCCGGCGGAACTCGTCCTCGAGCGCGTCCCGGCCTTCCGGATCGAGGCAGGCGGCATAGCGCCCCGCGGGGCCTACGCCCAGCGTGAACGGAGCCCAGAGGTCGTCGAAGCCTTCGTACTCGGCGGAGACCACGATCTCTCCCTCCTCGACCTCGTCGAGACCCGCCCGCCGCCACAGCTGTCCCAGCTCTCCGGTGTGGCCGAGGCGCATCTGCGTGCGCTCGTCGGCGGCCTCCGCCCCGTCCGCGTCGAGCGCCGCCGCCGCCTCCCAGAAGACCCGCAGGAGCGTCATCTCCCCCGGATAGTCCCAGACGGAGGCCCCGACGACCCCGCCCGGCCGCGTGACGCGACGCATCTCCGCGACGCCGGCTTCCGGGTCGGCCATGAAGTTGAGGACGAGTTGGGCCAGCGTCGCGTCAAACGCATCGTCGGCGAACGGCAGCGCCTCTCCCGTAGCCACGCGCGCGTCGACTCCGGGACAGCGGGCTCGCAGCTCCTCGACCCACCCCTCCGAAGGGTCGACGGCGGCTACGCGCTCCGCCCCGACGAGCTCGACGAGCCGGCGCGTGCCAGCGCCCGTGCCGGCGCCGATGTCCAGAACGGTCGAGTCCGGCGCAATTGCGGCAGCACCCGCGAGCGCCTCGCAGAGGCCGTAGCTGTAGCGGCCGATGAACCGGTCGTAGACGTCCGCCGGAACCTCGAAGCTCACACGATCCTTCCCGGCTTCGTGTAGACGTTCATCCGGCCGTCGCGGACGAATCCGCAGAGCGTGATGCCGCGGTCGCCGGCGAGCTCCACGGCGAGCGTCGAAGGAGCGCCGACGGCCACGAGAACGGGGATGCCCGCGACCGCCGCCTTCTGCACCAGCTCGAACGAGAGGCGCCCGCTGACGCAGGCGACCTTGTCGTCGAGCGGGAGCAGGCCGTCCCGGAACGCGCGGCCGACCACCTTGTCGAAGGCGTTGTGGCGGCCGACGTCCTCGCGGACGACGATCGGTGTGCCCTCGGCGTCGAAGAGCCCGGTCGCGTGCAGCCCGCCGGTGGCGGCGAAGGTCGGCTGGGCGGCGCGCAGGCGGTCGGGCAGCTCCGAGACGACCTCCGCCGGCACGCGCAGCCCGCTCTCCACGCGCGGCGCCTCGACCGCCACCGCCTCGAGCGCGCCCTTGCCGCACACCCCGCACGACGACGTGGTGTAGAAGCTCCGCCGCAGCGGCTCGGGGTCGAAGCCGTCCACCGTCACGTCGACCGTGTTCGCGGCCAGATCGTCCGGAAGGGACGCGTCCCGGGGTCTGACCCCTTCGGAGAGGAGGAAGCCGAGCGCCAGCTCCTCGTCGTGGCCCGGCGTGCGCATCGTCACCGCGATCGGCTCTCCGTTGACGCGGATCTCGAGCGGTTCCTCGACGGCCAGCTCGTCCCGCTCCGTGTGCCCGCCCGGAAGCCGCAGGACGTCGGTTCGGGCCGCGGAGTACGGCGGCAGGGCGTTCACTATGATCGAACCATAGACGTCCTCAAGCTCACCGAGCTCCTGCCGGAGCTGCCCGCGGAGCGGACGAAGCTGCTGGACAACCTCGGCCGCGTCCGGCGCGAGGTGGGCCCGGTCTCGCCCGAGCTCTCCGACGCGATCGCCGACCACATGAACATCCGGCGCGGCGAGGTCGACGAGGTCGTCTCCTTCTACTCGTTTCTGCGCGTTCCAACCGACGCGGTGCGGGTCTGCATCGGGCCCGTCTGCGACTGCCTGGGCGCGAAAGACCTGCTGGCGCGCGAGCAGGAGACGGCGAACGGCGTCCCCGTTCTCGGCGTCGAATGCCTCGGGCACTGCGACCTCGCCCCGGTTCTGCTGCGCGGGGACGACGTCGAGCCCGAGGTGGTCTACAGGAGCAACGACGGCGGCTCCACGGGCCTGGCCCAGGCCGACGAGACGCTCGCCGACTACGAGGCCCGTGGCGGCTACGAGGTCCTGCGCAACCTCCCGACGAACGAGCGGATCGTCGAGGAGCTGAAGGCCAGCGGCCTCACCGGCTACGGCGGCGCCGGCTTCCCGACCGGCATCAAGTGGGAGGCGGTCGCACGGGAGCCGGGGCCACGCTACGTCGTCGTCAACGCCGATGAAGGGGAGCCGGGGACGATCAAGGACCGGTACGTGATGGAGCTCCGGCCTCACCTCATGCTCGAGGGGATGCTGATCGCCATGCGCTTCGCGGAGGCGACCGAGGGCTTCATCTATCTGCGGGAGGAGTACGCGGCGGCGCGCACCCGGCTCGTGCGGGCGCTCGAGGAGCTGCACGCTGCCGGCGTGCTCGAGGGCCGCACCGTGGAGATCGTCGTCGGAGCGGGCGCCTACATCTGCGGCGAGGAGACCGCCATGCTCGAGTCGATGGAGGGGCGGCGTGGAATGCCGCGGCTCAAGCCTCCGTTCCCGAGCGAGGTCGGCTACCTCGGCCGCCCGACCCTCATCAACAACGTCGAGACGCTGGCCCACATCCCCGCGATCCTGCGTGCCGGCGGCGAGGCGTGGCCGAAGGTCCGCCTCTGGTCGGTCAGCGGCGCCGTGCGCCAGCCTGGCTGCTACGAGGCACCGGTCGACGTCACGCTCCGGCAGCTGATCGACGAGCACGCGGGCGGTGCGACGGAGGAGATCGGCGCGATCGTGCCCGGTGGCGCCGCCAGCGGGATCCTCCCCCCGGCTGCTCTCGACGTCCCGCTGACGCGCGAGGCCTTGAGCGAGTGGGGAGTCGGCGCGGGCTCCGCGGGCGTCCAGGTCTACCCGGCGAGCTACTCGCCGCTTCGCCTCCTGGCCGAGACGATGCGCTTCTTCGCCGAGGAGTCGTGCCAGAAGTGCACGCCGTGCCGGATCGGCAACCGCGGCATGCACCATCTCCTCGACGAACTCGAGGACGGCCGGGTGGCCATGTCCCGCGCACAGGTGGAGGAGTGGCTGGACGCGATGGCGGCGACCTCGATCTGTGGGCTGGGCCAGGGTGCGCCCTTCCCGATGCGGGCCGCGTTTCGCTACTGGCCCGAGCTCTTCGCCCCGCTTGGGGAACCGACCCAGGTAGCGTGACCGACGAGGCGCAAGACGCCGCCGACCCGCTCGCCCGCTTTCGCGACGAGTTCGTCTTCGAGGAGGGAGGGCCGCTCTACGTGGACGGCAACTCGCTAGGCCGGCTCCCGCGGCGGACCCGCGCGCTCCTCACCGACGCCGTCGACGAGTGGTCGACGGCGCTCGTCCGCGGCTGGCACGGGTGGATCGACCTCCCGATCGAGGTGGGCGACCTGCTCGCCGAGCACGTGCTCGGAGCGCGGCCGGGCGAGGTGCTCGTCACCGACTCGGTAAGCGTGAACCTGTACAAGCTCGCCCGCGCCGTCCTCGCGGCGAGGCCGGGTCGCACGGTCGTCGTCACGGACGTCGACAACTTCCCCACCGACCGCTACGTGCTCGAGGGGGTCGCCCCGGAGCTTCGCCTCTTCGAGGCCGACCCCGTCGCGGGGCCGACGGCCGCTGAGGTCGAGGCGGCCTGCGCGGGGGGCGGCGTCGCGCTCGTCTCGCTCTCGCACGTCGCCTATCGCTCCGGCGCCCGTGCCGACCTGCGGACGATCACGGAGGCGGCGCACGCCGCCGGCGCCCTCGTCCTCTGGGACCTCAGCCACTCGGCGGGCGCCGTGCCGGTGGGCCTGGAAGAGCACGAGGTCGACCTCGCGGTCGGGTGCACCTACAAGTACCTGAACGCCAGGCCCGGCGCGCCCGCGTTCCTGTACGTCCGCTCGCGGCTGCAGGAGGAGCTGCGGACGCCCATCCAGGGCTGGTTCGGCCAGCGCGACCAGTTCGCGATGGGGAGCCCCTACGAGCCCGCGGAGGGAGTCGCCCGCTTCCTGGCCGGGACCCCCCAGGTGCTCGGCCTCGTGGCCGTGCGGGCGGGCGTCGAGCTCCTGGCCGAGGCCGGGATCGAGGCCGTCGCCTCGAAGGCCAGCGCGCTCACGGCCTACGCCGTCGAGCTCCACGACGAGCTCCTCGGCCCGCTCGGGGTGGAGCTGGGAACTCCGCGCGACTCGTCCCGCCGCGGCGCGCACGTCTCCTTCCGCCACCCGGAAGCGTGGCCGATCTGCCGCGCGCTGATCGAGCGCGCGGGCGTCATCCCGGACTTCCGCGGCCCGGACACCGTGCGCTTCGGCTTCCCGCCGCTCTACACGCGCTTTGCGGACGTCCGCGAGTCCGTCGAGCGCCTGCGGCGCGTCGTCGAGCTCGAGCAGTGCCGCGAGGTCGACACCTCCCTCACCCGGGTGACGTGAGCGGAGCCGCAGTTACGATGCGCCCATGAGCACGGTCGTCGCCTTCACGCTCGACGGTCAGTCCGTGAGCGCGCCGGAGGGTGAGCTGCTCGTCCATGCAGCGGCACGGCACGGCGTCTTCATCCCGACCCTCTGCCACGACGACAAGCTCGATCCGTACGGCGGCTGCCGCATGTGCGTGGTCGGCGTCGAAGGCTCGCCGCGGCCGCTTCCCGCCTGCGCGACACGCGTCGCCGAGGGCATGGTGATCTCCACGAACTCCTCGGTGCCCCAGTTCCAGAAGTCGCTGACCGAGATGCTCCTGGCCGAGCACCTGAACCCAGATCCCGGCGGGCGCCCCAACGAGCTCGTCGACCTGGCGGAGGAGCTCGACGCGGAGGCGCCCTTCATCCTCCCGGACGCAAAGCGCGAGCCCTACGACGACCGCAACAAGTTCATGGGCTACAACCCCGACGCCTGCATCCTCTGCAACCGCTGCGTGCGCTACACGCAGGAGGTGATGCAGTGCTCGGCGCTCTCGCTCGAGGGTCGCGGGCCGCACGCGCGCATCGTCCCGACGCACGGCTACTCCTGGCTCGACACCGAGTGCGAGCTCTGCGGGGGCTGCCTCTCGGTCTGCCCCACCGGCGCCATCTACGAGAAGTTCGAGGAGGGCACAGAGCAGCCGGAGCGGGCGCTCGACAAGGTGAAGACGACGTGCACGTTCTGCGGGGTCGGCTGCCAGCTCGATCTCAACGTCGACCCGGAGACGAAGCGCATCGTCAAGGTCACCTCCGAGCCGCACTACGTCTCGAACGAGGGCAATCTCTGCGTCAAGGGCCGCTTCGCCTTCAACTTCGTCCACCACCCGGACCGGCTGACGGAGCCGCTCGTCCGCGGCGAGGACGGCGAGCTCCACCCGACGATCTGGGAGCACGCGTACGAGGTTGCCGCGCAAGGCCTCCTGCGCGTGAAGGCCGAGCACGGAGCCCAGTCGATCGGCTTCCTCTCCTCCGCGCGGCTGACGATGGAGGAGAACTTCCTCATCCAGAAGCTCGCGCGCACCGCGATCGGGACGAACTCCGTCCACTCCTGCGAAGCCACCTGACACGCTCCGACCCTCTACGGCCTGGTCAGGTCGTTAGGCAGAGGCGCGACGACCAACTCGATCCCCGAGATCGAAAACGCCCGCTTCATCCTCGTGATCGGCTCGAACACGACCGAGGCGCACCCGGTCCTGGCCCTGCGCATGAAGAAGGCTGCGCGGAACGGCGCCACGCTCGTCGTGGCCGACCCGCGCAAGATCTGGCTGACGAAGCTCGCCAAGCGCCATCTCCAGCTCCGGCCCGGGTCCGACGTCTGGCTCGTGAACGCGATGATGCACGTCATCCTCAAGGAGGGCCTGCAGGACGACGCGTACATCGCCGAGCACACCGAGGACTTCGAGGCCGTCGCGGAGGTCGTCACCCGCTACACGCCCGAGGAGGCCGAGCACGTCACCGGTGTCCCCGCCGCCGACATCGTCGCCACCGCGCGCGAGTACGCGCGCGAGCGTCACGCAGCGATCTTCTACACACTCGGGATCACCGAGCACGCCTGCGCCGTCGACAACATCTGGTCGCTCTCGAACCTCGTGCTCATGACGGGGCACCTGGGCTACGAGTCGACCGGCCTGAACGCGCTCCGGGGCCAGAACAACGTCCAGGGCCTGAACGACGCAGGCGCGAACCCGACCTACCTCCCCGGCTACCAGCCGGTCGACGAGGCCGAGGTCCGCGCCAAGTTCGAGGAGAGGTGGGGGGTCGAGGTGCCGACCGCGCTCGGCTACCGGCTCGACCAGATCATGTCGGGGCTCCACGACGGGCGCATCCGGGCGCTCTACCTGATTGGGGAGAACCCGGTGCAGACCGAGCCGAACGCCCACCACGTCGAGGAGGGCATGGCGCACCTCGACTTCGTGGTCGCGCAGGACCTCTTCCTGAACGACTCGAACCGCAAGTTCGCCGACGTCATCTTCCCCGCCTCGAGCTTCGCCGAGAAGGAGGGCACGTTCACGAACACCGAGCGGCGGGTGAACCGCGTGCGCAAGGCGGTGCCGTGCCCGGGGAACGCGCGCGAGGACTTCCGCATCGTCGTCGAGATGGCCGAGGCGCTCGGCGCCGGCTGGCCGGAGTACGCAGGCCCGGAGGACGCGTGGAACGAGTTCGCCGACCTGGCGCCGCTCTGGTCGGGGATCCGCTATGACCGCATCGACGAGGTGGGGCTCCAGTGGCCGTGCACCGACCGCGACCATCCGGGCACGCCCTACCTGCACGCCCCGCATCCCGCGCGGCCCAGCGGGAAAGGGAAGTTCTACCCGGTCGAGTACCAGCCGCCGATCGAGCAGCCCGACTCCGAGTATCCGTTTGTCCTCTCCACCGGGCGGACGCTCTACCACTACAACTCGGCGACGATGACCATGCGCGAGGAGGGAGTGACGCAGAAGCAGGAAGATCCCTTCGTCGAGATGCACCCCGAGGACGCGGAGGCCCTCGGCGTCGGGGACGGCGACTGGGTACGGCTCGTCTCCCGCCGCGGCGAGCTGGAGGCGCGGGCAAAGCTCGGCGACCGGGTCTATCCCGGCCTCGTCTGGATGGCCCTCCACTTCGCCGAGGCGAAGGTGAACTGGCTCACGCACGACGTGGGCGACTCGCTGATCGGCACGCCGGAGTACAAGACGTCGGCGGTGCGCGTGGAGCCGCTCGGCGGCTCGCTCAGGCCGGCCGCTCGGTGAGCGGACCGGCACGAACCTGATACACATCGATGTGTACTGGCGCGCTAAGCTGCGCGCATGGGACGAACGAATGTGGTCGTCGACGACGCGCTGGTGGAGCGCGTCATGCGCCTGTACGGGCTGAAGACGAAGCGTGAGGCGATCGACTATGCGTTGCGCACGCTCGCGGGGCTTCCCGATGCGAACCGGAAGACGCTCGAGCTTCGTGGCTCCGGCTGGGACGGAGATCTCGAGGCAATGCGGACCGGCCGCACTCCCGACTCGTGATCGTCATCGACAGCTCGGCCTGGATCGAGCTGCTTCGCGGCACGGGGAGCCGCGTCGATCGGGCGCTGGCACGTTTGCTCCTCGACGGCCATGAGCTAGCCGTGACCGAGATCGTCTGGCTCGAGCTCCTGGCTGGGGCGCGGACGGACGTGGAAGAACGTGAGCTACGGGCCGGCCCCCTTGCGCGTCCGCTCTTGGTCCTCGACGGACTACGCGGCTACGAGGCCGCTAGCGAGCTCTACCGCGCGTGCCGTCGCGCAGGCGAGACCGTCCGCAAGCTCACGGACTGCCTCGTGGCGGTGCCGACGATCGCCGCGGGCGCCGAGCTGCTGCACGCCGACTCGGACTTCGAAATCCTCGCCCGTCACTCGCCGCTTCGCATCTTCCCGCTTCCGGCGTAGCGACACGCTGCCGGAATCCTTACCGGCTGCTCATGAATCGCTAACGCCGCAGGAGGAAACTCGCGCTTATGGCGCGGAGGGCAGCCGTCGTTCTCCTCCTGGTCGCGGCGACCTTCCTGCCGGGCGCCGCCGCCGCGGCGGTGGACGCTCCGGCGACGACGGCGGCCGCCCAGCCCCGCCCCAACGTGCTCGTGATCATGACCGACGACCAGACCCTCGAGTCTCTGCGGGTGATGAGCAACGTGAAGCGCCTGCTGCGCGACCGCGGCGCGACCTTCCGCTCGAGCTTCGTCACGTACGCGCTCTGCTGTCCGTCGCGCGCGACCTTCCTCACCGGCCAGTACGCCCACAACCACGGCGTGCTCGGCAACCGGCCGCCAAATGGGGGCTACGAGAAGCTCGACCACACGAACACGCTGCCGGTGTGGCTCCAGGACGCCGGCTACTACACCGCCCACCTCGGGAAGTACCTGAACGGGTACGGCCGCCGCGATCCGACCGAGATCCCGCCCGGCTACGACGAGTGGCGCGGGTCGGTCGATCCGACCACGTACCGCTTCTACGACTACACGCTCAACGAGAACGGGAGGCTCGTCACCTACGAGTCCGCCTACCAGACCGACCTGTATGCGCGGAAGGCGGCTCGGATCATTCGGCGGCGTGCGCCCTCGGCCCGGCCGTTCTTCCTCTGGGTGGCCTTCCTCGCCCCGCACGGCGGCGGCCCGAGGGAGCCCGGCGATCCCGTCGGTCAGGGGACCCCCGTGCCGGCCCCGCGGCACCGGCACGCCTTCGACTCGGAGCCGCTGCCGAGGCCGCCCGGGTTCAACGAGGCCCACGTCTCCGACAAGCCGGTCGGGATCCGGAACCGACCGCTCCTCGGGCCGCGGCGAATCCGCGCGGTCCGCGAGAACTACCGGCAGCGCCTCGAGTCGCTGCTCGCCGTCGACGAGGCGGTCGCCAGGCTCGTCGGGGCGCTGCGCAGTTCCCGCGAGCTCGACGACACGCTCGTCATCTTCACCTCGGACAACGGTTTCTTCCACGGCGAGCACCGGGTGCCGTCCGGCAAGATCCTGCCGTACGAGCCTTCGATCCGCGTCCCGCTCATCATGCGCGGTCCCGGCATCCCAGCCGGCCTACGTGTGAACCAGCGGGTCGCCAACATCGACCTGGCCCCGACGATCGTCGACGCGGCCGGGGCCACGCCGGGGCGCATCATGGACGGCCGCTCCCTCCTGCCGGTCATCGCCCGGCCGAACATCTCGCTCGGCCGCGACCTCCTGATCGAGCGGGGCCCAGGAGTCGGGACGTTCACGGCCGTCCGCGCCCCCAACTACTTCTACGCCGAGTACGGGAACGGGGAACAGGAGCTCTACGACCTCGTCAGGGACCCGTACGAGCTCCGCAGCCGCCACGCCGACCCGGCCTACGCCGCCATCCGGGAGAACCTCGCGGAGCGCCTGGCGCACCTGCGCGCCTGCAACGGCCTGGCCTGCCGTACGCGTCCCTAGTTTCCGAGCCTCGCCGGGTGTACGTGCCCGGAGTCGGGATTCGGCTTACGATGCGCGTATCGGCACGCCTGGCACCCACGCCGGTGAGAACCGGTTTCTGTACGAGATCATTTCGACGGTCGGCTCGTCGCTGGACCTCGAGGAGGTCCTGGGCGCCGTCGTCCGCCTCCTGACCGACGCGTGCTCGGTGCACGCATGCTTCGTCTACCTGGTCGAGGAAGACCGGCTCGTGCTGGCCTCGGCCTCCGCGCCGTATGCCGAGCTGGTCGGCGAGATCTCGCTCGAGCGGGGCGAAGGGCTCGCGTGGTGGGCGGCCGAGCGCAAGGAGCCCGCGTGGATTCGCGAGGGGCTGCTCGAAGACCCGCGGGTGAAGTACGTGCCCGAGCTCGAGGAGGAGCGTTTCCAGTCGCTCGTCTCCGTGCCGATCGTGGGGAAGGACGGCAACGTGATCGGCGTCATCTCCAGCCACACCGAGGCGCCGCGGGAGTTCACGGAGGTGGAGGTGGAGGTGTTGGTATCGAGCGCGTCGCTCGTCGCCGGAGCGATCGAGAACGCCCGCCTGTACGAGGAGATGCGACGACGGGTCGACGAGCTCGAGCACCTGACCGAGCTGGCGGAGACCCTCGCGGGGGCGGAGACCCTCGACACCGTGCTGCCCCGGGTCGCCTCACGCGCCCGGAAGCTGCTGCGCGCGGACGCCTGTCACCTCTACCTGCTCGATCCCTCCACCGAGGTGTTGCACCTCCGGGCCTCCGCTCCCGAGGGCGCCGAGACACGAAGGGAGATCGGCCTCTCCGAGCTCGGCCCGGAGCTCGCGCGGAGCGGCCGCTCGGCCTCGGTGGCGGTGCCGCTCGTCGCCAACGACGAGCTGCTCGGGCTCCTCGCCGCCGGCGGGACCTCGGAGGTCGACTTGGCCCGCGCGGTCGCCAACCAGACCGCCGTCGCGCTGAAGAAGATCGAGCTGATCGAGCGGCTGACCGAGAAGAACCTGATCAAGGACTTCTTCGAGCAGCTCGCGCGCGGCGAGGCGATTCCCGGCCTCGAAGGGCGCGCGACCCGGCTCGGCTGCGACCTCGACCAGCGCTACCTGGTCCTGGCGGCCTCCCCGCCCTCCGACGAGCTCGAGCGCGGCCTCGCGGCCGCGGCGCCCGGCTCTCTCTTCGACCGGCGCGACGATTCGATGCGAGCGCTTCTGCGCGTGCCGCGCAACGGCGAGGAGCGCCTCCTGGCGAGCATCCGCGAGCTTCAGGAAGAGCTGGGCGCCCCGGTCTCGATCGGGCTCTCGAACGCCTGTCGCGGCGCGGCAAGCTTCCCGGCCGGCTTTGAAGAGGCGCGCGACGCGCTCCTCGGCACGACCGTCCTCCAGGGGACACCCGGCGTTATGGCCTACGAGGAGCTCGGCCCGTACAAGTACCTCCTGCGCATGCCCTTCGACGGCGGCGTTCGCGACGCGCACCGCGACGCGGTCGCCCGCATCGCCGAGTACGACCGCCAGCGCTCGACCGCGCTTCTCAAGACGCTGGAGGAGTTCCTGCGCCGCCGCGGGTCGATCAGCGCCACCGCCGAAGCCCTCTACGTCCACCCGAACACGCTGCGCCAGCGCCTGCGCCGGATCGGCGAGCTCTCCGGCCTCGACCTGCGCAAGGACGACTGGCTCATGGTCGAGATCGCCGTGAAGATGGTGCGCCTGCAGGAGGCGCTGGGAACGGCGCAGATGCACACACAGCGGCCCGACCGGTTGTAGGAAGCCGCCATCGGCGTACGCGCCGGCGCCGGTTATCGTCAGAGGCGTCCCCAAAGGAGGAGTTGCATGGCCTCTGCCAGCGCCGCCGCGCCCACCGTCGAGGACATCCGCAAGGAGTCCGAGAACCGCGGCATCGATTTCTACTTCGCCCAGTTCGTCGACATGTACGCGCGGCCGAGCGCGAAGCTCGTGCCGGCCCAGAACCTGGACGACCTCGTCACCGACGGCGCAGGCTTCGCCGGCTTCGCCGCCGGCGAGCTCGGCCAGGCGCCGAGCGACCCCGACATCGCCGCGATCCCGGATCTCAAGAGCTTCACGCCGGTGCCGTGGGAGCCCACCGTCGCGCGCTTCGCCTGCGACATCACGGTGGACGGCGAGGAGTGGCCGTACGATCCGCGCACGATCCTCCGGCGCCAGCTCGCCGCCGCGCGCGAGCAGGGGTTCGAGTTCATGATGGGCCTCGAGCTCGAGTACTTCCTCGTCGAGCTCCTCGAGGACGGCTCGATCCGGCTCGCAGACGCGCTCGACACGCTGGAGAAGCCTTGCTACGACCTCAACGGCCTCTCGCGCCACTACGACTTCCTCACGACTATCTCGCGCTACGTCAACGAGCTCGGCTGGGGCAACTACGCGAACGACCACGAGGACGCGAACGGCCAGTTCGAGCAGAACTTCACCTACGCCGACGCGCTCACGAGCTGCGACCGCGCGATCTTCTTCCGCTACATGGTCCACCAGCTCGCGGAGCGGAAGGGGCGCGAGGAAGGCCGGAACATCCTCGCCACCTTCATGCCGAAGCCGTTCTCGCACCTGACGGGGAACGGCTGCCACTTCCACATGTCCCTCTGGGACGGAGAGACGAACCTCTTCCTGGACGAGAACGACCCGCGCGGGCTCGGCCTCTCCGAGACGGCGTACCACTTCATCGGCGGCCTCACGAAGCACGCGCGCGCCTACAGTGCCGTGACGGCGCCGACCGTGAACTCCTACAAGCGGCTCAAGGTCGGGACGACGGCGAGCGGGGCGACGTGGTCGCCGGTCTGGATCAGCTACGGCTACAACAACCGCACCCAGATGCTCCGCATCCCCGGGCCCGGGCGAGTCGAAGACCGCACGATCGACGGCGCCTGCAACCCCTATCTCGCCGCGACCGTCATCCTTGCCGCCGGCCTGGACGGCATCGCCGGCAAGCTCGACCCCGGCGAGCCGAACTCCGAGAACCTCTACGCCGTTCCGTACGACGAGCTCAGAGGCCGCGGGCTCGAAGCGCTGCCCCCGAACCTGCTCGAGGCAACGAACGAGCTGGAGACGAACGACGTCGTCCGCAAGGCCCTCGGGCGCGGGCGAGACGAGGACTACGCCGACTACTTCATCCGCGTGAAGCGCGACGAGTGGGCGCGCTACCACGAGCAGGTGACCCCGTGGGAGGTGGCCGAGTACCTGACGCGCTTCTGATCATGTGTAGGAAACCTCCATACCGAGGTCGGCAACAACGTCGGTTTTGAGCGATTTCGCCCTGATTCGCGCGTGTAGATTTCGGCCATATGTGTGGCATCGTCGGACTGTTCGCGAAGTCGACTGAGATCGAGGAGTCGCTCGGCGCGCGTCTCGCGCTCATGCTCGAGCAGATGAGCGACCGCGGGCCGGACAGCGC
>JBOHAB010000040.1:0-16034 GCA_050697655.1 Gaiellaceae bacterium
GATCAACACGGGCATCTACGTGCTCGAGCCGGACGTGCTCCGCCACGTGCCGGCGGACACGCCGTACGACTTCTCGAAAGAGCTCTTCCCGCTCCTGCTCGAGATGGGGAAGCCGCTCTACGGCTATGTGTGCGAGGGCTACTGGCAGGACATCGGGAACCTCGACCAGTACCGGCAGGCCAACTTCGACGCGCTGGACGAGCGAGTGCGCCTGGACGTCCCAGGGATTCGCCTCCGCGGCAACGTCTGGGTGGGGGAGGGGGTAGGCCTCGACGACCTCGAGGCAGTGGAAGCGCCCGCCTTCATCGGCAACTACTGCCGGATCGCGCCGCGCGCCTCGGTCGGCCCGTACTCCGTCCTCATGCCCAGCGTCACGCTCGGCGACCACGCGCGCAGCTCGCGCTCCGTCGTCGACGCCTCGACCGCGATCGGCCGCAGCGCGGTGGTCGAAGGGGCGATCGTCGGCCGAGCCTGCGACCTCCGCCCGCATGCGCGGCTCCACGAAGGCGTCGCCGTCGGGGACAACTGCACGATCGGCGAGGAGAGCATCGTCATGCCCGGCGTCCGCATCTACCCGTTCAAGGAGGTGGAATCCGGCGCCCTCGTCGACCGGAACCTGATCTGGGAGTCCCGCCTCTCCTCGCGCTTGATCGGGATGGACGGGGTCTCGGGCCGGATCGACGTCGAGCTGACGCCCGAGACCACCCTTCGCCTCGGGCTCGCGCTCGGCACCGCGCTCGACCGCGGCGACCGCGTGGTCACGAGCCGGGCGGCCTCGGCCTCGTGCCGTCTGCTCCGGCGCGCGCTCATCGCGGGCGTCAACTCGGCAGGCGTCCACGCGACCGACCTCCAGGTGATGCCGGCCGCGGTCAACCGCCACTTCCTGAAGACCGAGGGCTTCGATGCCGGCATCCACGTGCAGCCGAGCCCGAACGACCCCGAGGTCGTGCAGGTTCGCATCTTCGAGCCGCCGGGAACGCCTGCGACACCGGAGCTCGTGAAGGAGCTGGAAAAGCACTTCGCGCGCCAGGAGTTCCGGCGAGCTTCCTGGAACGAGGTGGGGGAGATCAGCTACTCGGCCCGAACCGCCGAGACCTACGTCCAGGACCTGCTCGCCATGCTCGACGTCGAGGCGATCCGGAAGCGCGGTTTTCGCGTCGTCGTCGACTACGCGTTCTCGGCCGCGTCGTTCGTCCTTCCGCAGGTGCTCGGCGCGCTCGACGTGGAGGCGGTGGCCTCGCACGGCTACGTGAGCGAGCGACGGCAGTCAGGAGAGACGGTGACGCTGGCCGAGTCGCTCGGCCAGGCCAAGCGCCTCGTCGCAGCCGTCGGGGCCGATCTCGGGGCCGTGCTCGACCCGGCGGCCGAGCGCATCTTCCTCGTCGACGACAAGGCGCGCGAGGTTCCGGTCGAGCAGGAGCTGCTCCTGTTCCTGCGCCTGCTCGCGTCGGACGGCCAGCGCGGCCGCCTGGCGTTTCCGACCACGGTGACGAGCCTCGTCGACCAGCTCGTCGAGGGCACCGAGCTCGAGGTCGAGCGGACACCGCATTCGCTGTCCGCGCTCACCCTGGCCGCGGCCGGGGACGGGGTCATCTTCGCGGGCTCGGTCGGCGGCGGCTTCGTCTTTCCCGAGTTCGTGCCGGCCTACGACGGGATGGCGAGCCTCTGCAAGCTCCTCGAGCTCCTCGCGCCTGTGGGGAAGCCCCTCTCGGAGATCGTCGGCGAGCTGCCGCCCTCTGCGGTCGTCCACCGGCAGGTGCGGTGCCCGTGGGCCCGGAAGGGCGCGGTCATGCGAATCCTCACCGAGCGGACCAAGGGCATGGAGGTCGACGTCACCGACGGCATCAAGGTCTACGACGAGCGCGGCTGGGCGCAGGTGCTCCCCGACCCGGACGAGCCGCTCGTGCACATCTACGCCGAGGGCAGGACCGCGGAGGACAGCGCCGCCCTCGAGGCCGAGTTTCAAGGCCTGGTCGAGGAGATCGTGGCCCGCGAGAACGACAACGACGAGCTCTGAGGAGCACGCAGGCCTGCCACAACCCTCAAGTCGAGGTTGATGGATGGGCCTGCAGCTGGTTTACTGTGTGAGCGCCTCCGTCCCCGATTCCTGGAGCTCGTGTGGAAGCCCTCCCTGACCTTGCGACCCTGTCCGACCAAGAGCTTCGCGACCTGATCCGCGAGCTGATGGTCGAGGAGCACCGCGTCTCGTACGAGCGCCGGCTTCTGCACGGGAAGATCGACATTCTCCGCGCCGAGCTCCAAGCACGGTTGCAGAAGCAGGTGGGCGAGCCGGACAGCCCACTCCACGAGATCGACGTCGAAAAGCTTGCGGCGATCCTCGCGTCGAAGGCAGCGCCTCTGTCCGACGAGGAGCTCGACACGGCGGGACGGTGACTCACGTTCACTGCCCCGAGTGCGGTTTCCAGAACCCGGAGGCCGCCAACTACTGCGCGAAGTGCGGAGCGCTGCTCATCCGCGACGAAGAGGGAGCGCACACGACGATGACCTTCACGCCCGAGGAGGAGGCCGAGGACGAGAGCCTGTCGCTCGACGGCCTCCGGATCCAAGGGCCCGCGCTCGTCGTCCGCGCGGGCGGCGGCCGGGCCGGCGATACGTTCGCGCTCGTCCAGGACCGCACCTCGCTCGGCCGCGCGCCGGAGTGCGAGATCTTTCTCGACGACGTGACGGTCTCGCGCCGGCACTCCGTCATCACCCGCGGCCCCGAGGGCTTCACGCTGCACGATGAAGGCAGCCTCAACGGCACGTATGTCAACCGCCGACGCGTCGAGAGCTCGAAGCTCGAGGACGGCGACGAGGTCCAGATCGGCAAGTACAAGCTGACCTTCCTGGAGAGCTAGTGCTCATTCAGGTAATTCAGCCCAGATTCTGCGTCGCGAGCACCAAGCCAGAGGCCGCACTCGCGCGCAGCCAAGGCCGGGAGCCTTGGCAAGGGCGAGGGTGGGCTCTGGCGCCGCGGGATCGCGGGGCAGAAGCGGGCTCGTATTGCCTGGAGGGGCACTAGTGGCGACGACGCAAGCCGACACTCGGACCGGGAGGCCGCTGACGATCGGGGCCGTCTGCAACCGGCTCCGGGACGAGTTTCCCGACATCTCCATCTCGAAGATCCGCTACCTCGAGGATCAGGGCCTGCTCGCGCCGCGGCGCACCCAGGGCGGCTATCGGCTCTACTCGGAGGAGGACGTCGCGCGGCTCGAGACGATCCTCAGCCTGCAGCGCGACGAGTTTCTCCCGCTCCGGGTGATTCGCCAGGAGCTCGCGGCGGGCGCGCCGCGCCGGCGGGGAGGCGCTCGGTCGGCGGGCCTGCAGGTCCCTGACGACGAGGTCGATCTCGCCACCCTGTGCGCCCGCGCGGGCGTGGAGGCTGCGTTCGTCCGCGAGCTCGAGGAGTACGGGCTCGTGGAGCCGCGCGCGGAGAACGGCGAGACGCGCTTTCCCGAGCGCGACGTGGACGTCGCCGCGGCCTGCGCCCGGCTCGCCCGCTACGGAGTCGCTCCGCGGAACCTGGCGACATTCAAGCGGTGGGCGGACAACGAGGCCGACCTGCTCGAGCGGATCGTCGCGCCCGAGCTCCGGTCACCGAACCCGGAGAAGCGCCACGCGGGGCTCGAGAACCTCGAGAACCTCGCGGCGCTCTCGCAGGAGCTCTCCAACCTCCTCTTCTGGCGGGCGCTCCGGGGTATCGTGCCCCGGTCGTGACCGTAGACCTCGAGTCCAAGATCCGGGACATCCCGGACTTTCCCAAGCGCGGGATCGTCTTCAAGGACATCATGCCGCTTCTGGCCGATCCGGAGGCCCTGCACGAGACCGTGGACCAGCTGGCCGAGTTTGCGGAGCCGCGCAAGCCGGATGTCGTGCTCGGCGCCGAGGCGCGGGGCTTCATCCTGGGCGCGGCGCTCGCC
Source organism: Gaiellaceae bacterium (assembly GCA_050697655.1). Lineage (GTDB taxonomy): Bacteria > Actinomycetota > Thermoleophilia > Gaiellales > Gaiellaceae > JAIBJN01. Next base: position 3,921 of record JBOHAB010000040.1, read on the forward strand.
TACAGGCTCGGCTGCGGCTTCGTCGCCGCCCGCAAGCCCGGAAAGCTGCCGTGGCGGACGATCAGCGCCAAGTACGCCCTTGAGTACGGCTTCGACGCGCTCGAGCTGCACGCCGACGCGATCGCGGACGGCGCCCGCGTGCTCATCCACGACGACTTGCTGGCGACCGGGGGGACCGCGAAGGCGAAAGTCGACCTGGTCGAGCAGCTCGGCGGCGCCGTGGTCGGGCTGGCGTTCGTGATCGAGCTCGAGTTCCTGAACGGCCGGGAGAAGCTCGGCGGCTACGAGGTCTGCTCGCTGATCCGGTACGCAGAGTAGATTCTCCGGGCAACCGTCCAGGAGGAGGGGGAGATGAACGGCAAGACCCGTGTCGCCCACGGCACGATCGTCGCGTACCTGGCGCTGTTCGTGGCGCTCGGCGGCACTAGCGCCTACGCGGTCGACAAGATCGGCTCGGGCGGCATCAAGAAGAACGCGATCAAGACCCGGCACATCGCCGCGGGGCAGGTGAAAGCCGCAGACATAGGCAGAGGGGCCGTGCACGGCGGCAAGGTCGCCAACAACTCGCTGACCGGGGCGGACGTGAACGAGGCGGCCTTCGGCTTCGGCCTCGGCCTGCTGAGGGGCCGAACGCCGGGGCCGGACCCCGCATCGCCGAGATACGTCGCGCCGCTGGGCACGACGACCGCGACGTTCATCACTCCGGCCGAAGCCGGTCGCCTGTCGCCGCTGGTGCCAGCCAGGGCCGCCGACCTCGCCGTCTCGGCGGTCGTCGCAGCCGGGACCGAGGTGACGGTGACGCTCATGGTCGACGGAGTGGCAAGCTCGTTGGGGTGCACGATCGACGGGCCGGACACGACCTGCACCGACGAAGAGGACACCCCCGCGCTGCCGCCGGGGTCGAGCGTCGCCGTCAGGATCCAGGACAACGGGGCCCCGCCCACCGACGTCGAGTTCAGCCTGACGGTCTTGCGGATCCTCGGGTAAGCCGACAGCGGGGTGCGGTCCTCCGTCCGCCCCGCCGATACATAATCGGAGCTCCGATGTACGACCAGCTCACCGGGCGCTACACGTTTGCGTGCCGGGCGCGACGCGAGGTCAGCGTGCCGCTCTCGCGCTTCCGGGTCCTCGAGCGCCTGCCGGGCGCGGCGCACCCGGCGGTCTTCAAGATCACGTTCGCCTGCGACTGCGGCGGTGAGCACGAGGGCCTGGTCACGCACGAGGAGCTCGACTGGGCGCCGCTCGCAGGCTCCGACTCCGACTTCCTCAACCTGATGACGGCCCGCCTCGAGCCGGCCGCGCTCGAGCTCCTTGACCACGCGGCCCGGCAGATCCAGGCCGGGACGTGGCCGTGGAGCTTCTTCTGCTACCCGGAGGAGCGCCCGCGGCCGGTGACGCCGTCCGCCTTCCGGGTTCTCTCCGGCGGCGAGGACGAGCTCGGGCTCGCCGTCGAGTGCCCGGGCTGCTCCCAGACGAGCGTCAACGTCGTCAGTCACGAGCACGTGGACGTGCCCTTCTACAACGACCGCCGAGTGGGCGTGGTCGAGCACGTCTTCACCCGCGATCGCGAGCTCGCCCTCTCGGCGTTCCGGGACGAGCTCGACTCCAGCGCCTTCGACGCGTCCAGGCGCGACCTCGCCGCATGAGTGTGCAAGTGGTTACGCCTGGCCTGCGAGCGGGCACAACGCCTCCGGAAGCGACCCCAGCGAGGTGAGCGGAGCATGGTGCAGAAGCCAAACGACGACGGCACGGTGATTGCGGAAGAGACGACGGTCGAGCGCGACCACGTCTGGCAAAGCCCGCCGGTTGTCCGCGGGCTGACGACGCTGCTCGGCGTCGCGGCCGCGGGCTTCCTGATCTGGGTGGCGACGGAGTTCGACCTCGGATCGACGGGCGAGTACTGGGCGGCGCTGGGGATTCTCCTCGGCGCGGGCGTCTGTCTCGGGCTCTCGCAGCTCCTGGGCGGCTGGACGAAGTGGGGAGCGCCGACGATCAGCCCCGGCGTCTTCCTCCTCGCCTTCCTGCCCGCTTTCGTGGCGGTCGGCGGCATCCTCGTGGCCACGCGTCCAACCGACACCGAGGAGGGCGAGCAGGTGGCGGGCTGGATTCGAGACATCGGGCTCGGAGGCCTCGCCGAAGATCTGATCGCCTTCCAGGGCGTGCTCGCCTTCGCGCTCGGCGTCGTGCTCGCGTTCTGCTTCGACACGCGCGGCCCGCGTGCCCGCGTGCAGGAACGGGAGGCGACGGTGACGGAGCAGGTCGCCGGCTACGAGCGCGGAAGCGTCGCCGCCGCCGAGGAGGACGAGACGGTCGTGGTCCGAGATCGCAGCTAGTCGCGGCGAAGCTGGTCTTGGCCGCAGAGGCGGACGAAGAAGAAGATGAGCACCGCGGCCACCAGGCCGAAGAGGAAGGCGCTCCCGCCGCCCGTGCCGATTGCCAGCAGGCCGATCCAGACGTAGGCGCCCAGGAGGACGCCCCAGACGAGGGCTTGGGATCCCGGGCTGAAGGCTGGTGGTCGGGGCGGGAACTCCATCGCCGCCGAGTCTAACGACCTCGGATCCCTGCAACGTAGGGGACCAAAAAAACTCGCCGAGCCGGTTGCGCTTTCGTCCACCTCACCGACCAACTTTCGGCTTCCGCCTACGGCCGCCCGGTGGGGCTTCGACCTACTCGCGCTCCGTGCTCGGCGCAAGCGGCAATCTAGACGTCCCCGGGGGACACTGCAAGCCCGTCGCGGAACGCTTCTTCGCAATTTGCGGGAAGTTCATTTTTCCACATTTTCCACACCGCGAGGCCGGGCCTGTGGGCATCCCTGTGGATCTCGGCTCGGGGTCTAGGATCCCCCGAGCGCGGCCGTCTTGTAGACGCCCTCCGGGTTCCAGAGCAGAAAGCCGGCCGTCTTCGCGTCACGGGCCGCGAGGATCTGCGCGCGGACGTCCTCGAGAGTGTAGTCACGACCCAGCGAGAAGTCCTGGAGCCACGGGACGAGGAGCGTGTCGGAGCCGCGGAGCTCGCGCCTGAAGTCGCGGAGCGCCCGGGCGACGGTGACTCCCGGAACCGCATTCGGGTCGTCGAGCGAGTACTCACCGGCGCCGAAATGGGACGGGTAGACCATCGGATACATGACGTCGAGGTGCCGCGCCAGCCGTCCCGGGCGCTGGCCGATTCCCATCTCGCGCGTGGCCGTCAGCCCGAAGACCGCCGCCGAGATACGTGCCCCCAGCGGCTCGAGCCGGGAGCGGGCGTACTCGACGAACTTGCCGATCGTCACGGTCTTGTGCTCCTTCCGCTTGCCTTTGTAGACCGCTCCCGAGACGTCGCCGTCGGTGGGGAAGCGCACGTAGTCGAACATGATCTCGTCGAAGCCCGCTTCGACCGCGGCGACGGCGACGTCGACGTTGTACTTCCAGACGCGCTCGTCGTACGGGTTCGTCCAGGCAAGGCCCGTGCTCGTCGTCCAGATCCCGCCTCCCTGTCGCTTGATCGCCAGCCGCGGGCGCTGGGTGGCGAGGATCGGGTCCTCGAAGACGACGACGCGCCCGATCAGGTAGACCCCGGCGGCCTCGGCCGCCTGCGCCGCCTTGCCCGGGTTGTAGAACGCCTTCGCTGCGCCGATGGACCGCGCGAGGGCCGGCGCCTGCCGGCCGAAGCCGATCTCGCCGTTCTCGTCCTTGACGTCGAGCTGGAGGGCCGTCAGGCCTTTGTCGGCGAGCGAGAGGTACTCGGCCAGCCTGCCGTCGAGCGAAGCCAGCGGGGCAGTGACGTGGACGCCCCTGAGCTCATCCGGCAGCGGCGCGGGCTCGGGCTTCGTCGGCGCCGTCGTCCCTTCCGTCGCCTCGGAGCCCGAGCTCGAGCCGGCGGCCGGCTGCTCGTCTCCGCCCCTGCCGGTGAGGAACGTCATTCCGAGCGCCGTGACGGCGGCCGCGACGGCGACGATCCCGATCAGGAGCACGCGCCGCACGCCGCGTCGTCTGTGAGACTGCCGGCGCCGCTCCCGGAATCGTTCGTTTGGGTCGAGGGGATCCAGCAGCATCGGTTCGGGCACGGTATTTCCTCCCAGGCGACCCCGCAAGCACGAACGGCGGCCTCGCGCAACGCTTTTCGTTGCGCTAGCATCCGGCCATGCCGGTCCCGCCGGCGCTCAAGGTGGAGGCGCTCGCAGTGGATTTTCGCTCGCAGCGACGGCTCGCCGACGCCCTCGGTGTGAGCCCCGCACAGGTGAGCCGCTGGCAGCGGGGCCAGGGGATCGACCCGATCAATGCCGAGCGGCTGGACCTGCTCGAGCTGGCAATGTCGTTCCTGCTGCGCCTCTACGAGCCGGAGAGCGCGGAGCGGTGGCTCAACGGCGTGAATCCACACCTGCGGAATCGCCGTCCGATCGACCTGATCAGGAGAGGGGAGACGCAGGAGCTCCTCGTGGCGCTGCGGCAGGAGCGGGCCGGGTCGTACGCGTGATCGTCCACCGGTGCTTTCCCTGGGACGCGGGCGCCGAGGCGACCTCGCCCGGAGGCGCGCTCTGGTTCCCTCGCCGGCTGCAGGGGGACGGGCGCCATGACGCGCCCGGGCGTTACGGCTGCCTGTACGCCTCGGAGGTCGCGGTCTCGGCCGTGGCCGAGGAGCTCGCCCGCTTCGTCGGCACGGAGCTGGCCGCTGCGGACCTGCGCCGGGGCGGCCTCCCGCTGGCGCTCGCGACGCTCGTTCTCGACGACTCGGCGCTCCTGGTCGACCTCGACGAGCCGCTCGTCCTCGCCGCGGAGAGACTGCGCCCGTCGCTCGTGGCCGCGCGCGAACGGCCGCGAACGCAAGACGCTGCCTTGGCGCTCTTCGAACGCCACATCGGCGCGGCGGGCGTGCGCTGGTGGTCGGCCCTCGACTCGCGGTGGGCAAACGTGACGCTCTTCGACCGGGCGCGAGCGGCCCTCTCGGTCGAGGAGATCGGGCTGCTACGGCTCAGCGACGACGTCGTGGAGGAGGCCGCGAGCTTCCTCGGCCTGCGGGCGGCAGCGTGACCGTCGACGCGCTGCTCGGCGGTCGCTTCCCGCGCCGGATCGGCGATGTCCTCGCGCTCATGAGGGCGCTCGAGGACGCGCTGCCGCCGGGAGACGGTGTCGCGTGGTTTCTCCGTCTCTACCGGCCGGTCACCGAGGACGTCGAGGCCGCAGCGGCCTCCGACGGAGCCTTCGCCGACCCGCGCTGCCTCCGTTGGCTGGACGTCGTCTTCGCCAACCTCTTCTTCCGCGCCCTGCGCAACTGGGGGAGAGCGCCCGCGACCGCGCCGCGGGCCTGGGCGCCGTTCCTCGAGGCGCGCAGCCGGCCGGGGATCGCCCCGATCCAGTTTGCGCTCGCGGGCATGAACGCCCACATCAACCGCGACCTTCCCTTCGCGCTCGTCGAGACGTGGGCGGCGCTCGGCCTCGAGCCGGACCGGGGCGGTCCTCAGCACCGCGATTTCATGCTCGTCAACGACCTGATCGAGGCGGCCGAGGCGCGGGTGAAGGAGGCGTTCGCAACCGGCGCCCTGGGTCACGTGGAGCGCTCGCTCGGGGACGTCGACGACGTCGTGGCGATCTGGAAGGTCTCGAGAGCGCGCGACGCCGCCTGGGCGAACGCGGAGACGCTCTGGGCGCTGCGGGGCGTGCCGGGCGTGCGGACCGAGTTCGCCGCGGCGCTCGACCGCCTAGTCGGCTTCGCGGGGCGGGGGCTCCTGCGCTGCCCGGCGCCCGACTTGACATAACGCCCCTTATCGTGCGTAGGCGGAATTACGCCTCGCGTTTGACTTGGCCGCTCGGACGGGTAGGGTAATCCCGGCACGCCTGCCGGCAGCCGGCTTGTCTTATCCCAGTGGAGACCCAGCTTCCGACATCGCCGAATGCCTGACGAGCGCTCGATCGTCAGCCAGCACGACGAGCTTCAGCCGCTGTTGGAGCGCGCCGACGCCTCGGGCGTCGTCGAGCTGATCGAGCTGCGGGAGGCGCTCGAGCTCCTCGACCTGGATCCCGGCGACGTCGAGGCGCTGCACAAGGAGCTCGAGGAACGCGGGATCGAGGTCGTCGACCGCCAGAAGGTCGAGCCCGCCCCGGTCGTGACCGGAACGGAGCCGCTCGAGACGACCACCGACGCCCTCCAGCTCTTCCTGCGGGAGATCGGACGCCATCCGCTCCTGACGGCGGCCGACGAGGTGGAGCTCTCGAAGCGGATCGAGCGCGGCGACATGGAGGCCAAGAAGCGCATGATCGAGTGCAACCTCCGCCTCGTCGTCTCGATCGCCAAGAACTACCGAAACCAGGGTCTGCCGTTCCTCGACCTGATCCAGGAGGGCATGTTCGGGCTGATCCGCGCCGTGGAGAAGTTCGAGTGGCAGCGCGGGCTCAAGTTCTCCACGTATGCGACCTGGTGGATCCGCCAGGCCGTCGCGCGCGCGATCGCCGACAAGGCGCGCACGATCCGCGTTCCCGTTCACGTCGTCGAGCGGATGCAGAAGATGCACCGCGCCGAGCGGCACCTCTGGACGCAGCTAGCCCGCGAGCCCTCGCTCGAGGAAATCGCCGACGAGGCGGGGCTGCCGCTCCAGCAGGCGATCGAGGTGCGCGCCGCTGCCCGGGCCTCGACGAGCCTCGACCAGCCGATCGGCGAGCAGGAGGACGCCGTCTTCGGCGACCTCGTTGCCGGCGACGCTCCGCTTCCGGACGAGGTGACCGAGCGGCATCTGCAGAAGGAGGCGCTCGACCGCGCGCTCGAGTCACTGCCCGAGCGCGACCGGCGCGTCCTCGAGCTCCGCTACGGCCTCCGCGGCGAGGAGCCGCACACGCTCGAGCACATCGGCCGCCGCCTCGGGATCACCCGCGAGCGCGTGCGGCAGATCGAGATCGAGTCGCTCTCGCGCCTAGCGTCGCTGCGCGAGATCGACGCCGTCGCGATTCATTAGCTGCACGGCCTCCAGCGCGCTCCCGTCGAAGAGCGCGTCCGCCCTCTTCCCCAGGCGCGCCCGCACGAGGCGGTGAGCCTCGTCGAGGAAGGGCGGCCTGGACATGCGGTGGCCGTCCGAGGCGACGAGGTCGGCGAGGCCTCCGCGGACGAGCCGCCAGGCGGCCTCCTCCTGCTCGAGGCCGTGGGCGCCGAGGAGGCTGGTGGTGTTCACCTGAATGAGCCAGCCCCGCTCTCGGAAGCCGGAGACGGCCCGCATCTCCTCGCGCACGCCCTCAGCGCGCTCAGGATGGGCGATGATCGGGGTAAGCCCCGAGGCCGCCACGTGCGCCCCGAGACGCTCAGTGAGCGCCAGAGAGCCGAGGAAGGGCACCTCCATGAGCACGGCTTCCAGATCGCCCAGCCGGTAGCGGCCGGGGTCCTCCCCGAGCAGCGGCTCGGAAGGGGTCAGCTCCCAGCCGAGCTGGAGGTCGAGCCCGTGCTTCCCGAGCAGCGGGGCCATCTCCGTGTACGCCTCGCGCACCGCCTCCTCGCGCGGGCGCGTGAGCGTGAGCGACGGCCAGACGTGCGGCGTCGCGTAGAGCACGCGCGTTCCGTGCCGGGCGGCCTCGAGACAGAGGCCCAGGCCCGCCTCGACGGAGCGGGCGCCGTCGTCCCCCGACGGGACGACGTGGGAATGCACGTCAACGAAGCCGCTCATAGCCAGCTTCACGCTACCTGGCGGCACGGCGGCCGCCCCAGCTACTAGGCGGTGCGAAGGTAGAGGCGCAGCTCGGGCGCGGCGGACTGGAGCTCGCGGAGGGCGCGGGACTCCAGCTGGCGCACGCGCTCGCGCGTGACGCCGAGCTCGTTGCCTACCTCTTCGAGCGTCTGCGGGAGACGGCCGTTCAGGCCGAAGCGGAGCTCGACCACGTGCCGCATGCGAGCGTCCAGGGATCCGAGCGCCTCGTCCAGCTCGACTCCGCAGAGGACCTCGGCGAGGGCGTCGTCCGGGTGGTCGGCGTTCTCGTCCTCGAGCAGGTCGGAGTAGAGGGACTCGCCGTCGCCGACGGGCGTGTCCAGGCTGACCGGATCCTCGACGAGGTCGAAGAGCTCGATCACCCGCTCGAGGTCGATCCCGCTCTCGGCGGCAATCTCCTGGGGGAGCGGATCGCGGTTCAGCTTCTGCACGAGGACGCGCCGGGCGCGCTTGGCGCGTCGCACCTGGTCGACGACGTGCACGGGCAGGCGGATCGTCCGCCCCTGGTCGGCGATCGCGCGGGTCACGGACTGGCGGATCCACCAGGTCGCGTAGGTGGAGAGCTTGAAGCCCCGGCGGTAGTCGAACTTCTCCACTGCGCGCATCAGGCCGAGGTTTCCCTCTTGGATCAGGTCGAGGAGCGGCACGCCCGAGTTGACATAGTTCCGCGTGATCGACATCACGAGCCGGAGATTGCATTCGACCAGCCGGCGCTTCGCCCACTCGTCTCCCTGGTCCTTCCGCCGTGCGAGCTCGCGCTCCTGGTCGCGGGTGAGAAGCGGTCCGCTGCCGATCTGGCGCACGTAGAGCTTCAGCGGATCCTGCGTCGGCGCAGGGGTCTCCGCCGACGGCTCGGCGTTGTGCTCGTCGTCGCCCGGATCGGGGACGAGCTCGAGCCTCGGCCCCTCGTTTTCGAGGCGCTCGGGCAGGTCTCGCAGTTCCGCGGTCGAAGGCTCCACCGGATTGCTATCGGCGGCAGAGCCAACCGACTTGAGCCCCTAACCGAAGTGCTCTTCCGGAGGGATGAGAACGGTTTCCTTGCCCGTCCAGAGTGGTAGTGTCTGTTCAGTGCGGCGAAACATGGCCTCTGCGGCCGCTCAGGCCATGGGACGTCCGGGGATCTACCTAGGATCGGTGAGAGCGAGCGTTGTGCGGAGTCGCGGGATATAGCCTGAGTGACGAGTCGCGGGTCGGGCAGACCCTCGTGACTCAGACGCTGCTGGCCGCAATCTCGGAGCGCGGGTCCGACGCGGTCGGTTACGCCTCTCGTGGCCCAGGCTTCCCCGTCGCCGTGCACAAGCAGCGTGGCGGCGCGAGCGCGCTCCTCGACCGGCTGGCCGTCCCCGAGGGCGCACGCCAGGCGCTCGTGCACGTGCGCGACTACACGAAGGGGCACCCGAGCCTCACGGCCAACAACCATCCGATCCGGCACGGCGCGGTCGTCGGCGTCCACAACGGGATCATCGTGAACGACGAGGAGATCATCGCCGACCACGGCTTCGAGCGGGCCGAGCCGGGCATGACCGTCGACTCCGAGGCCATCTTCGCCCTCGCCGAAGAGGCGTCCAGCCGAGCCTCGGCGCTCGAAGAGCTGCACGGCTCCATGGCCGCCGCGTGGGTCGACGAGCGCGACGCCGAGACGCTCTACGTCGCGCGCGGCATCGGTCGCCCGCTCTGGGTCGGGGAGGGCCGCACCGAGCTGTTCTTCGCCTCCACGCCGACGGCGCTGGAGCTGGTCGAGCGCTATGCAGGCGTCAGGCTGCGGAAGCGCGAGCTCGGCGAAGGAACCCTCCTTGCGATCGCAGGCGGCGGCGTGCGGCGGACTGAGTCGTTCGAGCCCGACCGGAGCTTCGTCGAGGAGACGCCTCTCCCGCCCGTGCGCGCGCCGGAAGAGGCGCGATCGTGCCTGGCGCGCCTGGCCGTGATCGCCACGGCCGCCGCGCGCGCTCGCTAGGGTCGCCCGTCGATCCGCTTGCGGAGCGCCGACCGGAAGGCGGTCCAGCCGCCTCCGCCGTTGGTGAAGAGCCGGTAGACCTGCCACTCGGAGGGAAGCGCCGGAATGCGCGTGCGGGCGCGCCTCCAGTCGGCGATGCTCGGCAGGCGCCTGAGCCGGCGCGCCAGCCTCGCCCCCTCCTCGAGCGCGCGCTCGCGACGCTCGCTCCGACGGGGCACGGCGAAGCCGGCCTCGCGGAGCGCATTCGAGAACGAGCCAAACCTGTGCCAGTAAAGGGACTTCGACGGGAGCCGCGCGCGGCGCGCGTCGAGGTCCGGCCCGGTTGGGGTTCGGCCGAGCTCGGAGCCGAGCGCCCGGAGCTGGGCGAGGAGCTCCGCCTTCGTGGCGAAGCGTCGCGGGACGAGACCTGCCCGGCGCTTCGCAGCGTTCCAGGTGCCGAAGCGCTCGACCACGGTCTGGGGATGCATCTGGACGCGAGGGTCGCCCGAGAACTCGCGCATCGTCGGCGAGCGGCCAAGACGCTCCGCGCAGGCGGTCAGCTCCTCGAGGATCCGGGCGTCGGAATAGCGTGGCACACGCAGCCTCGCTCGGAAGTGTAGGCGAGCAGGTTCGACCGGCCGCAACGCCGGGTCAGGGCGCCCAGAGCGAGCCGAGATAGACCGTCGGGTCGCCCGGCTGCCAGCGCGCGAGGAACCGTTGAATCGGTGGGTGGACGGCCAGGCCGGCAAGCTCGTCGACATCGAAGAGGCGGTGGTTCCGGACCGCGGGGTCGCCGGACGTGACGCGGTCGAGTGACCGGTCGCCGAGGTAGCCGGCAAAGACGATGTGGACGACGTGCTTCGGCGGCCAGCCGGCAGGCGAGATCGAGTCCGCGAGCGCGACAGGGCCTTCGAGCGGGAAGTTCTCGTCGAGCCCGAGCTCCTCCGCGAGCTCGCGCTTGACGGCCTCGAGAAGGGTCTCGCCGCCGCCCAGGCCCCCGCCGGGGAGCAGCCAGTACTCTCGACCTCCCTTTTCGTGCCTCACGAGCAGGAGCCGGCTCTCGCGCCGCAGGATCGCGGACACGCGGATGCGAGGCTCCATGTTAGTAACGTGACGAGCCGAAGCCCCTGACTCCGCGCTCGCTCGCCGGCAGCTCGTCGAGCTCGACGAGCTCCAGCTCGGGAACCGGCAGGACCACCAACTGCGCGATCCTCTCGCCGACGTCGGCGACGAACGCGTGCTCCCTGTCGGTGTTGAGGAGGACGACCCTGATCTCGCCGCGATAGCCCGAGTCGATCAGGCCCGGCGAATTGACGACCGCGATGCCGTGACGCGCGGCCAGTCCCGAACGGGGCTGGACGAAGCCGGCGAAGCCTTCGGGGATGGCGACCGCCAGACCGGTGCTCACCACCGCCCGCTCTCCGGGCCCGATGCTGAGCGGCTCGCAGGTGGAAAGGTCGAGCCCCGCGTCGCCGGGATAGGCACGCTCGGGGACTCGTGCGTCCTCGCGCAGCCTGACGACGGAGAGCTCGATCACGCCTCGTGGGCCTCGGCCGCCGGTGTGGCCGCGTCCGCGATCAGGTACGGGGCGTAGCGAGTCAGCTCACGCTCCGGCAGGCGCGCGTGCACGAGCACGCCGTCGGCGCGGTCGACCCGCTCCTCGATGGGGGCGCCGAGGTCGTAGAGCTCCTTCAGGACCCGTCCCTGCTCGTAGGGAACGAGCAGGCGCACCGGCCTGAAGCGGTCGGCGAAGCGCTCGGCGATCCGTGCCCGCAGCTCGGGCAGCCCCTCCCCACCCCGCGCCGAGAGCTGCAATGCGCCGGGGAAGCGGTTGACCAGCCGGCGCCTGCGCAAGGGGTCGACGAGGTCGATCTTGTTGAGGACGAGCTCGACCGGAAGCTCGTCAGCGCCGATGCCGGTGAGGACGGAGTCGACGGCCGCGATCGTGTCGTCGAGGCGCTCGTCGGGGAGCGACGCATCGGCAACGTGAAGGACGAGATCGGCCAACAGGGTCTCTTCCAGCGTCGCCGCGAAGCCCTCGACGAGCTGGTGCGGCAAGCGCCGGATGAAGCCCACCGTGTCGGTGACGAGGTACCGTCGGCCTTCGTGCTCGAAGCCGCGAGTCGTGGGGTCGAGCGTCTCGAAGAGCCGGTCGTCGACGGAGACGTCGGCGTCGGTGAGGGCGTTCAGGAGGGTCGACTTGCCGGCGTTCGTATAGCCGGCGAGCGCGACGACCGGCGCCGACGAGCGCTCGCGCGCCTTTCGCTGCACGGCCCGCCGCTGTTGCAGGTCGCGAAGCCGGCGCTTGAGGACGCCCACTCTGCGGCGGGCGAGGCGGCGGTCCGTCTCGAGCTGCGACTCGCCCGGGCCGCGCGTGCCTATCCCGCCTCCAAGGCGCTCGAGATGCTGCCACATCCCGCGCATCCGCGGCAGGTTGTACTCGAGCTGCGCCAGCTCGACCTGCAGCTTGCCCTCGGCGCTGCGGGCATGCTGGGCGAAGATGTCGAGGATGAGCTGC
>JBOHAB010000041.1:0-15156 GCA_050697655.1 Gaiellaceae bacterium
TCGAGCGCGAGCGGGACGAGGTTCGGATACACACAGACCGCAGCGACCGGCGGGACGGTCAGATCCGCGGGATCGGGACGCATCGCCTTGGAGCTGAGCGCGGCCACTTTCCCAGGCGTATCGGCGCCCTCGAGCGTCGTCAGGTCCATCATGCGGACGGCGAGATCGAGCGCGAACAGCTTCGACTCGCGTTTGATCGAGCGCGTGGCGAGCGTGGCGGCGCGCTGCTCGACCGCGACCTGGTCGACGGAGCCGATGCGAGGAAGCCGGGGCTCGAGGGGGAGCTCGAACCCGCTCGGCAGGGCGGGTGCCTGCGCCATGCCCGAAGTGTAGCCCTCACGTAATCTCGTTCCGTGGCGCCGCTCCTCCTCGCTTCGGGCTTCACCCAAGGGCTGAACGTCCTGCGCGAGACGGGGAATCGTGTCGTCGGGATACCGGAGCTGGCGGGGAGTCTCGCGGGCTCGCGGCGGCCGAAGAAGCTGCGGATCCGGGTAGTCATCCTCCGGGACGAGCAGGGACGGCCGGTGGCGAAAGCCGAGGACGTCGAGCCGAGCATCGCGAATGCCCAGCGCGTGCTCCGCGAGATACTCGCGGTCGATCTCGTTCCTGCGGCCGAGCCAATGGTGCGAACGCTGGAGATCCCCGCGCCGGCCGCCGCGCTCGACTCGCCCTGCGCAGAAGGCTCGTACAAGGCCGACTTCGGCCCGGGCGGCGCGTTCTTCCGCCGTCACTCCGAGCGCGGCGGGATCACGGGCTCGGGCAGCCCGATCACGGTCTTCGTCGTCAGAGACGTCCTCGGCAAGGCCGGCTGCTCGCTCGGCCCGCTCGTCGACCACGTCACCGTCGACATGACGGCGCTGACCGGCAAGCGACTGCGGGTCCTCGCCCACGAGCTCGCCCACGCCTGCGGCCTCCCGCACTCGAGTGCCGCCGAGAACCTGATGCTCCCGAAGGGCATGGGCGACCGCCTCCAGCCCTGGCAGGTCGCGGTCTTCCGCAGCTCCCGGCACGTGACGTACCGCTAGTAGCAACGGGCAGGCTCATGACCGGGCGCTTTCGTGCCGATACAAAGGGCATGAAGCGCACGATGAGCACGAAGACGGCCCTGGTCGGCTTTGCGGCGTCCCTGGCCGGGTTTGCGGTCGCGACGGTTGCCTACTTCGGCCCACGCCGTCCAGCGTAGTTAGGCGGCGACGAGCTCCTCGACAAGCGGCTCGGTGTCGAGCGGGTCGTAGCCGAGACGGTCGGCGACCTCCTCGCTCGTCGGGCGCGTGCCCTCCAGGAAGAGCGCGCGCAGGTGCTCACCGGTCTCCGGGCGGCGCCACCAGTCCTCGCCGATCGACTCGCGCAGGAACGCCCTCAGCTGAGCCGTGCGGATCCACGCCCTCAGGTAGTCCGCCGAGTAGAAGTCACCGTCCAGGTCCGCGAGGTAGCCGTCCGCGCGGTAGCGGAAGCCGACCGCGGCCCGCAGGTTGGCCTCGTAGGTCTGCGCGTAGTCGCCCGCGTTGCCGAAGTCGGCCCAGAGCTCGAGCTCGTAGGCGAGCTTGGCCGCGTAGCGCCGGAAGAGGAGCACCTCGAGGAAACGCCCCGCCTCGGCGCGCTGACGGGCGTCCGCCTCCGAGGCGCCCAGGTGCTGGACGTGCCAACCGGGCTCGCGGGTGATCGACTCGAGCAGGAACGAGTAGATCTCGGTCAGCGCGTGGTCGCGCGAAAGCCTGCGAAAGGTGTACGGAAGCTCGGCGTCGAGCCCGGCGTAGTGCAGCGCGTGCCCGGCCTCGTGGAGGAACGCCTGGTAGTCGTGCAGGCCGCCCTGAGCGCGAGTGATCAGATGGACGACCGTGGGCGGGTCGGAGGCGATCACACACGCGCGCGGGCTTTTCTGCGGCCGGTCGTCCAGATCGAGCTTGATGCGTCCGTTCGTGGCCAAGTCGAAGCCGAGGCTCGAGAGGGTCTCCAGACAGACGGGCACGCAGCGCTCCTTCGGGTAGAAGGCGGCGAAGGGCGACATCCGACGCAGATAGGCGACATGGTGGGACGCCGGCTCCGCCTCACGCTCGGCCCCGAGCACGCGGTCGAGCCACTCCTCGCGCAGCGGTTGCCACGAGCGGTCTTGGCGGCGCACCGCCTTCTGTAGCGCTCCGGAAAGGGCGTGGAGGTCGATGGCCTTGCGCGCTGCGCTGCGTCGGACGGGATCATGCTCGCCGGACAGCTCGGATTCGAGGGCCTCGCCCTTCCGCATCAGCTCGTACCGAGCGTCGTTGAACCGCGCCGAGGCGTCGGCGGCGAGCTCGCCCAACTCGGCGCGATCCGCGTAGTCGTCGAGAACCGCGAGTTGCGCCTGGGCCGAGCGGAGCGGCAACGACTCGCCGCGGAACTCGACCCGCTCGGCGAGGAGGGCATTCTCGAGCCTGTCGGACTCCTCGGCCAGCTCACGCACGACGACGCCTCCGGCGGCGGCCTCTCGCAGGCGGTAGAGGCGCTCGCGCCCCTCGCCTGACGCCGCTTCCTCGGCCTCGCGGAGTGCCTCGTGCTGCTCGCGCGTGAAGAGGTCCCCGTAGCGCTCGACGATCGCGGCCTGCTCGCTCGTCTCCTTCTCGCCGACCCGCACCGCGCGGGCCTCCTCGGAGCGCTCGAAGAGGTAACGGGCGAGGCCCGCCTCGAATTCGTCCGGTGTCCTGACAACCGCCATCTTCCCCTTGAGGTCTAGATGCCCAAGCGCTCGAGCGCTCCCTCGTCCCGGCGCCATCTCGGCCTCACCTTCACGCGGAGCTCGAGAAACACGGGCCGCCCCAGAAGCGATTCGACCTCAGGCCTGGCGCGCGTGCCGATTGCGCGGATCATACCCCCGCCCTTGCCGACGACGATTCCCTTCTGCGACTGGGTTTCCACCCAAACCTGCGCGCTTATCCGGCCGGCACCGGCGTCGAGCTCGTCGACCTCCACCGAGATCGCATGCGGCACCTCCTCGCGCGTCAGCTGGAGCGCCTTTTCGCGCACGACCTCGGCGACCCGGTCCTCGAGCGGAAGATCGGTTCGCACGCCGTCCTCGAAGTACCGCGGCCCCTCGGGGAGCAGTCCCGCGAGCTCCGCCCGGAGCGGCTCGAGGCCGTCGCCGGTGAGGGCGCTGACCGGATGGAGCGCGTGGAGCTCGCCGAGCGTCGCGGCCTTGGCGATCTGCTCGGCGATCCGGGCCGAGGGAAGACGGTCGACCTTGTTCAGCGCAACGATCACGGGCGGCCCGGCGGCGTAGACGCGCTCCGCGATGAAGCGATCGCCCGGCCCGATCGTCTCGTCGGCGGCGAGGACGAAGAGGAAGCCGTCGACGTCCTCGAGCGCCTCGTCGACCGTCGCCTGCATGCGCCTCGTCAGGGGGTCGCGGGGCCGTTGGAAGCCCGGCAGATCGACGAGGACGAGCTGGTAGGGCTCGCCCGCGACCTCGCCGTCGACGACTGCCGAGATTCGCCTGCGGGTGGTCTGCGGCTTGTCGGAGACGATCGCGACCTTGTCGCCGGCGAGCCCGTTCACGAGCGTCGACTTCCCGACGTTGGGCCGCCCGGTGACGGCGACGAACCCCGACCTCACAGGACGAACGAATCCGGCAGCAGCTCGTCGGGCCGCCTCGTTAGCACCTCGCCCTCGTGCGGGAAGATCACGCGGTCGACCTCGAACTCGGCGAGCCACTGCCGGCAGCCGCCGCATGGCGACGCGGTGACGGCGACCGCCTCGACGTGGCCGGGCCGTACCCCCTCGGCAGCCGCCCGGGCGAGGGCGCACCGCTCGGCGCAGACCCCGAGCGGGTAGGCGGCGTTCTCGACGTTGACCCCGGTGATCACGCGCCCATCGCGCAGGAGGGCGGCCGCACCCACGTGGAACTTCGAGTACGGCGCGTACGCGTTCGCGGAGGCGGCAGTGGCCAGCTCGAGTAGCTCTGCGTCCGTCATGCAAGAACCTGGAAGAGAATCATGGTCACGAGCGTACCGACGACGGCGCCGAGGACGACCTCGCTCGTCGTGTGGATCCCAGACTCGATCCTCGTCTGTGCGACGAGGAGAGCCATGATCAGGGCCACGAACGCCACGGCGACTCGCTGCTCCTCCACGATGAACGTGATCGCGGTGAAGCCGCCGAAGGCTACGGCCGCATGCCCAGAAGGAAGGCCGCCGGAAAGCGGCGTCCCCCGCCCGGTCAGCGCCTTGGTTGCGATCACGATCAGGATGATGAGGATGAGCGCGATCAGCGTGAGGGTGCTGGGCGCCTCGCGCAGGCGCTCGACGAGCCTCGTGCTCGGCTGCGTGAGCCGGTCGGCAAAGACGAGGTAGCCGATGACGACGGCATTCACGCTGGCGATGAGGACGGCGCCGGCAGCGATGTCCTTCGCGGCTTTCGCAAGCGGGTCGAACGAGGTCGCCGTCAGGTCGATCGTCGCCTCGATGGCGGTGTTCACCATCTCCGCGATGAGAACGAAGGAGATCGCGACGAGGATCGCCATCAGCTCCAGCCTCGTGACGCCGTAGGAGAACGCGAGGACGAGCACGGCCGTCGCCACTGCGAAGTGGATCCGCATGTTGGTCTCGGTGCGCAGGACGTGGATCACGCCCTCGAAGGCCCAGTTGAGGCTCTGGAGCATCCGCGGCATTCGCCGCGCGGGCTGCGTCTCACGTTCGGGCGGGGCGCTCTCAGTCATGTCGCGTGAATTCGCTCTCGGCGCTCCATCTCCGTTCCGTGCTCGTAGCCGAGCAGGTGCAGGAGCCCGTGCACGAGCGGGCCTCGCCAGGCTTCGCCGACCACCTGAGGGCAAAGGAAGACGTCGCCGAGCTGCCGTGGCAGTCCTTCCGGGAGCCGGTCGCGCGCGTCGATCGGGAAGGAGAGGACGTCGGCCGTCTCGTCGTTCCCGAGATGCTCGCGCTTCAGCTCTCGCATGCGCGCGGGCGCCTCGAAGGAGACGCCAAGATCACCCTCCGCCACCCCTTCCCCCGCGAGCACCCGGCGGCAGAGCTCTTCGACGGGCTTCTCGTCGACGGCCACGCCGCTCTCGTTGCGGAGCTCGATCCGGATCACCGGCGCCGCTGCGTGCCCGTCTCCTCCGCGTGGCGCTTGTACGCCTCGACGATGCGCTGGACGAGCACGTGGCGGACGACGTCCTGGTTCCCGAACTCGACGAAGTCGATGCCGTCGATGTCGCCCAGGATCTGCCGTACGTGAATGAGGCCCGAAGCCTGGTCCTGCGGAAGGTCGATCTGCGTGACGTCGCCGGTGACGACGACCTTCGAGCCGAACCCGAGCCGGGTGAGGAACATCTGCATCTGCTCCGGCGTCGTGTTCTGAGCCTCGTCGAGGATGATGAACGAGTCGTTCAGCGTGCGGCCGCGCATGAACGCGAGCGGCGCGACCTCGATCGTCCCTCGTTCCATGAACGCGTTCAGCCGGTCGGCGTCGAGCATGTCGTAGAGCGCGTCGAAGAGCGGACGCAGGTACGGATCGACCTTGGCGAGCATGTCGCCGGGAAGGAACCCGAGCCGCTCTCCCGCCTCGACCGCGGGGCGGGTGAGGATGAGCCGGTTGACGTCCCGGTCGGCGAGCGCCGCCACGGCGAGCGCCATCGCGAGATAGGTCTTGCCGGTTCCGGCCGGGCCGATCCCGAATGTGATCGTCCCCGAGCGGATTGCGTCGACGTAGCGCTTCTGGTTGACCGTCTTCGGCGTGATCTTCTTGCCCCGGTGCCGCCAGACGACGTCCTCGAAGATCTCGCGCGGGTCCTTGGCCACCTCGAGAGCCGCGAGCACGGCGTCCACCGTGCCCGGGCCGATCGCGTGCCCGTCCTCGACCAAGTCGACGAGCTCGTCGATGACGAGCCGCGCCTCGCCCACCTGGCCGTCGTCGCCCTCGAGCGTCAGCTGGTTGCCGCGAAGACGGATCGCACAGCCCATCCGGTCGCGCAGCGCCCCCAGGATCCCGTCGTCGACGGTGGCGAGCTCGGCGGCTACCTCGTTGGAGACGGACAGAACCTGCTGCAACACGTGAATTCTAGTCGCCGGCGCGGCTCGTCCAGGCCGCCCGCCTGAGGCGTGGGTGCGAGCCTCCCAGCCACCTGTCGCAGCCCCGGGGCACGCCGGGCGTGCGCAAACGCCCGGCTCCCACCAGCGTCCCCCACCGGGGGTTCTAGCGAAGCTCGGCGCACGGGTGGCGCACGAGACCGCGCCGAGAGCCCGGCGAATCAGGCCAGCTTCTCGCGCACGAGCTGGCTCACCTCGGAGCCGTCGGCCCGGCCCGCGACCTGCGGCATCACGTCAGCCATCACCCGCCCCAGATCGCGCAAGGACGTCGCCCCCGTCTCTGCGATCGCGTCGTCGACGATCCGCTCGAGCTCCTCCTCGTCCAGCGGCTCGGGCATGAACTCCTCGATCACCCCGAGCTCGTCCTCTTCCTTCTCGGCCTGCTCGTCGCGCCCGGCTGCGCGAAACGCCTCGGCGGCTTCGGCCCGGCGCTTCCGTTCGCGCTGCAGCACCTGCAGCTCCTCGTCTTCCTTCAGCGGCCGGCCGAGCTCCCTCTCCGCCGCCCGAAGCGATGCAAGCGTAAGGCGGAGCGTGTCCGTTCGCAGCTGATCGCGCGCCCGCATTGCGCCCTTGATCTCGTCCTCGATCTCGGCGATCAGCGTCATTCGAAGCCTGCCAGGGTCGGGGAACCTCCCAGGATGTGCCAGTGAAGGTGGAAGACCGTCTGCCCGGCGTCGGGGCCGACGTTGACGATGACGCGGTAGTCCTCGAGGCCGGCTTCACGGGCGGTGTCCGCGACGAACTCGAGCATGCGCCGAGCCTCCTCGCCCGCGAAGGCACCGACGTCGCGGAACGTGTCGACATGGCGCTCCGGAACCACGAGCAGGTGCGTCGGCGCCTTGGGGTTGATGTCGCGAACCGCCGCGAAGCCGTTGGACTTGCGCACGTGATCGCCCTCCGCGTAGAGGCGGCAGAAGAGGCAATCAGACCGGGACACCGACGATTCCATTCTCGCTCACGTCCACCGCCCTGGCGCGCACGAGCTCTCCCACGGGCGCCTCGACGAGCCAGGGAGTGTAGTCGTCTCCATATCCACGCCCCGGCCGGTCGACGAGCACCGCGTCCTCGGAGCCCACCTTTTCGTGCCAGCGTCGCCTGCACGCCTCGGCCGACAGCGCCCTGAGGCGGGCGCTCCGCTCCTTCTTCACCTCGGGCGAGACGGTGTCCGATGCGGCCGTCTGCGTCCCCGGTCGCGGCGAGTACGGAAACACGTGCACCTTCGTGAGACCCGCCTCCCGTACGACCGCCAGCGTCCGCGCGAACGCTGCTTCGTCCTCGGCCGGAAACCCGACGATCACGTCCGCGGTCAGGTTGAAGCCCTCCGCGCGCGCCACCCGCCGAAGGTACGTGGCGCTCGTGTACCGGCGCCCCATCGCAGCGAGCACACCGTCGTCGCCGGACTGGAGCGGAACGTGCAGATGGGGCGAGACGACGGGCGTTTCACGCATGGCTGCGATCAGGCTCTCGCTCAGGTGATTGACCTCGATCGAGGAGAGCCGGAGCCGCTCCAGACGCGGCGTCGCGCCGGCGTCGCGCACGAGTTGGGCCAGGTCGAAGCCGGCTCCGCGGTCGCGGTAGCAGCCGAGGTTGATACCGGTCAGGACGACCTCCCGGTGGCCCTGCTCGACCCGGCGCCGGACCTCGCCGAGCACGGCCTCCGCCGGGCGGCTGCGGGAGCCGCCGCGAACCTGCGGAATGACGCAGAAGGCGCAACCGAAGCTACAGCCGTCCTGGATCTTCACGAACGCTCGCACCCGGTCCACCCCGAAATCCGCGCGAACGCAGCCGATCGCGCCCACGTCGCGCGCCACAAACTCGGGCGTTCGCTCGCTCGGGAGGTGGACGACGGTGACGTTGTCGGGGAGCCCAGCGAACGCGTCGCCGGCGAGGTTGGCGCCGCAGCCGGTCACATAGACCCGCCCCGCAGTCCGAGCCGCTCGGCGTGCCGCCTGGCGCGACTTGCGCACGGCCTCGTGCGTGACGCAGCACGTGTTCACGACGGCGACGTCCGCGGCCTCACGGGCCGACGCGTGCCCGTCGGCGAGGAGACGCTCCCGGATCCCCTGGCCGTCGGTCTGCGAGACCTTGCAGCCGAGGAAGTCGACGGTGAAGGTCGCCATCAGCGGGCGATGCTAGCCGACCGGACGCGTCAACTCGATGCGCGCACGAGCAGGTCGGCTGCCCAGCCCTCGCTCAGCCGTCGATCCGTGACGCGCCAGCCCTTTGCCGCGGGCTGCTCGTCCTCGAGATAGCCCGAGCCGACGACGAACGAGCCGGCGAAGCGCTCGGCTGCGCGCTCGACGGGCTCGCGGGCAATGTTCGCGACGGCGACTTCGACGGCGGGGAGCGGATCGGCGAGCACGTCGGCCGAGCGCACCTCGACTTCGACGTCGTTTGCCGCCGCGTTGCGACGAGCTGCTTCCACGGCAGCATCGTCGTTCTCGAGCGCGACGACCGGCGCGAAGCCGAGCTTCGCCGCTGCAACCGCAAGCACGCCCGAGCCTGCACCGAGATCGACGAGGCTTGACGGCTCGAGCCCGAGGAGGAGCTCGAGGCACAGCCTCGTCGTCGCGTGCGCTCCCGTTCCAAAGGCCCTGCCCGGGTCGATCACGATCGCTGTCGCGTCGGCGTCGGCAGCCTCCCAGGAAGGACTGATCCAGAGCGGGCCGACGCGCACAGGCCGGTGAAATCGGCGCCACTCGTCCTCCCAGCGGGCCACGACCTCGAGCTCGCGCACCGGGCCGAGCTCGCCGAGGAGCTTCACCGCGTCGGCTCGCTCCGTGTACGCGGCGAGCTCGAGCACGCCGTCGCCCTCCCGCTCCTCGAATCCTCTCGGGAACTGGTCGAGCATGACCGCACGGGCCTCTTCGGCCCGCTCGAGCGGAACCGACACCGTCACTCGCTTCAGGGTGCTCAGCGGAACGCGGCGCGGAGCTTCTCGAAGAAGCCGCCGTCCGACCCGTAGTTCCGTTCGTGCTCGCTGCGGCTGAAATCCCCGAGGAGCTTGCGCTGCTCCACGGTGAGGTTGACCGGGACTGCGACGTCGACGAGGACGCGGTGATCGCCCCGGCCTCGGCCCTGGAGGACCGGCATGCCTTTGCCTCGAAGCGTGCGGACCTCGCCCGGCTGTGTTCCCGGCTCGAACTCGAGCTCGAGCTCGCCGTCGAGCGTCTCGACGGCGAGGGTCGTGCCGAGAGCGGCCTGCGTCATCGTCAGGTCGACCGCCGAGACGATGTCGTTGCCCTCCCGCACGAAGCGCTCGTCGGGCCGCACGTGCACCAACACGTAGAGATCGCCTGCCCTGCCTCCGAGCACGCCGGCATGGCCCTCCCCGCTCAGCCGGATGCGCTGTCCGTCGTGGATCCCCGGCGGAATCTCGAGCTCGAGCTCGCGCTCCTCGCTGACGCGGCCCGCGCCACCGCAGTCCGGGCAGGGAGTATCGGCGACCTCGCCGAGCCCGTCGCACTCGGGACACGGCTGTGTGCGGACGATCTGGCCGAAGAACGAGTTGGAGACGGACTGGAGCCGCCCCGTCCCCCCGCATCCCCGGCAGGAGACGCGCTCGGTACCCGGCGCGGCGCTGCTGCCGCCGCACGTCGCGCAGTCGACGACCGCCGGGAAGGGGACGCCGCGCTGCACCCCGCGGGCAGCCTCGACGAGCTCGATCTCGACCTCCGCCAGCACGTCCGCTCCCCGCGTCGACCGTCGGCCCGAGCGGCCGCCCAGCCCGCCGAAGAGATCGTCGCCGAAGAACGCCGAGAAGAGGTCGTTGAGCCGGTCGAAGTCGAAGTCGGTCGGCCGGAACCCACCCGTCCGCAGCCCTTCGTGCCCGTAACGGTCGTAGAGCTCACGCGTCTCGGAGCTCGACAGCACCTCGTAGGCCTCGGCGGCCTCGCGGAAGCGCTCGTGCGCCTCCGGATGGTCGGAGACATCCGGGTGGAGCTCGCGTGCGAGACGCCGGAAGGCCGTCTTGATCGCCCGGTCGTCCGCATCCCGCGAGACGCCGAGGATCTCGTAGTAGTCGCGTCGAGTCGTGGCCACGTATCTAGGGTACTCGCGCCCGCCGGCGGCACGACCTGCTCAGCTCTCGTACAGCTCCTCGACGAACCGCGACAGCTCGTACGCCGCGGAGCGCACGGCGGCGATGGCCTTCTCGTAGTCCATTCTGGTAGGCCCGAGCAGGCTGACGGTGCCGAGGTTCAGGTGCTGAAGGCCGTACGCGGCGCCGACGAGCGAGACGCCCGCGAGATCGGGATCGTCGAGGTCGGGGCCGACCCGGACGAACGGCCGCTTCGAGCCCAGGCTCGCTCGCAGGAGGTCGAGCAGGGCGGCGCGCTGCTCGAGCACCTCGAGCAGATGGCGATACGTCCTCAGCTCGTCCGCCCGGAACTCGTCGAGCACCCCGGCCGTCCCGCCGACGTAGAGCGTCTGCTCCTCGGCCTCCAAGACGTCGGTGAAGGCCGGTCGCACCCGGTTGAGGAACGCTCGC
This sequence comes from Gaiellaceae bacterium, assembly GCA_050697655.1. GTDB lineage: Bacteria > Actinomycetota > Thermoleophilia > Gaiellales > Gaiellaceae > JAIBJN01. The sequence continues at coordinate 10,543 of JBOHAB010000041.1, forward strand.
TCCCGCTCCGAGAGCGCGACGTCCTCGAAGCGGCTCCGCAGGAGGCGCGCGCCGAGGCGAAGGCCTGCGACCGTCTCGTTCAGATACTGGCCGGCCCAGTCCGCCAGGCCAACGTCCACCGGCTCCTCGAAGGTCAGGAGCCGTTTGGTCACGCCGCCCGTGGACGTGATAACGACGACCATGACGACATGGGGTTGCAGGAGCAGCACCTCGACGTGGCGCACGATCGTCGTCTCGAGCGGCGGGGCGGAGACCAGCGCGAGCAGGTGCGTGAGATCGGCCAGCGCGTCGGTCGTCGCTCGGAGCGCGGAGTCGACCTGGCTCTCCACGCCCGAGAGATCGAGCGCGAGCGCTTCCGGCCGCACCTCGAGACGGTCGAGCAGCCGATCGACGAAGAGCCGGTAACCCGCGTCGGTCGGGACCCGCCCTGCCGACGTGTGCGGATGCATGAGCAGCCCCTGTTCTTCGAGCACCGCCAGCTCGTACCTGACGGTCGAGGAGGACACGTCCAGGCCGGGCCGCTCGACGAGCGTCTTGGAGCCCACGGGCGAGCCCGTGGCGACGTATTTCTCGACGACCCGCGCCAGGATCAGCTCCTGCCGTTGACTGAGACGAAGCTCCTGTGCGTCTGCCATTGACCTAAATTGTACTTTTTGCAGGGCTTTCGGCCATGAGCTCCACGGTCACGCCGCCGCCGAGAAAGCGTCCCCGTCTCGTCAGGACGATGCCGCCGCGGCGCCGCTCCGCCAGTCCGAGCTGCTCCATCCGCACGAGCGCCGCCCCGTCGACGACGCCCTCGACCCGGGTGAGCGCGACCGGCTCGTCCAGGCGCAGGCCCAGCATCAGCCGTTCGCGTTGCACCACCTCCGGCTCGAGCGGCTCCTCAGCTCGCGGCGGCCGCCCCTCGGCGGCCAGGGCGCCGAGGTAGCCGGCCAGCTGCGGACGGTTCCGCCAGCGCAGGCCGTCGACGGTCGAGACCGCGCCGATGCCGATGCCGAGATAGTCCTCGCCGCGCCAGTAGCCGAGGTTGTGGCGCGCCCGTCGACCGGCCCGGCAGAAGCTCGACGTCTCGTACCAGCGATAGCCGGCGGCGACGAGCGTCTCGACGACGAGCTCGAGGTAGCCCTCCATCGCCTCTGCCTGCCGCGCCAGCTCGTCCCCGTGCACGAAGGTGAAGCGCGTCCCGGGCTTGGCCTCGAGCTCGTAGCACGAGAGGTGCTCGGGCCCGAGCGCGATCGCCTCTGCAAGGTCGCGGGCGAGGTCGGCGGAGCTCTGGCCGGGGATGCCGTAGAGGAGGTCGAGGGAGATGTTGTCAAACCCGGCATCACGCAGATGGTAGTACGCGCGCCGGACATCATCGGGGCCGGCCCGGCGCTCGAGCACGGCTGCGGCCTCGGGCTGGAAGCTCTGCGCGCCGAGCGAGACGCGTGTCACGGCACGGCGCCGAAGCAGTCGGGCGAGCTCGGGAGTTACGGTCTCGGGATTCGCCTCGACCGTCACCTCCGCGGCAAGAGGCAGCGCTTCCAGGAGCCGGTCGAGCGCGGCCCCGTCCGTGTAGGTCGGCGTCCCGCCCCCCAGGAAGACCGTCTGGAGCTCGTCGGCGAGCGACGCGCGCTCGAGCGCGAGCTCGGCGAGCAAGGCGTCGACATAGGCCTGGTGGCTCCCACGTCGTCCCACGAGCGTGACGAAGTCGCAGTAGCCGCAGCGGTAGCCGCAGAAGGGGAGATGCACGTAGAGGTGGCGAACGTGGCCACTCACCGGCGCTCTCCCCCGAGCTTGAGGACTGCGAGAAACGCCTCCTGCGGCACCTCCACCGTTCCTACCTGCTTCATCCGCTTCTTCCCCTTCTTCTGCCGCTCGAGGAGCTTCCGCTTCCGTGTGATGTCGCCCCCGTAGCACTTGGCGAGCACGTCCTTGCGGCGCGCCTTGACCGTCTCCCGGGCGATGATCCGGGAGCCGATCGCCGCTTGCACGGGCACGTCGAACAGCTGCCGCGGAATCTCCTCGCGGAGGCGATCCACGAGCGCGCGGCCGCGCGCGTAGGCACCGTCGGCATGAACGATGAGGCTGAGCGCGTCGACCGAGTCGCCCGCGAGCAGCACGTCGAGCCGCACGAGGTCGCCGGGCTCGAAGCCGAGCAGGTCGTAGTCGAAGCTGGCGTAGCCCTTGGTCCGGCTCTTCAGCTGGTCGTAGTAGTCGTAGACGATCTCGGCGAGAGGAAGGTCGTACGCGAGCAGAACCCGGTTCTCGCTCAGGTACTCCATGTGGTGGAACCGCCCACGCCGATCGTTGTTCAGCTCCATCACCGAGCCGACGTGATCCTTGGGGACGATCGTGATGGCGCGAATGTACGGCTCCTCGACCAGCTCGACCTCGCGGGGCATCCCGGCCGGGTTGTGCACCTCCAGCTCTTCGCCGGCCTTGGTCAGGACCCGGTAGGCGACGTTCGGTGCAGTCACGAGAAGATCCAGGTCGAACTCGCGCTCGAGCCGCTCCCGCACGATCTCCATGTGCAGGAGGCCGAGAAACCCGCACCGGAAGCCGAACCCCAGCGCCTGTGAGGTCTCCGGCTCGTAGAAGAGCGAGGCGTCGTTCAACTTCAGCCGCTCGAGCGCGTCTCGCAACGCGGGGTAGTCGTCCGAGTCCGTAGGGAAGAGACCGGCGAAGACGGTGGGCTTGACGTCCTTGTATCCGGGAAGCGGCTCGGCGGCCGGGCTCTCCTGAGCCGTCAACGTGTCGCCGACCCGAAGGCGGCTGACGTCCTTCAGGCCCGTGACGACATACCCGACCTCGCCCGCTTCGAGCGTGGGCGTCGGACTGCGGTAGGGCGAGAAGAACCCGAGCTCCTCTGCCTCGAATCGGGTTCCGGCGGCCATCGCGCGCAGGTGCTGGCGCGTCGTGAAACGACCGTCCACCATCCGGACGAAGGCGACGACGCCGCGGTACTGGTCGTACGACGAGTCGAACACGAGCGCCCGCGGAGGCGCCTCTGGATCTCCCTCCGGCGGAGGAATGCGCTCGACGACGGCGTCGAGCACCGCCTCGACTCCTTCGCCCGTCTTCGCAGAGATCCGCAACACCCGGCCAGAGCTCTCGCCGACGAGCTGGGCGACCTCGGCCGCCGCTGCCTCGGGGTCGGCCTGGGGAAGGTCGATCTTGTTGACGACGGGAACGATCTCGAGGTCGTTCTCGATCGCGAGAAAGGCGTTCGCGAGCGTCTGCGCCTCGATGCCCTGAGCAGCGTCGACGACCAGCAACGCACCCTCGCAGGCCTGAAGCGCGCGCGAGACCTCGTACGTGAAATCGACATGCCCGGGCGTGTCAATCAGGTTCAGCTGATGGCCGCGCCAGAGCACTCGCACGGCCTGGGCCTTGATCGTGATCCCCCGCTCACGCTCGAGCTCCATCGAGTCGAGCACCTGCTCTCGCATCTCGCGCTGGGAGAGCGTCTCCGTGACCTCGAGGATGCGATCGGCCAGCGTCGACTTCCCATGGTCGATGTGGGCGACGATGGAGAAGTTCCGGATTTTGGCGAGGCTGGTCACCGGCGATGGCTAGTCCGTTGTACCGGATCGGGGACGGAGCGAGAGCAGCAGCCGGAGCTCGCGGACTCGAAAGAGCGCCGCGCAGAGGAGAAACGCAGCCGCCCCGGCGAGAACACCGACCCCTACGGAGAGGATCTGGGCTGCGAGTGAGCGCCCAAGCGTTTCGTCCAGCCCGTACCAGGCTCCGAAGGCGGCGGCTGCCGCTGCAGCCGAGGCGACGGCGATGCGTCCATACGACGAGGCGATGGCGCCGCCGGCCAGACGCCCGAGTCGGCCGCGGAGAAGGGCCAGGAGGGCCACCGTGCCGGCGATGTTCACGAGCGACGTCGCCAGGGGGATCCCCCAGACGCCGACCCGGTAGCGGGCTCAGGCGAGCGCCGCGTTCAGCACGAGGTTCGCAAGGGCGACCGCGGTCGGGACCCGGGGCGACTGCAGACTGAAGAACGCGCGGATGAGCATCAGCATCGTCCCGTTGAACGTCAGCCCGAGCGCGAACGCTGCGAGCGCCCCGCGACGACGGGCGTCTGCTCGGACGTGAACTCACCCCGCTCGTAGGGAGCCGTACGATCGGCTCGGCGAGGACGGCAGCGACGGCGCTGGCGGGCAGCAGGAGGAAGCCGATCTGGCGGAGTCCGAGCGACACGGTCTCGCGGAAGGCGGCCGAGTCCCCGCGCGAGGCGAGGCGAGAGAGGCGGGGGAAGAGCACGGTGACGACCGCTACCGCGAACACTTCCTGCGGGACCATGTAGATCCGAAAGGCGGCGTCGATCGCGCTGGGGGCGAACTCCGGGTCGACGAATCGCGAGGCGAAGAAGGTGTTCACCACGAAGTTGAAGCTGATGAGCCCGATCCCGAGCGTGACAGGAAGCATGAGCATGAGCACGCGCCTGACCGCCGGGTCGCCGAGGTCGAGAACCGCCCGGATGCGCCCGTCGCGCCCGCGGAGCCACCTAACCGGCGTGATCGTTTGCAGGATCGTCCCCACGAGCACGCCTCCGGCGTAGACGTAGAGCTGCGCCTCTTCGCTCTCGAAACGAGGCGCGACAAGGAGGAGCGAGAGGATGATCAC
>JBOHAB010000042.1:0-15124 GCA_050697655.1 Gaiellaceae bacterium
GGTCACGGTCGCGCCGCGCCTGCGCGAGCGCATGGCCGCCGCGGACGAGCCCGCCGCGCTTCGCGCGCTCGCGGCGCCGCACGACCCCGACGGCGTCCTCATGGCCATGGTTGGCGCCGAGGGCGACGTGCGCACGCGCCTCGACCGCTACTTCGAGGAGCTGCGCGACGTGCGCCTGGACATCTCCGGCGCCGACCTCGCCGAGCTCGGCCTCTCCGAGTCGCCCCAGGTCGGCGCCGTGCTCGACGAAGTGCTGCGCCGGAAGCTGAACGGGGAGCTCGACGGCCGCGAGGCCGAGCTTGCGGCCGCACGCGAGCTGATCGCCTCGGCGGCAAGCGCTCCTTCGTGACCGTCGAGATCCTCGTCTGGCTGCTGCCCTTCCTGCTCGTGAGCCTCGTCCTCCACGAGCTCGCGCACGCCTACGCGGCGACGTGGCTCGGCGACCCCTCCCCGCGCGCCGACGGCAGGCTCAGCCTCAATCCGATCGTCCACCTCGATCCGCTCGGGACGGGGATGTTCGTGATCACCGCGCTCGTCTCGAACTTCATCTTCGGCTGGGCGAAGCCCGTGCTGATCAACCCGCGCGCGTTCCGCCGCCCCCAGGTTGACATGGCCATCGTGGCCGCGGCCGGACCCGCCACGAACCTGCTCCTCGCGCTCGGTTGCGTCGCCTGGCTCATCCACGGCGACCTCGACGGCACCCTGCAGGAGGTGGTGATCAGGGCGTTCGAGGTGAACGTCGTGCTCGGGATCTTCAACCTGATCCCGATTCCGCCGCTCGACGGCTCGCGCATCGTCGCCGCGGTGATGCCCCGGGCGCTGCACGCCCGCTGGGCGCAGCTCGACCAGGTAGGAATGCTCGCGCTCTTCGCGGTGATCTTCATCTTCAGCGACCAGTTCTGGGACGTCTTCTCGGAGGTCCTGGACGAGACCACGCGGGTGATGGTCGACATCGTGAACGTGTAGCTGTCGTTTCGTAGGAGCGCTACCATGGTGTGGCGAATAGCTCTCCGACGCTTCGACTACAGGAGCCTGGGTGCCGTGGGGCGGAACGGAGGGCAACGTGTCTGACGACGGGCAGCGAGGGCTTGCCGCTGCGCAAGCCGAGCGCCGGGCGAGAAATCAGGTTGTCTACAGGATGGTCAACAACCGCATCCTCGATGTCAACGATGCGTTCGGTGAGTGGGATCACGCCGAGTTCCTGTGTGAGTGCGGTGTCCCGGGCTGTGAGACCAAGGTCGAGGTGAGCGAACGGGAGTACAGCGCGATTCGCGCCCGAACCACCCACTTTCTGACCGCCGCCGGCCATTTCGCGCCGGGGGTGGATCAGGTAGTGAGCAGGCGTGAGCGCTACTGGATCGTGGAGACCCTTCCGGGCGAGCCGACGAGGATCGCCGAGGAGTCGGCAGAGTCGATCTAACCAAGCAGACGCCCTGCAGCAAGCGGGTCGGCCACAATGGACGTATGACGCTCTTCGAGTGGCAGGCGCCCGGGCCGTGCCGAGTTGCGTTCTCGACCCGGCTCGGCGGGGTGAGCGAAGGAGCATTCGCATCGCTCAACCTCGGCGTCTACACCGACGACGATCCCGACCGGGTCCGCGAGAACCGCCGGCGGCTTTGCGCCGAGGTCGATGTCGATCCGGAGACGGCGACGATGGCCTGGCAGTATCACAGCGCGGACGTCGTCAAGGCCGACGGGCGAGGCATCGTCACGCCGGGCCTCGAGTTCGAGCGCTGTGACGGGCTCTGGACGGACGAGCCCGGCCGCGGCCTGATGCTGCTCACGGCCGACTGCCTCCCGATCGCGATCGCCCGGACCAACGGAGCGCCGGCCGTAGCAGCGCTGCATGCGGGTTGGCGCGGGCTCCTCGCGGGCATCGTCGAGTCGGGAGCGACCGCGCTCGGCGGCGGCGAGCTCGCGGCCGCGATCGGGCCGGGAATCGGTAGGTGCTGCTACGAGGTCGGCGACGAGGTGGCCGAGCCTTTCCGGGAGCGCTTCGGCGAGGGCGTCGTCGTCGGACGGAACCTGGATCTCGCCGAGGCGGCCGAGCGTGCGCTCCGCGCCGCCGGCTGCGCCACGGTCGAGCGGGTGGACCTCTGCACCTCCTGCGAGGAGGCGCTCTTCTTCTCCCACCGCCGCGATCGCGGTCGCACGGGCCGTCAGGGGATCGTTGCCGCTCTCGGCTAGCACGGTTCGCTCCAACTACGAACGCATCCGCGCGGAGGTCGGACCGGGGGTGACCGTCGTCGCCGCCACCAAGTACGTGCCGACGGACGAGCTTGAGACCCTCGTGGAGGCCGAAGTCGAGGTCGTCGGCGAGAACAGGCTCCAGGACCTCGTGGCGAAGCGCGAGCGTTACGGAGAGGCGTTTCGCTGGCACTTCATCGGCCACCTGCAATCGCGCAAGGCCCGCGACGTCTCGGAGCTCTGCGAGCTCTGCCACTCGCTCTCGAGCCTCTCCGCGGCGCGGCGGCTCGCGATTCCCGCTCTCGTCGAGGTCAACCTCGGGGGCGAGGAGACCAAATCCGGCGTCGCGCCAGACGAGCTGCCCGGCTTCCTCGGCGAGGCGCAAGGGCTGGGCGTGGAGGTGCGTGGGCTGATGACGATGCCGCCGCTCGCGGACGACCCGGAGGCCTCGCGCCCCTACTTCCGCCGCCTGCGCGAGCTCGCCGCCGAGCACGGCCTCGACCAGCTGTCCATGGGGACGTCGCAGGACTATCGCGTCGCAGCGGAGGAGGGCGCGACCCTGGTGCGCGTCGGTTCCGTGCTGTACGGGCGGTAGCGGGTCGAGCCGCTAAGATCGGTCGGCGTCATGGGATTGGGAGACGTCTGGAGCCGAGCGCTCGTCTACTTCGGCATCGTCGAGGAGGACGAGTACTGGGACGAGGAGGCGTACGCGGCCGAGGAGGAGCTCGAGCGCACGTACGACCGCGACCGCCAGAACGTCCGCCGCCTGAACCCGCGCGCGTCACAGCGGCGTGAGGGGTTCGACGACTGGTCGGAGCCGGGGGCCCAGGGCGGCGCGCAGACGGCCGTCGCCGGCCAGCCGAGCAGCCGCCAGCTGGAGGCCGTCTCAGGAGCGGCGGCCAGAGTCCACCTCGTCGTGCCTCGGAGCTTCAACGACGCCCAGTCGATCGCCGACAAGTTCAAGGACTCCACGCCCGTGATCGTCAACCTCCAGAGCGCCGACTCCGAGCTCTCCAAGCGCCTGATCGACTTCTCCAGCGGCCTCACGTACGCGCTCAGCGGGAGCATGCAGCGCGTCGCCGACAAGGTCTTCCTGCTCACGCCGAGGAACGTCGAGGTCTCCGCCGAGGAGCGGGCGCGCCTGATCGACCGCGGCTTCTTCAACCAGGCCTGAGCCGATCGCCTGCGGCCCCCTCCGGCCGCGGCGCCGAGTAGGTTTCCCCGCGATGCTCTACGCGGACACGATCTCGACGGTGAAGGGCTTTGTCGCCGCGCTCTACTACGTCTACTTGATCTGCATCCTCGCGTACATCATCACGTCCTGGGTGCCGCTTCCGTACAACATGACGCTGAGCCGGATCCAGCGGTTCCTCTACGACGTCGTCAACCCGTATCTCCGTCTCTTCCGGCGCTTCATTCCGCAACTGAACCTCGGCGGGCTGGCCCTCGACCTGTCGCCCATCGTGGCCATCATCGTCCTCTCGATCGTCCACTCGCTCGTCCAACGCGGCCTCAGCGCGCTGTAGGAAACTGTCTGCCCGCGGCGAAGAACCGCCCGGGATGTCGCTCACGCCCGTCGAGATTCGGCACGTGAGACTTGGCCGACGGCCGCTCGGGTACGAGCGTCGGAGCGTCGACCGGCTGCTCGACGAGATCGCCTCGAGCTACGAGGACGTGTGGCGCGAACGGGCCGATCTCCGCGACGAGATCGATCGGCTCGAGGGCGAGCTTCGCCGCCAGCGGGAGATCGAGGAGGCGCTCAGGAACACGCTGCTCTCGGCCGAGCGCATGGCCGACGAGCTGCGCGCGCGTGCACACCAGGAGGCCGACCTGATCGTCGAGGAGGCCAGGGCCAAGGCGCGCGCGGTTGCGGCCTCGGCGGAGGCCGAGGAGCAGCGCGTCCGCGACGAGGTCCGCCGCCTGCGGACGCTCGAGAGCGACTTTCGGGCCGAGTTTCGAGGCTTTCTCTCCTCCGCGCTGGAGCGCCTCGAGGGCGGCCCGGCGGCCGCTCTGGGGGAGCCCGAACCGGCCTCCCGTCAGCCTGTCTGATCCCCTCTGGAGCCGACGGGACCGGCGGATATACTCGGCCGGTGGATACCGAGCGCTTCCGCAAGCTGCTTCTCGACGAGCGTGACCGGGTCTCGCTGACGGTCGAGAGCCTGCACGAGTCGAACTCGGGCTCGCTGGAGGACGAGACGGAGGAGGAGACCTTCGACAACCACCTCGCCGACTCCGCCACCGCGACCCTGAACCGCGAGATCGACTACACCCTGGAGGAAAACTCCGAGCACGTGCTGAGCGGGATCGTGGAAGCGCTCGAACGGATCGAGAGCGGGACGTTCGGGAGCTGCACGCGCTGCGGGAAGCAGATCGACGAGGAGCGACTCGAGGCCATCCCGTACGCAACGAGGTGTATCGACTGCCAGCGTCTCGCCGAGAGGGCCTAGTCAACACGTCGGCGAGGCTGATCGACGTTCGCGTCGGATCGGCTACGGACGGACGGGTGCCGATCTCGATGGTCGAGCGGTCGCTCGCCGCGACGCCGTTCCATTGGTTCGCGCTTCTCGCGGTCGCCTTCTCGTCGGTCGTCGCCGACCAGGTGACGAAGCAGATCGTCATCAGCCAGCTCGAGCTGGGGGAGTCCGTACACGTCGTCGGCCCGCTCGACATCAGGCACGTGACCAACCCGGGGATCGCGTTCGGGCTCTTCTCGAGCTGGGCGACAGCCGTGACGATCCTGACCGCGGTGGCGGTCGGGTGGATGCTCTTCTACTTCGCCCGCGCCGGGGCGCGGCACCCAGTGCTCCCGGTCGCACTGGGGCTCCTCGTCGGCGGTAGCCTCGCGAATCTGGCCGACCGCCTCCGCCTCGGGCACGTCACCGACTTCCTCGACCTGCGCTTCTGGCCGGCGTTCAACCTCGCCGACTCCTTCATCGTCGTCGGCGTCGCCATCTTGCTGGCCGCGCTCGTGTCCGCCGAGCGCCAGCCGCGCCTTCGCCGCACGGCACCCAAGACGACGGGATGATGATGAGGGTCGTCGTGCCGCCTGAGGCGGCCGGCGAGCGGCTCGACCGTTTCCTCGCGGCCTGTGAGGGGGTCGGCTCGCGCGCGGCGGCCGAGCGGCTTCTCGACGGTGGCTCGGTGCTCGTGGATGGGACGCCCCGTGCGAAGAGCCACCGCCTGGCCGGCGGGGAGGAGGTGGAGCTCGAACTGCCGGAACGGCGTGAGAGCACTCTCTCGCCGGAACCGGTGGAGGGCCTGCGGGTCGCCTATGAGGACCAGCACCTGCTCGTCGTGGACAAGCCCGCCGGCGTCGTCGTCCATCCCTCGGCGGGTCACCCGCATGGCACGCTCGTCCACGGCTTGCTCGCGCAGGCGATCGAGGGCGGGGCGGAGCCCGAGCGCCCGGGCATCGTCCACCGGCTCGACCGCGACACGTCGGGGCTCCTCGTCGTGGCCCGCTCGGACGAGGCCCACCGCCGCTTGCAGCGCCTCCTGCGCCGGCGGGAGCTCGTGCGGGAATACCTCGCCCTCGTCCACGGGCGTCCGCGTTCTCTCGCCGGGAGGATCGAGGCGCCGATCGGCCGCGACCGGCGCGACCCGACGCGCCATTCGCTCGACACGGCGACTCCGCGCGACGCGGTCACGACCTTCGAGGTGCTCGAGCTGCTACCGGGACACGCGCTCTTACGGGTTCGTCTCGAGACCGGGAGGACGCATCAGATCCGGGTTCACCTCGCGGCGATCGAGCTCCCCGTCGCGGGCGACCCGGCGTACGGCGTGCTTGGCGACGTCGGTCTCGAGCGCCAGTTCCTGCACGCGGCACGCCTCGCCTTCCCGCATCCAGTGACGGGCGAGCAGGTAGAGGTCGTCTCGCCGCTGCCGCCCGACCTCGAGCGGGCGCTCGTGCTCGCTCGAGCGTGAGGCGCCGCCAGCCAGAGCAGGTCCCTACCGACCACGGCCCGGTGCCAGGCACTCGGCCGTGGCCTCGGCAGCCAGGTCCCGGTGCCAGGCACTTGGGCGTGGCTGGCCGGGACAGGTGCGCTCCGCCCTCCGGGCTACGCGGCCCTGGCCGGCTTGTCCTAGTAAGGCGGAGCTGTGCCGAGGGAAGCCTCACGACCCCGTGCACGCGTGCCAGGGAAGGGACGGCGTCGGCTAGAATGGCCGGCGTCTCTGCACCCAACCCGGCGGAAACAGACGGGTGGCGGTGCCGGGCCTCGTGCCCGGTTCCATCCGTTCCCGCCGGAACCAGACCCGAGAACCGAGGAGGAAGACAGTGTCCGTCGTCTCCATGCGAGAGCTCCTGGAGGCCGGAGTTCACTTCGGCCACCAGACCCGCCGCTGGAATCCAAAGATGCGCCGCTTCATCTTCACCGAGCGCGGCGGCATCTACATCATCGACCTGCAACAGACGCTCGACCTCGTCGAGCAGGCCCATGCCTTCGCGCGCAACGTCTCCGAGCGCGGCGGCTCGATCCTGTTCGTGGGCACGAAGAAGCAATGCCAAGACTCGATCGCCGAGGAGGCTCAGCGCGTGGGCATGCCGTACGTGAACCACCGCTGGCTGGGCGGCCTGCTCACGAACTGGCGAACGATCTCGGAGCGCATCGCGCGCCTGCACGAGCTCCGGCGACTCCGCGACGAGGGCCAGCTCGAGCTGCTCCCGTCGAAGGAGCGCATCTCGATGATGGCCGAGCTCGAGAAGCTCGAGATCAACCTGGGCGGCGTCGCCGACATGAAGTCGGTGCCCGACGCGGTGTTCGTGATCGACCTGAAGAAGGAGCAGCTCGCCGTGCGCGAGGCAGGGCGGCTCGGCCTGCCGGTGATCGCCCTCGTGGACACGAACTGCGACCCCGACGACGCGGACTACGTCATCCCGGGGAACGACGACGCCATCCGCTCCTGCAGCCTGATCGTCCGCGTGATCGCGGACGCGATCGAGGCCGGCAAGCGTAAGGTCACCGCCGAGGAGATGGCCGCGCCGGAGGCTCCCGTCGAGGAGCCTCAGCCCGAGCCGGAGGCGCAGCCCGAGCCGGAGGCGCAGCCCGAGCCGGAGCCAGAGCCGGCTGGGGTCGCCGCCGCGCCCGCTCCGGAGGCGCCTTCCGAGCCCGCGGCGCCCGCCGAGGGTGGGGAGGAGGGCCGGTGAGCACCACCGCGATCCCCGCCGCGCTCGTCAAGGAGCTTCGCGATCTCACGGGCGCGGGAATGATGGACTGCAAGCGCGCCCTCGTCGAGTCCGGGGGTGACCTCGAGGCAGCCCGCCAGGCGCTCCGCGAGAAGGGGCTGGCCGCCGCCGGCAAGCGCGCCGGCCGCGAGACGTCCGAGGGCCGGGTCGTCTCGCGTGTCGACGGTGCCAAAGGAGCGATCGTGGCCGTCGGCTGCGAGACCGAGCCGGTCTCCAACAACGAAGAGTTCCTTGCCTTCGCACAGCACCTGCTCGACGTCGTCTGGGTGGACGGCCCTGCCGCCGTGGAGGCGCTCGAGGACGAGCGGGCCGAGCTCGTCGCCAGGCTCGGCGAGAACGTGGTCGTCGTCGGGGCGGAGCGATACGAGGGCGGCGAAGGCGAGGTCGTCGCCCACTACGTCCACCCGCCCGCGCAGAGGATCGGCGTGCTCGCGCAAGCCGAGGCGACGCCCGAGCTGGCGCGCCTGGTCGCCATGCACGTCGCCGCCGCCAAGCCGGTGTACCTGAGCAGGGACGAGGTGCCCGAGGCCGCCGTCGCCGAGGAACGAGCCGTCTACGTGCGGCTGCCCGAGGTCGAGTCGAAGCCTGCCGACGTGCGCGAGAAGATCGTCGACGGCATGCTCGCCAAGCGGTTCTTCGCGCAGACGGTCCTCCTCGACCAGGCGTGGGTGCACGACTCGAGCCTGACGGTCGGCCAGGCGCTCGCTGAGCACGGCGCCGAGGTGAAGGCCTTCGTGCGCTACAACGTCGGCCGCGAGTGAGCTCCTCGCAGGAAAGCGAGCTCGCCCCGCCGGTAGCGCCGGGCGGCGCCGTCTTCAAACGCGTCCTCCTGAAGCTCTCCGGCGAGGCGCTCATGGGAGACGAGCCCTACGGCATGAGCCCGGAGAAGGTCGAGTCGCTCGCCGCCGAGATCAAGCACGTGCACGACCGTGGCGTCGAGACGGCGCTCGTGATCGGGGCGGGCAACATCTACCGGGGCATGGAGGCGACGGCGGAGGGCATGGACCGCGCCACAGCGGACTACGCGGGCATGCTCGCCACGGTCCTCAACTGCCTGACCGTGCAGGACGCCCTCGAGGGCATGGGAGCACATACGCGCGTCCTCTCGGCGATCACGGTCAGCGAGGTCGCCGAGCCGTACATCCGCCGACGGGCGATCCGGCACCTGGAGAAGGGACGCATCGTCATCTTCGCAGCGGGCACGGGGAATCCGTTCTTCACGACGGACACGGCCGCGGCGTTGCGCGCGCTCGAGGTGGGCGCCGAGGCGATCCTGATGGGCAAGAACGGCGTCGACGGCGTCTATGACGGCGACCCGGCCGTCGACCCGGATGCGAGCTTCCTCCCCGAGCTGACCCACCTGGAGGCGATCGAGCGCGGCCTCAAGGTGATGGACACGACCGCGCTCACGCTGTGCATGGACAACGGCCTGCCGATCTACGTCTTCGGCCTCGACGAACCGGGAACCATCGACCGAGTCGTCGCGGGTGAGAGAATCGGCACGATCATCTCGACGCCGCGGAGGGATGCATGATCGAAGACCTGCTCGACGACGCCAAGCGTCGCATGGACAAGTCGGTCGAGGCGACCGTGCACGAGTTCAACACGATCCGCACGGGCCGAGCCTCGGCGGCGCTGCTCGACAGGGTCCGGGTGGACTACTACGGCCAGGAGACGCCGCTGAACCAGCTCTCGACCGTCAACGTCCCCGAGCCACGAATGCTGACGATCCAGCCGTACGACCCGAGCTCGATCAAGGCGATCGAGCGCGCGCTCCAGGAATCCGAGTTGGGACTGACGCCGTCGAACGACGGCAAGATCATCCGCCTTCCGATCCCGCAGCTGACCGAGGAGCGACGCAAGGAGCTCGTCAAGGTCGTCCGCAATCTCGCCGAGGAAGGCCGCGTCGCCGTTCGCAACGTCCGTCGCGACTGCATGCACCATCTCAAGGAGCTCGTCAAGGACGGCGACGTCGGCGACGACGAGGAGCGGCGCGCCGAGGAGCGGGCGCAGAAGCTCACCGACGAGCACGTCGCCAGGATCGACGAGCTGCTCAAGCACAAAGAAGAGGAGATCATGGAGGTCTGAGATCGCTTCGCGATTTCAGACCGTCAAGGTGGGCGGACTACTCACACGACTGCGGTCGCTTCGGGGCCTGACACCCGTTCGGGAGCGTGAGCTTCCGGACGTCGCGCGCTCCATCGCCATCATCATGGACGGGAACGGCCGCTGGGCCAAACGCCGCCGTCTGCCCGTCGCCGCCGGCCACCGCGCCGGCACGCGCGCGCTTCGGCGCACCGTCGAGGCGGCCATCGACCTCGGCGTCGAGTCACTCTGCGTCTATGCGTTCTCGACCGAGAACTGGTCGCGCCCCTCCGACGAGGTGGACGCCCTCATGGAGATCTTCGTCGAGACGATCGAGCGCGAGCTCCCCGACCTGGCACGCGAGGGCGTTCGCACCCGCTTCATCGGTAGGCGGGACCGGGCGAGCACCACATTGCGGGCGAAGATCGAGCGGCTCGAGGAGGGAACGGGGCACAACGACCGCCTGCAGCTCTGGGTCGCCTTCGACTACGGAGGGCGCGCGGAGATCGTAGAGGCGGCGCAGCGCCTGGTCGAGGAGGGCGTGGACCCGCGCGACATCGACGAGAACGCGATCGCCTCGCGCCTGTACGCGCCGGAGATGCCCGAGCCCGATCTCCTCATCCGCACGTCGGGCGAGCTGAGGATCTCCAACTTCCTGCTCTGGCAGCTCGCCTACACCGAGCTCGTCTTCGTCGACACCCTCTGGCCCGACTTCGGGGAGCGCCAGCTCCGGGAGGCGCTCGCCCAGTACGCGAGCCGCCGCCGGCGCTTCGGCGGGCGATGAGCGTCGCTTGCCTCCGGCTCGTTCACGTGCGGGAAGCCGATGTTTCCCCCACGTGCCCCCTTCTTCGAGACAGTGAGGGAACCTCCCGGCTCCCTCACACACCCTCCCCTGCACAACGGCCAAAGGTTGGCCGATGAGCGTCGCGCACCCCGCTCGCTCGCGCGGGGGCATGAGCCCCTTCCTCACCCGCGTCGCCGTCGTGGCCGCGGGTCTCCCGCTCGTGCTCTTCGCCGCCTACTACGGCGGCTGGGCGATGCTCGCGCTCCTCGCGCCCGCGACCCTGCTCGCGTTGCACGAGCTCTACCGCATGGCCCGTGCGCTCCGTCCGCTCGTCCTCGCCGGCTACGCAGGAGCGCTGACCGCCGTGCTCGCCGCCTTCTTCGGTGGTCCTACCTGGATGCTCGGCGGCTTCCTGCTCACACTGCTCTTGGCGTTCCTCTTCGCCGCGATCTCCGAAACCCGCCAGTCCACCACCGTCGCCGTCGCGACGACCGTGCTCGGAGCAGCTTGGATCGGGCTCGGCCTTGCCTCTCTCGTCCTCCTGCGGGAGCTCGAGCCCGACGGACGGCTCGTCCTCATCACGCTGCTCCTGACGGTCTTCGCCGCCGACACCTTCGCCTACCTCGGCGGGCGCCTCGTCGGGCGTCACAAGATGGCGCCGGGAATCTCGCCGGGAAAAACCTGGGAAGGCTTCCTGATCGGGGCGATCGCAGGCGTGGTCACGACCTGGCTCGCGCTGAACGACGAGCCGATCGCGATCGACGGCTGGGAGGCGTTCGTGCTGGGCGGCGTGATCGTGCTCGCGGCCGTCGCCGGAGACCTCTTCGAGTCGATGGTGAAGCGCGACCTCGGAGTAAAGGACTCGAGCCGCGTCCTTCTGGGCCACGGCGGCGTGCTCGACCGCGTCGACTCGATGGTGTTCGCCGGTCCCGCTGCCTACTTCGCGGTGCTCGCGCTCACGCAGGCGTGACGGGCACGGCGAGATGAAGCGCATAGCGCTCCTGGGCGCCACCGGCTCGATCGGGCGCCAGGCACTTGAGGTGATCGCGGGCCAGCCGAAGCTCGAGCTCGTCGCCGCCTCCTCGGGCTCGACCCCGATCGGCGGCCTCGCACCGCTCACGCAGGTCGGCGGCGATCTGACCGAGCTCCTGGAGCAGGCCGAGCCGGACGTCGTCCTGAACGCTGTCGTCGGCTTTGCGGGCCTGCCGGCGACCTTCTGGGCACTCGAGCACGGCGTCGACCTCGCGCTTGCCAACAAGGAGAGCCTCGTCGCAGGCGGCGACCTGGCAGTGTCCGCATGGAGAAGGGGAGGAGGGCGGCTGCTGCCGGTCGACTCGGAGCACTCGGCGGCGTTCCAGCTCCTGGAGGGCCTGGACGCCGAGACGGTGGGCTCGCTCGTTCTCACGGCCTCCGGGGGGCCCTTCCGGGGCCGGAGCCGCGCCGAGCTCGCCGACGTCTCCGCGGACGACGCGCTCGAGCACCCGACGTGGAGCATGGGGCCGAAGATCACCGTCGACTCGGCCACGCTCATGAACAAGGGCCTGGAGCTGATCGAGGCGCACTTCCTCTTCGACCTTCCCTACGAGCGGATCGAGGTCGTCGTCCACCCGACGTCGGTGGTGCACGCGCTCGTTCGCCTCCGAGACGGAGCCGCGCTGGCGCACCTCGGCTACCCGGACATGCGCGTGCCGATCTCCTACGCGCTCACGTATCCGGACCGCGCGGCGGCGCCGGTCGAGCCGCTCGACCTGGCCGGCGGGCTGATCCTCGAGTTCGGAGCGCCCGACCTCGACGCGTTCCCGTGTCTTGCGCTGGCCCGTGCCGCCGGCGAGCTCGGGGGCACCGCGCCCTGCGTGCTCAACGCAGCGAACGAGGTGGCCGTCGCCGCCTTCCTCGAGAACAACCTCCACTTCCTCGGCATCCCGGACGTGGTCGAGCGTACGTTCGCCCGCATCGAGAGCGTCCCCGCGCGCGACCTCGCGGAGCTCGCCGAGATAGACGCCGAAGCGCGGCGGATTGCGGCGCAGCTGACTCGCCAGCTGGTTCACTAGTGGACGAGCCATGAACATCCTCGTCGCCATCGGTGGCCTTGCCTTCCTGATCCTCATCCACGAGGCGGGGCACTTCTTCACCGCGCTCGCCGTCAAGATGCGGCCGCGGAAGTTCTACGTCTTCTTTCCGCCCGCCCTCGCCAAGTGGCACCGAAAGGGCATCGAGTACGGAATCGGCGCGATCCCGTTGGGCGGCTACGTGAAGATCCCCGGCATGCACAAGCCCGCCGCCGGGGACCTCGACGCGCACCTCGAGCCCGCCCGGAAGGAAGCGCCGTCACTCGCCGAGACGGCCGCGCCCGTCGAGCAGGCCCTCACTGACGAGCGCTACGAGGACGCACGCACGGCCCTCGCCGAGCTGAACGCGAAGATTGGGCGCACGGACCTCTCGGAGGGCGCGCGCAGGGCGGCCGAGCGCGGCCTCGTGGAGGTGGACGACGCCGTCTCGCCGGAGGCGTACTGGCGCGCGACCACCTGGAAGCGCGTCGCCGTCATCCTGGCCGGGCCCGCAACGAACTACCTGTTCGCGGTCTTCGCCCTGGCGATCGTCTTCATGCTCGGCGTGCCCACCGGCGCGACCCGCACCGTTGAGGAGGTCGCGGCGGGCTCGCCGGCCGCGGGGATGGGGCTCCAGCCGGGGGACGAGATCGTCGCGGTCGACGGAACGCAGGGCGAGTCGGAAGACCTCGCCGAGGCCATCCGTGGGAGCGGCGGCGAGCAGGTGACCCTGACCGTCGAGCGAGACGGCTCGCAGCTCCAGCTCGAGGGGACGCCGAGACGGGACCCCGCCGACGACGTCTACCGCCTCGGCTTCGCCTTCGGGCTCGCCTACGAGAGCTACGGGCCGCTCGAGTCCTTCGGCCGTGCCTTCGACACGACGTGGGAGGTGACGAAGGCGATCGGCTCCTCGCTCGGGCGCCTCGTCACGGGCGAAGGCCGCGACGAGGTGGCGAGCGTCGTCGGCATCACTCAGGTGTCGAGCGAGTCGCTCGACGTCGGCTTCCGCTACTACCTCGAGGTGCTCGCGTTCATCAGTCTCTCGCTCGCGCTCCTGAACCTGCTGCCGCTGCTTCCTCTCGACGGCGGGCACATCGCCTTCTCCATCGCCGAGCGGATCCGCGGGCGGGCGATCCCGCGCGAGGCCTACGAACGCTTCTCGGTGATCGGGATCGCGCTCGTCCTCCTCCTCTTCGTCATCGGGCTGACCAACGACATCGACCGGCTCCGTGGTGGCTAGCGAGACAACGGCGGGTCGTTAGACTTTCGCCGATGTCCAGCGAGCGTCAGATCCAGGTCGGAAACGTCCCGATCGGGGGCGGCGCGCCCGTCGTCGTGCAGTCGATGACCCTGACGAAGACGCACGACGTCGACGCCACCATGGCCCAGATCGGCGAGCTCGTCTCCGCAGGCTGCGAGGTCGTCCGTGTCGCCGTCCCCAAGAACGAGGATGCCGAGGCGCTGCCCAAGCTCGTCTACCTCTCGCCGATCCCGGTGATCGCGGACATCCACTTCAACGCCTCCCTGGCGCTCAAGGCCGTGGAGGCCGGGGTCGCCGCCGTGCGAATCAACCCGGGGAACATCGGCGGCGCAGAGAAGGTCGCCGAGGTGGTGAGGGCGGCCAAGGCGCGCGGGATTCCGATGCGGGTCGGCGCCAACTCGGGCTCGCTGCCCAAGCATCTGCTCGAGCTGGCTCAGGAGGACACGGCCGAGGCGCTCGTCGAGGAGGCGCTGGAGCAGGTCCGCCTGCTCGAGAGCATGGACTACTACGACTTCAAGATCTCTGTGAAGTCGAGCTCCGTGCCGACGATGATCCGCGCCTACCGGTTGCTCGCCGACAAGGTGCCGTACCCGCTCCACCTCGGCGTCACCGAAGCCGGGACGCCGGGAGCGGGGACGATCAAGAGTGCGATCGGCGTCGGCAGCCTGCTCATGGACGGCATCGGGGACACGATCCGGATCTCGTTGACCGCCGACCCTGTTGAAGAGGTCAAGGTCGCGTGGGAGATCCTGAAGGCGCTCGGCCTGCGCGAGCGAGGGCCGATCATGATCGCCTGCCCCTCCTGCGGGCGCGACAACGTCGGCGTCTGGAATCTCGCGGAGGCGGTCGAGGAACGGCTCCGTGCCTATCCGCAGGCCTTCGAGGTCGCAGTCATGGGCTGCGCCGTCAACGGCCCGGGCGAAGCCGGCGACGCCGACTTCGGCGTCGCCGGCGGGCGGGACACCGGCTTCATCTACGCGCACGGGCGCGTGCTGCGGAAGGTCGAGTCGGAGGTGCTCGTCGAAGAGCTCTTCCGCGAGATCGACACGTGGATCGAGGGCGGCATGGTCAGGCCGAAGCGCGTGAAGCTGGCCAAGCCCGCGGCCCTCATGATGGCCGAAGCCGCCCAGCGCCCGACTTAGTGCCCTGATGGCGAGAGCGTCCGAGCTCTTCATACCGACGCTGCGGGAAGACCCGGGTGAGGCCGACGCGGCGAGCCACCGGCTGCTCGTTCGCGGGGGGTTCATTCGCCAGGTGAGCGCCGGCCTCTGGTCGTTCCTGCCGCTCGGCTGGCGCGTCCACGAGAAGGCGGTGCAGATCGTTCGCGAGGAGATGAACGCGATCGGCGGGCAGGAGATGTTCATGCCGGTGGTCACGCCCGCGGAGCTCTGGCAGGCGAGCGGACGCTATGTCATCCCCGAGCTCTGGAAGACCGAGGACCGCCTCGGCCGTCCCTTCGTTCTGGCGATGACGCACGAGGAGACGATCACCTTCCACGCCCGGGAGCTCTCGTCCTACCGCCAGCTCCCGCAGATCCTCTACCACTTTCAGACGAAGGTGCGCGACGAGCCCCG
>JBOHAB010000043.1:0-15068 GCA_050697655.1 Gaiellaceae bacterium
CGCCGGACGCGGCCGAGGCCGAGAGAAACGCGATCGCAAGCGGCAAGGAGAAGCCGAACCCGAGCGCGTGGAGCAGGAGGAAGAGGCCGAGCGCGCGGGTCAGCCAGGAGGCGAGCACGAGCACCGAGGCCTGCCAGGCGTCGCGGGGTGGGATCAACCGGTCACCCATCCAGCACGCGATGCGGAAGCGGATGAGCCGTCCGCTCGCGATCAGGCGCGGAAGCACCGCGATCACGACCGCGGCCCCGAAGCCGGCGGCCGCGACGACGCCCAGGGCCACGCGCACGGCGCCCGATGCGTCTGCGGTGGCGGCAGCCGTGCCGGCGAGCGGCATGAGCGCCGCCGTGTCCACCAAGCCGAGCATGAAGAGCGAGAGGCAGACGGGGCCGACCCCGGCTCGACCGTTCGTCGCTCGACGAACGACCGCGACACGGACGACGTCGTCGAAGCGACCCGGGAGCGCGGCGCCAGTGACGCTGGCGGCGCCGCAGGCGGCGCCGAGTGTGAGCGGGCGCGGTCGCTCGTGCGGAGCAAAGAGGCGGTGCCAGCCGCATGCCTTGAACGCATACGCAAGGAGGAAGAGAACGCCGGCGGCCGCCACGAGGCCGGCATTGGCTCCGCTGAACGGCCAACTCATGTCGGCGAAGTAGCGGGCGGCGAGCACCGAGGTCGTGAGCGCGAGGATGCCGATCCCGAGGTTCATCACCAGCTTCCCCCGCGGGGACCGACACAGGTTGGAGAACGCTCTCAGCGACTGGCTCATCGGCTTGGTGAGGAACGGTCTCAACCCGCTGACGAGGCATCGCGGCCCCCGCTGAGGCGAAGACGAGGCGGGCGCGCCCGTTCCCGTTCGGAGGATTGTACGGGTGCGGCGCGGTGTCCATCGCTCGAACCGGCACGCCGCTCGGCGATTTGGCAACCTGCACGAGCCGGGATGTCAGAGCGCGGGATCGTCCTCAGCGAGATCGTTGCCCAGCTGGTTGCGGAAGCGCGCCGGCAGGAGGGCTTGTCCATGGACCAGCTGGCCGAGCGTGCAGGCGTTGATCGAGCGCATATCGACCTGCTGGAGCGGCGCTCGAGGCAGCCGACCCTCGCGGTGGCCGCGAACCTGGCAGAGGCCCTCGGCCTCAGCCTCTCCGCGCTGGTCGCCGAAGCCGAGCACGGCGTCGGTGTCGGCGACGGCTCACCGCCCGAGCTCGAGCTCCTACCGGCACCGGCGAGGCGGCAGACGGATCGGGCCCACCTCCGAGAGTCTTCGCAGCTGACAGCCACCACCGCCCTCACGGGAGGGATGGTCACGCGGGCGATCGACCTCGCCTACCGCAAGCTCGATCTCGTCGACGAGCAGATCCGCGGATCGGGCTCGCACTCGATCGTCGCTCTGGTCGAGGATCCCGACCTCTCGTCGCTCGTGGCCAACCTGTTGAGCGCGGGCATCGCCAGAGCCTCGAACGGCCTCTACGTCCAGAGCGGCCCAGACCACTCTTCCAGCCTGCTGCCGCTGCGCCAGGGTCTTCCCGAGCTGGACGTGGCCGCCGCGCTGGAGACGAACCGGCCCGCGCCCGTCGAGCCGCGGGCAGGGCTCTATGTGATCGGCCGCTACGTCCTTGCCGAACGCGACGGGACCTTCACCCGGGGGAAGGAGTCGCGCGGCGACACCGCAGCCGTCTGGGAGGTCAGGTTCGGCGAGCTGCGCGAATACGACTTCCACGCCCGGGGCACGAGAGCTGCCGGCGGCGGCCGGCAGCTCAAGAAGGAGGCTCTGGACAGGATGGAGCTCGTCTACTACGACCCGGCGCTTCTCCCGTACGCGCGGCCGACTGGCGCCTACGCTCGCGCGCGCTGAAGCGCGCTCACTTCACGACGCGATACCCGAGGTGGGTGACGGCCGGCGAATGGATCGCCCGGACTCCTTCGAGTCGCACGCTGTCCGGGCCCAGCCCGTCGAACAGCCGCACGCCGTCGCCGAGGAGCACGGGCGCGATGTGGATCCGCAGCTCGTCCACGAGCCCGGCCGCGAGAGCCTGCTGAGCGACGCTCGCGCCTCCGGCCACCAGGACGTCCTTACCGTCGGCGGCCGCCAGGGCCTGCTCGACGGCGGCTTCGACGCCCTCGGTCACGAAAGTGAACGTCGTCCCTCCCTCTTTGACGAGTGGCTCGCGCGCATGGTGCGTGAGAACGAAGACGGGACCGTGAAACGGCGGTTCGTCCCCCCACCAGCCCTCCCACGGATCGTCTCCCCAGGGACCGTCTCCACCGAACATCCCCCGGCCCATGACGACGGCGCCGATGTTGCGCTGCGACTCCGCCATGATTTCGTCATCGGCGTTCTTCTCACCGCCGGGGAGCCCGTGGCTCTCACGCCAGCTCGCGAGCCTTGTGGCCCACTCGTGCAAGCCCTCGCCGCCCTCGCCCAGCGGCTGGTCGACGGTCCGGTTCGGCCCGGCAACGAAGCCGTCCAAGGACATAGAGATCTCGAACCTCACTTGCGGCATGGCACCTCCCGAGAGTGGTCGGTCGTCGGCTAGGACTGATAACCAACACGGAACTCATCGGCGCGGCCACAAATACATGGCGTTCGCGACGGGCATTCGGGGACCGGCCGTTGCGAAGCTTGCAGCCGATCGAGCTCGACGTCTGGCGCTCCACCCTCCCCGCGCTCTCGGCGCATTACATCTTCCGCACCTTTCGGCAAGTGCTCGAGTACGCGGTCGCGATGGGCGTCCTCGACGCGAACCCGGCCTCCCGGATAAGGAACAGCCGGGCCGCCGGAGAACGCCGCGAGATGCTGGGGTTCGAGACGTGGGAACAGGTGGACGCCATCGCGGCCGAGATGGATCCGCGGTTCGCGGCGATCCCGGTTGTGCTGGTCGGCACGGGACTACGGCCCGAGGAGCTCTTCGCGCTCGAGCGGCGCGACGTCGACCTCGAGGCCGGCGTTCTCAGCGTCGAGCGCGTCTACACGCAGCGGGTCTTGAAGGAGCCGAAGAAGAGTTCCCGACAGCGCCGCCGCGTGCCCCTCCGCGCCCGCGTCTGCGATGCCCTGCGAAGCCTTCCCCCGCGGCTCGACACGCCTCTACTCTTCCCGGCTGCTCGAGGCGGCTACATCGACCTCGAGAAGTTCCGCTACCGCCAGTGGACGCCCGCGCTGCGCGCAGCCGGAATCGAGCACCGTCGCGTCTACGACTCCCGCCACACGTTCGCCTCCTGGGCGATCGCCGGAGGCGTCCAACTCTTCTACCTGGCGCACATCATGGGAACGTCTGTCTCGATGATCGACCACACCTACGGTCACCTTCTGCCGGACTCGGAGGAATACCTTCGCGGGCTTCTCGACGACTACGACGTGAAGGAAGCATCAACTCATGGTGAGCGACGCTGAGCTCTTCGACTTCAAACCGGCACTCGTGGAGGCTCCTCGAACCATTCCTCAGGGGGCAGCGTCCGGCTCTCCTTCAATCGAAAGAGTTGATCCCTGTGTTCGGGGCAGAAGCAGTACGTGAACTTCTCGACAAGCTTGCCGTCCCGGTTCAGGAGTGTGAATACGACCGGGGTCGCATCGGTGCGCTCGCAGTCTTTGTGGTCGCAGTCGAAGTTAACAGCGTTCACGGACTGAGCACGGACGGCAGACGCCCTCCTGCGCCGATTCTCCCTGCAATTCGTATGAATGCGGATGAGAGGACTTGAACCTCCACGGGCTTTCGCCCACACGGACCTGAACCGTGCGCGTCTACCAATTCCGCCACATCCGCGCGGAATGCAAGTTTAGCCCGCCTAGCGGCGCGGGCGGTCTTCGTGCTCGTCGAGGACCGGGAGGTCGGCGAGGTCGCGCTCGACACTCTTGACGAAGTCGTCGTCGGCCTCCTCGCCCTGGATGAGCGTCAGCTTCTCCTTGCGGCGCTTCCTGGAGCGCGCTGCCCACGCGTCGGCGCCCATGCGCCCGGACAGCCTCGGCCATTCCGCCCCCACGACGACGAGGACGGCGGCGACGAGAAGACCGATCGCGATCCAGCCCACGCCTTCATTGTAGTGCCGAACGCAGGAACGTCTCCAAGCGCTCGTTGAACGGCGCTCCCGTGCGCGGCACGCTGTGGCCGGCACCCGCAATGACAGCGCGCTCGGCGCCCAGCCGCTGCTCGAGGACGTCGCAGACCGCGTCGAAGGCGGGATGGTGCCCTCCCGAGACGACGAGCGTCGGGAACGGTGCTGCGGCGAGTGCGTCCAGCGGGATCTCCGCCTCCCACGCCGGGCGCTCGACCATGAGGAGCCGTGCGCCCCGCTCGAGCTCGGGCGTGAGTGGGTCTGGGAGCGAGACGTTCGAGCCGACCAGCTCGACGAACGCGGCGAGAAACGCAGCCGGTTCGTCCGGCCCGTTGTCCCAGAGATCCGCCCCCCGCTCGATGAAGGCGTCCACGGCGGGGTCGCCGACCGCGATCGCGAACGCCGGCGGCTCGCTCACGACCAGCGAGCGAACGTCCTCGGGCCGCTGCGCCGCGGCGAGCAGGGAGACGACCCCGCCGTAGGAATGGCCGACGAGGTGGACGCCGCCTGCGAGCAGCTCGGCAACGAGCGGAGCGTCGACCTCGAAGTCGACGCGCTCGACCAGCGGCCCCGCCTGGAAACCGGGGCGGTCGGGTATCACCAGCGTCCAGCGCTCCGCCAGCGGTTGCTGCTCCGACCACGTGGCCTGACCGCCGCGAATGCTCCCGTGGATGAGGACGACCTGCGGGCCCTGGCCGAGCCGCTCGACGTGCAATCTCAGGCCGCCGCGGGCGGGGGCGGCGCCGGGCTGCTCGGGCCGAGCTCCCCGATGACGACGCGCCGGAAGGCCTCGAACCCCAGGGCTACCAGCCCGGCCAGCAGGAGGATGCCCACCCAGCTCCGCAGGGCGGGCACTGGGCCCCAGAGCACCACCAGCAGGTAGACGCCGGCGAGGGTGCCCCACGCGAGCCCGGGACGGTCGCGGAGCGTCGGCCCGATGAAGCCGCGCGCTCGGGTGGCGTACCGGCTCGGGCCGGCGAGCCAGGTCCCGATGAGGATGACTACGCCGTACACGACCAGCGCCCAGGCGACCTCGCTGAGCAAGCTCGTCCCGATGATCCAGCTGGAGCCGACCGCGTCGCGCACGGACTCTCCCGAGGCGAGCGCATCGACGATGTAGTTGCCGACCAGCCGGCGAACGACCAGGAGCAGGATCCCGACGAGCAGGAACGCGACGCCGATGTTGCGGAGCATCGCGCGCCGGCCGCGCGCCAGCCAGATCGCCCCCGCGTAGCACACGAACGCGATCAAGATGACGAGCCAGCTCATCCACTTGAGCGCCTTCACGCCCGTCTGGGCGGCCTCGAGCTGGTCGGACTGGAGGAGCACGATCTGGCCGGCGTCGGGCGGCAGCCTCGCGGCAAGATCTTCCCCGAAGCCGAGCTCCTGCCCGATGTTGGCCACAAGCGTGTGCACGTTGAGCGTCACCGTTCCCTCGCCGGTGGTGATGTTCCCGCGCGTCTCGTCTTCGAGTACGGCGAGCAGCTCCCGGTGTGTGACGCGGTTGAGCTCCTCCCACGCGGTCTGGACGCGCGGACGCTGCAGGAAGCGGTCGACGCCCTCGACGGCGGGCTGGCGCAGGGCTCCCGCGATCGGGGCGGCGAGACCCTGCAGGTTCGTGGGAAGGCGCTGCTCGAGCGCCGCCTGCGGGTCTGCATTCGCATAGAGCTCGTCGACGATGTAGACGGAGAGAGCTGCGCGAACGTCGTCGTCCTCCAGGAGCTGCGTGCTCGTGTCGACCCAGGACTCGGTGTCGAGCGCCTGGCGCTTGACCCACACCGTCAGCGAGCCGACGAAGATGACCAGCGTCCCGAGGGCGAAGAGTACCCAGGCGAGGATTGTGCGCATGCGCGGGCTCACCGCAGGATCATGACTGACCGGCGAGACGGAAGCTAGAGCCCGACGAGCCGGCGCACCACCCGCGCGAGCACGCGGGCCCCCAGCTCGCAGTGCTCGGGTGACGAGAACTCGTCCGGCGTGTGGCTGAGGCCGCCACGGCTCGGGACGAAGAGCATCGCGGCGGGAACGTGGTGCGCAAGCACCATGGCGTCGTGCCCAGCGCCACTCGGAAGGCGAAGCGTCGTCGCCCCTTCCTCCCGTGCGGCTTCCTCCAGCCGGTCCTGCAGCTCCGGGTCGAGCGCGGCCGGCTGCTTCCTGTGCGTCTCCGCGAGCTCCACGCCGAGGCTCTCCTCGGCAGCGATCGTCTCCAGCGTCTCGCGCACGAACGGCTCCAGCCGTGCGAAGCCGTCCGGCGTGGCCGAGCGGACGTCGATCGTCAGCTCCGCGGCGCCCGGGACGACGTTGAAGCCGCCCGGCTCGGCGGAGATGACGCCGACGTTGGCGGTCATGTCCTCGCTGGAACGTGCCTCGTCGCGCAGGGCCAGCACCGCGCGCGCAGCGCCGGCAAGCGCGTCGCGGCGGACGTCCATCGGCGTCGTCCCCGCGTGATTGGCCTCGCCCAGAAAGCGCGCGCGAAAGCCCAGCATCCCCGTGATCGCCGTGACGATGCCGAGGTCGACGCCGGCCCGCTCGAGCACCGGCCCCTGCTCGATGTGGAGCTCGAGATACGCGCCGACCCCATCGACGCCGCGTGCCTCCGCCAGCCGCGAGAAGTCGAAGCCGGCCCCGGCCATTGCTTCGGCGACGCCGCGCCGGTTCCAGTCGTCCACGTCACAGTCGCCGCAGAACGCCCGGCTCCCGAGCATCCCGGTCTGCAGGCGCGCTCCTTCCTCGTCGTTGAAGGAGACGACCCAGAGCGGTCGCTTTGGCTCGACGCCCTCTGCCTTCAGGCGGCGAACGACGTCGAGCGCCGCGAGGACGCCGAGCGCCCCGTCGTAGCGCCCGCCGCGAGGCACCGTATCCAGGTGGGAGCCGAGGAGCACGGCCTTGCCCTGGCCGGCCGGCCAGCGCCCGAAGACGTTCCCGGCCGGATCGACCTCGACCTCGAGACCGAGCTCGCCGAGCCGCTCCGCGAGCCAGGCGTTCGCGCGCGCGAGCTCCGGCGTCCAGGCGAAGCGGCTGACGCCGCCACGCTCGTCGAGGCCGATCTGCGCCGCCGCCTCGAGATCAGTCAGTAACGACACGGCGTCTCCGGTACCAGCGGACTGCCTCGATCACTCCTCCGATGAGGAGCGCCACCGCAAACGCGAGCAGGAAACCCCAGAGCGGGTTGTCCTCGAACGTGGTCCCCCCGGCGTAGCCGAGCAGCGCCGCGTACGTCCCCCAGACCAGCCCGGCGGCGACGTCGAAGGCAATGAAGCGGCGCCACGGCATCTCCAGCATTCCACAGGAGAGCGTGACCGCCGTCCGGCCCCCGGGGATGAAGCGGCCGATGACGATCAGGTAGCCGCCGCGCCTTTCCACCTGGTCGTGGGCCCAGTCCACCTGTTTGCGGCGTTCGCCCTTGAAGAAGCGGTCGACGATGCGGTGGCCGACCTTGCGACCGATCCAGTACGCGATGTTGTCGCCGAGGATCGCCCCTGCGGCGGCGGAGAGGATGACGAGCACGAGGACGAGATCGCCGGTCGAGGCGAGCACGCCGGCCAGGATCACCGACGTCTCGCTCGGGACGAGCGGAATGATCACGTCCAGCGCCGAGATGAAGAAGAGGAAGACGTACGTCCACGGGGAGCCCGAGACGTGGTCGGTCAGCGACTCGAACATGCCGAGAGGCTAGTGCTTGTGCTCCGCCGGCAGACCGAAGCGGCGGGCCGTGCCCTCCTCGGCGTCGAACTGGATGAGGACGGCCTCCTGGTCGCCGACGACCCAGGCGTCGTGGCCGGGCTCGATCGTGACGACCTGGGGCGCGACGAACTCGAAGGTGCATCCGTCCGCGTACTCTCCCTGGATGTGCCCGCGGGCGAGGAAGCCGACGTGGGCGTGCATGCACCGCTCGCTCCGCACCGTCGGGCGCATGTGCGTCGACCAGCGGAAGCCCGGCGGGTAGATCGCGCGTTTCACGCGGCCGTTCCCGGCCCTGACGATCTCGACCGTCGCGCCGCCCACCTCGCGGCGCTCTGCGCCCTCGATTGGCTCCACGAGCGGATCCACGGCGCCTATCGTAGATCCTCCAGGAGGTACTCGGTCTCGACGGCGACGGGGCGGTAGCCGAGGCTCTCGTTCAGACGGAGCATGGGGGCGTTTTCGCCGTCGCACGACGTCCTGATCGTCGCGAACCCCTGCTCGCGGGCCCAGGCGATCGCGGCCAGCTTCGCCAGGCGCGCGAGCCCGCGCCGGCGGAGGTCAGCCCGCGTGCCGGTCATCTCGTTGGCCGCAGCCCTCGAGCGCGGCTCGACGTGCAGGAGCGCGTAGGCGACGAGCTCCTCGCCGGCGAGCACGACCGCGCTGCCTTCCAACGAGAGCTGAGGGTGCTCGAGGGTGTCCGCGAGCCAGTCCTCGTAGCGGAAGTCGTCCTCCGCATACGTGGCCGGGACGTCGGCGGTCGCGGCGGCGTCGAGCGCATGCAGCTCCTTCGCCCGGTAGGCGACTGCCGCCAGCGGGGCCACCGAGAATCCCTCGGCCTCCTTGGCGACTCCCAGCGCGGCCAAGCCCGCCACGTTCGCCGTGTCGAGGTCGAGCTGGAGCACACGCTGAGTGCGAACCGGCCTGAAGCCCCGGGCGACGAGGAAACGAGCACCCTCCTCGTCGCTCGACCACGCCTCGAGCGAGCGGGCGCCGACGTCTTCGAGATGCGCTCGGGCCGCGTCGTAGAGCTCGCCGCCGAGCCCGCCGCGGCGGTGAGCCGGGGCCACGAAGATCCAGAGCCCGGCGACGTCGTCCGCGCTCGTGGCCCACTCGAGCCCTGCTTCCGACCAACCGGCCACCTGCTCGTCGACGATTGCGACCCAGGCGCGAGCGTGCGCGCGCGCGGGCTGGCTGGCAAGCCGGTGGCGGATGCCGGCGCCCGTATGCGCGTGTGGCACCACGTCCTCGTCGAGCAGCGCGGCGACTGCCTCGCCGTCTTCCGGTGCGAACGAACGGATCACGGCGCGCCGCCGCGCAGCCGGCGATGCCGGCCCCGACGACGGTCTCCGCCTTGCTCAGTTAGCTCCCGGTCGACTCCGCGCCTCCGGACCGCCACTTGCGCCAGAAGACGAGCCCGCCGATCGTCGCCCCGGCAGCCGCGGTCGCGGCCGCAACCCCGCCGAGCACCTTCTTGCGCTTCGCCGCGGTCTCGGCCTGCTGCTTGCGCAGCTTCCGCTTCGCCAGCGGCTTGCCGAGCGTGTAGACGCCGTAGCCGATCAGTGCCTTTCGCTTGCTGAGCATTGCCCTCCTTTCCTCTAGATGTCTGGCCGGTGATCCGTGCGCTCGCCGGGGGTGGCTGAGACCAAGCCGGACGCCGCGATCGCCCGCAGTCGCGTACCGGCAGTACGCGCAAAGGTGAGCGCGGCGCTCCGGCGCCGCGTCGCAGTCGCCATCCGTGAGTGCAGGGATTGCCGGTCAGGCATCGGGATAGGCATCAAGCCTTGGCGGTCGCGCGCTTACGGTTGGGGAGGTGGATCGCGCGACCGAGTGCCAGAAGCCCGGCCTCCTTGACCGCCTCCGACAGGGTCGGGTGAGCGGCCATCCCGTCGGCCACGGTCTCGACGGTCGCCTCGGCATCGAGCGCGACGACGCCCGCCTCGATCAGGTCGGTTACGTGCGGCCCGACCATGACGATCCCCAGCAGCTCGCCGTAGCGGCTCTCGTGGATCGACTTCACCCAGCCGACCGTCTCGTTCTGCATCATCGCCCGTCCGTTTACCGAGAACGGAAAGGTGCCGACGAGGACCTCGTCTCCGTGCTGCTCGCGCGCCTCGAGCTCGGTGAGGCCGACGCCGGCGATCTCGGGATCGGTGTAGATCGGCCGCGGCACGCCGCGGTTGTCCACGATCGCGTCGTGGCCCGTGGCGTTCTCGGCGGCGACCTCTCCCTCGCGAAACGCCGTGTGCGCGAGCTGCCAGTAGCCGGCGCAGTCGCCCACCGCATAGATGTGCGGAACGGTCGTGCGCCGGTGCTCGTCGGCCGCGATGCCCTTCTTCGGGTCGAGCTCGACTCCGATCGCCTCGAGACCCAGGTCCTGCGTGACCGGCCCGCGACCCGTGGCGACGAGCATCAGATCGCACTCCACCGCCTGCCCAGCGAAGTGCACGGTGAGCCCGTCGCCGGTTTCCTCGATCCTGTCGCACTGCGAGTCGAGGTGGACGGCAATGCCGCGCTTCTTGAATTGCTTGAGAAGCTCCTTGGCAGCGTCCTCGTCCTCTTGCGGGATCAGCGTCGGCAGCATCTCGACGATCGTGACCTCGCTCCCGAATCGCTGCAGCACCGAGGCGAACTCGCAGCCGATGATGCCGCCGCCGAGGACGACGATCCGGCCGGGCACCTCGGTCTGCGCTAGCAGCCCGGTCGAATCGACGCAGCGCGCGGAGTCGATGCCGTCGATCGGCGGGCGCAGCGCGTAGGAGCCCGTGGCCACGATCGCGCTCTTGAAGCTCACGTCCTCCCCACCCTCGACGGTGATGGTGTTCGCGTCCTTGAAGGTGCCGCTTCCGTGCAGCCACTCGACCCCGTTGGCCTTGAAGAGGCTGGCGACGCCGCCCGTCAGCTGGTCGACGATCTTGTCCTTCCAGGCGTTCGCCGCGGTGAAGTCGAGCTCCGGCTCCCCGACGTTGACGCCCAGCTTGGAGAACGTCTCTCCTGCCTCCTTCAGCGCGAAGGCCGTCTGCACCCAGGCCTTCGTGGGGATGCAGCCGACGCGGAGGCACGTCCCCCCGAGCCGCTCCTCCTTCTCGATGCAGACGGTGGTCGCCCCGAGCTGCGCGGCCCTGATCGCGGCCGTGTATCCGCCGGGACCACCACCCAGGACGGCGACGTCACATTCCATGGTTAGTGCCCTTTCCTTCGGATCGCGTTCCTAACCGCGATCCTATCCACGGACCGGGCGGCGCAAGAAAACGGGAGGGCGGCCCCGAGCCGCCCTCCCTGTGACCCGGGGTTGAATCCGGTTCGTACGAAGTAAAGACGGCCGGCGCCGAGAGGGGGATCCCCCGAAAGGGTGACGCCCCGCGTTCGGGCTCTCGCGGTTCGCCTTACAGGTCTTGCGAGAGCTGGAGCCTGTTGCCGTCTGGGTCGAAGACGTCGAGCAGCCGGATCGTGCCCGGGATCTCGAGCACCGTGCCCACGCGGATGCCCGCGCCGCGCAAGCGCTCGGCCTCGGCCTTCACGTCGACGACGTCGAGGGTGAGGATCGCCTCTTCGTCCCCGTCGTCGAACATCCCCTCCGCGATCGCCACCTCTGCCTGGCCCCGGACGAGCCTGGCCCAACGGTCGTCCTCGTCCACGTAGGCCTCGGCGAACCCGAGCCGTCCGCAGTAGAACGTCCGCGCCGCGTCGAGGTCCGTGACGCGATACCAGACGGCCACTAGTGCACCTGGAGGGGCACTTAGAGCGCCAGGCCGGGCTCGTCGAGGAACTGCTTGACCGTCCGGAGGAACTCCGACGCCGTCGCCCCGTCGACCGTGCGGTGATCGCACGTGAGAGTCATCTCCAGGAGGGGTCGCGCCACGAGCTCTCCGTCGCGGACGACCGCCCGCTCCTCGATCGCTCCAACCGCCAGGATCGCCGCCTGCGGCGGGTTGAGGACGGCGACGAAGCGCTCGACGCCGTACATGCCCAAGTTGGAGATCGTGAAGGAACCGCCCTCGAGGTCCTCCTGGCGAAGCTTCCCGTCCCGCGTGCGCGCGACCAGGTCGGCGCGCTCGTTCGCGAGCTGGGGAATCGTCTTCGTCTCACAGTTACGCAGCACCGGGACGAGCAGCCCGTTGGGGACGGCCACGGCGATGCCCACGTTCGCGGTAGGCATCAGGTGGACCTCCTCGCCCGCGAAGAGCGCGTTGACCGCCGGGTGCCGCATGAGCGCGACCGCGCAGACCTTGGTGAGGATGTCCGAGTAGGTGGGCTTGGCATCTCCCTCGCCCTGCCGCTCGACCAGCCCCTCGCGGAGCCGGATCGCCGCCGACATGTCGGCCGTCATCGTGATCTGGAACGCGGGCGCCTCCCAAGCCTCCGTCATCCGGCGCGCGATGGCCTTGCGGATGCCGGTGAGCGGGACGACCTCGACCTCCCCCGAGGGCGGCGGGGCAGCGGAAGGAGCCGCCGCCGGAGCCGCGCCCTTCTCCGCGCGCTCGACGTCCTCGGCGACGATGCGCCCCTCGGGGCCCGTTCCATCGAGAGACGAGAGGTCGATTCCCCGCTCCCGCGCGATCCGCCGCGCGAGCGGCGAGGCCTTGACCCGGCCTCCGTCCTCGCTCCGCGCCACGGGTGTGGGCTCGGGCTCGGCCTCGGGTTCAGCTTGGGGCTCGGCGGAAGGGGCCTCGACCGGTTCAGCGGCGTCCTCGTCCTTTGGCTCGGGCGCGTCCTCGTCCTTCGGCTCGGGCGCCTCCTCGGTTACTTCCTCGCCCTCCTCGCCGATGACGGCGATCGCCTTGCCGACCTCGATCTCCTCGCCCTCGCCGGCGAGGATCTTCAGCAGGGTGCCCGAGGCGTCCGCCTCCACCTCCTGCGTCACCTTTTCGGTATCGAGCTCGTAGAGCGGCTCGCCCTTCTCGACCGTGTCGCCCTCGGCCTTGAGCCAGCGCACGATCGTCCCGGCCTCCATGCCCTGGCCGAGCCGCGGCAGCGTGACCTGGCTGGACATCGACTCAACCCTTTCCGACCGTCCGTCGAATCGCCGCGAGCACGTCCTCGGCGTTCGGAATCACGTACTCCTCCATGACCGGCGCGAAGGGGACCGGCGTGAACATGGCGCCCACCCGCTCCACGGGAGCGTCCAGGTAGTCGAAGGCGCCGTGCTGGACGACGGCGGCGATCTCGGCGCCGAAGCCCATGCGGACGACCGCCTCGTGGGCGACGACGCAGCGCGTCGTCTTCCGCACCGAGCCGACGAGCGCCTCCTCGTCGAGCGGCAGGAGCGTCCGCGGGTCCACCACCTCGACCGAGATCCCGTCCGACTCGGCCTCGTCCGCCGCCTTCAGCGCCTCGTGGACGAGGCGTCCCGTGGCGACGACGGTCACGTCCTCGCCCTCGCGGTGGACGCGCGCCTTGCCGATCTCGATCCCTTCGATCTCGTCGGGCACCTCTCCCTTCAGGTTGTAGAGCGTCCGGTGCTCGAAGAAGACGACCGGGTTGTCGTCGTAGATCGAGCTCCAGAGGAGCCCGCGCGCATCCGCAGGCGTCGAGGCGAAGATCACCTTGATCCCAGGGACGTGCACGAACCACGCTTCGAGCTGCTGGGCGTGCTGTGCGCCAGGCGACCAGCCCGCGCCGCCCTGCGTTCGCAGCGTCAGCGGCACCTTGATCTGGCCGCCGGACATGTACCGGTGCTTGGCGGCCTGCTGGACGAGCTGCTCCATCGCCAGGGTCATGAAGTCCTGGTACATGACCTCGACGATCGGGCGCATGCCCGCCACCGCCGCGCCGATGCCCGCGCCGACGATCGCCATCTCCGAGATCGGGGTGTTGCGAACGCGATCGGGGCCGAACTCCTCGAGCATCCCCTGCGTGACGCCCATCGAGCCCCCCATCTCGGCGATGTCCTCGCCCATGACGAAGACGTCCTCGTCGCGGCGCATCGCCTCGCTCATCGCGTCGCGCACCGCTTCGCGGTACGTGAGCTCAGGCATAGACGTTCTTGAGCGCGTCCTCGGGCTTGGGATCCGTGCCCTTCTTCGCGAACTCGACCGAGTCTTCGGCGATGCGCGTCGCCTCGGCGTCCATCTCCTCGAACTCCTCGTCGGAGACCTCGGTGCGCCCGCGCAGGAGCTCGATCGGGTCGCGTGACTTGCGCAGGTCGAGGATCTCCTCCTTCGGGCGGTAGACCTGCGGGTCGCCCACGTAGTGGCCCGAGAGCCTGACGCAGTCGGCGACCACGAAGACGGGGCCCTTGCCGTCCCGCGCATGCTTGAGCGCCTTCTTGGCCGTCTCGTACACGGCCTCGACATCCTGCCCGTCGACGGTCATCGAGGCCATCCCGTAGGCCTCCGCCCGCTTCGTCATGTCCTCGATGGGCAGGTGCTGCTTGGCCGGAGTCGACTCCGCGTAGTGATTGTTCTCGCAGACGAAGACGGCCGGGACGCTCCAGAGCTGCGCGAGGTTGAGCGACTCGTGGAACGTGCCGATGTTGGTGGCGCCGTCCCCGAAGAAGGCGACCGCGACGCGCGGTTCGCTCCGCATCTTGAAGGCGAGCGCGGCCCCGACGATGCCGGGGAGCCCGCCGCCGACGACTGCGTTCGCGCCCAGGTTGCCCCGCTCCAAGTCGTAGAGGTGCATGGAGCCGCCGTAGCCGTGGCTGCAGCCCTCGACCTTGCCGTAGAGCTCGGCCATCACCTCGTTGGGATGGGTGCCCTTGGCGATGGTGTGTCCGTGCGCACGGTGGGTCGACGCGATCACGTCACCCTCCTCGAGCGCGCGGCACACACCGACCGCCACGGCCTCCTGGCCGATGGCGACGTGGAGGAAGCCGGGCAGCTCGCCGGCGCGGAAGCGCTCCTCCACCTTCTCCTCGAAACGGCGGATGAGGAGCATCTCCCGAAGGAACTCCTTCAGGCGCTCGGTCGGCACTGCCTGCCCCTTTTCTTCGAGGGTTGCCACCGCGCCGACAAGCTAGCAGTCCCGGGAAGTTCCACGGAAAGTGAATAATCTGCGTCCTCGATGGCCCTCGCCGATCGCGTCGACGAGCTCGTCCGCGGACTTCCCCGCGACTGGCAGCGTGCGCGCCTGGAGCTGACCCTCGACGAGCCCGAGGAAGCCGACCGAGCGGCGCTCATCCTGGCGCCCGCGAGCCCCGGGCGCACGGGAACGACGTTCACCGTGCACGTCTACGACGGCCTCGTCGGCGCGGGCGCAACGCCGGGCCTGGCGCGTCGCGTCCTGTCTCGGCTCGACGAGGCGGGCATCCGCGGCCGCCTGCGCCTGGCGGAGGCCGAGCGCCCGGCGCCGTTGCCGGCCACGGCCGCTCCCGCCCAGCCACCCACCCTTGCCGGGTCCTGGGA
>JBOHAB010000044.1:0-14743 GCA_050697655.1 Gaiellaceae bacterium
TCGAGTCCCGCCCCTCGGCTCGCTGTGACCCTTCTCGGGCAGTCAATGAACCGTGACACTATCGGCGCAGTGCGTGACACACGCGTGCGCATTCTCGGAGTACGCTCGAGAGCGGGTGGTGGGAGAGGGGTGCCCCTCAAGAGTTAAGGGCGGCTGCGGGATGGCTGCGGGACCGCGCGTGGCTCACGACGGTGCGGCGATGGCAACCTCGTCCAGGGCGGCACGGAGGGAGGCGACGTACTCCCGAAGGCCCGTGGGGCCTGCCTCGTAGGCGATCTGCACCGCACGGCTGCCGACGACGATGCCGTCGGCGAGCGCGGCGGCGGCCGCGGCTTGCTCGGGAGTCGAGATGCCGAAGCCGGCGAGGAGCGGCACGTCGGTGAGGGCTCGGGCGCGCCGAACGAGGTCGTCGAGCTGCGAGGAGACGCTCTCCCGCGCGCCCGTCGTCCCGGTCAGCGAGACGAGGTAGAGCCAGCCGTGCGTCTGCGCGGCCGCGAGGACGATGCGGTCGTCCGTCGACGTGGGCGCAACCAGCTGGACGCGCGGAATCTCGGGCGCGGCTTCGACCGGCAGATCGGCCACGATCAGGCTCGTGGCGCCCGCCGCCTGAGCGTCCTGCCAGAGGCGGTCGTAGCCGTAGGCCTCGAGGATCGAGGCGTACGTCATCGGGATGAGGGGCACGTCGGGGCCGAGACGCCGCCGCGTCTCGGCCAAGCACTCGAGGCAGCGCTGCGTCCGCATTCCGCGTCCGAGGGCGCGCTCGCCCGCCAGGCGGATGACGGGCCCGTCGGCGAGCGGGTCCGAGAACGGGAAACCGAGCTCGAGCAGATCCGCCCCTCCCTCCACCGCGGCCTCGGCCAGCTCGGGCGTCTCTGGAAAGGACATCAGGTAGACGGACAGGCGCTTGCTCATAGGCCAACCTTTGGCCGATGAGCATGGGGAGGGCGGAAGCGAACGGCGCTCATGCCCCGTGCGAGAGAACGACCGCGAGATCCTTGTCTCCGCGGCCGGACAGGCAGACGACGATCACTTCGGCGTCGAGCTCGAGGGCGCACGCGAGCGCGTGCGCGGGCTCGAGCGCGGCGATGATCCCCTCGCGTTCGGCCAGGAGGTGCAGCGCGGCGAGCGCCTCCTCGTCGGTCGCCGGAACGTACTGGGCGCGGCCGGAGTCGCGCAGATACGCGTGCTCGGGGCCCACGCCCGGGTAGTCGAGCCCTGCCGAGATCGAATGCGCGTCGGCGATCTGTCCGTCCTCGTCGGCGAGGACCGAGGAGCGGGCGCCGTGGAGGACGCCGGGTCGTCCGGTGCCCAGGCTCGCTGCGCCGGCGGCCTCGACGCCGAGCAGGCGCACTCCCTCGTCCGCCACGAAGCCGGCGAAGGTGCCGATCGCGTTGGAGCCGCCGCCGACACACGCGACGACCACGTCCGGCAGCCTCTCTTCTGCCTCGAGAACCTGCGCGCGCGCCTCGATGCCGATGACGGACTGGAGCTCGCGCACAATCTTCGGATACGGGTGCGGCCCGACGCACGAGCCGATCAGGTAGTGCGTCGTCTCGACGTTGGTGATCCAGTCGCGAATCGCCTCGCTGGTCGCTTCCTTCAGCGTCTTCGTTCCGAATTCGACCGCGCGGACTTTGGCGCCCAGCAGGCCCATCCGCTCGACGTTCGGCCTCTGGCGCTCCATGTCCTCGGCGCCCATGTAGACGACGCACTCCAGCCCGAAGCGCGCGCACACCGTGGCCGTTGCGACGCCGTGTTGCCCCGCACCCGTCTCCGCGACGATCCGGTCCTTGCCGAGGTGTCGAGCGATCAGTGCCTGGCCGACCGCGTTGTTGATCTTGTGTGCGCCCGTGTGGCAGAGGTCTTCGCGCTTCAGGTAGATGCGGCGTCCATCGCCGATGCGGGTGGCCAGGTAGAGCGGGGTGGGCCTACCTACGTAGGTGCGGTGCAGCTCTGCCAGCTCCTCCGCGTAGGTCGCGTCGTCGCGGATCTCCCTCCAACCGCGCTCGAGCTCTTCCAGGGCGGGCATGAGCGTCTCGGGGACGTACTGACCGCCGTAGCGCCCGTACTCGGTGACGCTCACGTCCGAGCACCTTCGTGCGCGTGTGCCGCCTCGACGAACGCTCGAATCCGGGAGTGATCCTTGACGCCGGGCTCGACCTCGAGGCTGCGGCTGGCGTCGACGCACCACGGCCGAACGGCTTCGATCGCAGCCCCCACGTTCTCAGGGCCGAGCCCGCCGGCAAGGAGCACGCGGCCCTCGATCGCGGCGGTCTCGTCCCAGTGGCGCTCGTCGGCCCCGAGCCAGGGGAGGTCGCGCACGGCGGCGACGGCCTCGCCCTCGCGCAGGAGCACGCCGTTGCGGGCGCGATGGCCGTCCTCCTCCGGATAAAGCTGAACGAGAGCGGTGCCGGCGGCCGCAGGCTCCCCGACGCAGACGGCCACCGACAACATTGTCTCCGGAACGGGAAGCGGCCCCTCTGCGCGGCGCGGGCTCTCGGCGAGGACGAACCCGGCGAGGTCGGCGCCGGCCTCGGCGGCGGCCGCGACGTCCTCCTCGCGGGTCAGCCCGCAGACCTTGACCAGCGGCCGGGCCAGGATCTCGACTAGCTTCTCGGCCGGATCGGGGGCTCGCATGAGCGTCGAGCCGACGAGGATCGCATCCGCACCCGCCAGCTCGGCCTCGGCGGCGTGGGCGCGGTTTCCGATCGCGCTCTCGGCGACGATCAGGCGGTTGCGTGGAGCCTGGGCGACGAGCGCGAGCTGGGCGCGGCGGTCGATCGCAAACGTGCCGAGGTCGCGTGCGTTCACGCCGATGATCTCGGCGCCGAGGGTGACGGCGCGGGCGAGCTCCTCGGCGTCGTGCGCCTCGACGAGAAGGTCGAGCCCGAGCTCGCGCCCGCCGGCGAGGAGGAACGCGGCCTGCCCGTCGTCCAGGTCCCGCAGGAGAAGGAGGGCCGCATCCGCGCCGGCGCTGCGTGCCTGAAGCAGGTCGCTCCGGTCGTCGAAGAAGCCTTTGGCGAGGAGCGGGACCTCCGTCCCGGCCCGTGCGGCCGCCAGGTCGTCGAACGAGCCGCCAAAGCGCTCGTCGACGAGGATGGAGACCGCCGCCGCTCCGTTCTCGGCGAACGCCTTTGCGAGCGCCGCGGGGTCGGCGTCGGGCCGCAGGTCGCCCGCCGAGGGTGAGCGCCGCTTGACCTCCGCGATCGCCCGGGGCCCGCCTTGCGCGAGAGAGTCCCTGAAGCGCCCCATCAGGCGCGCTCCGGGCTAGAGCGGCCATGGCCGAGTGCCTGGCACCCGGGCGTGGCCGGTCGGGACAGCCCGGCGCCGAGCCGCGCAGGCCATGGCCTAGTGCCTGGCACCGGGGCGTGGCCGATCAGGACAAGGCCTCCTGCTGCGAGAAGGCGACGAGCGCCTCCAGGCGCTCGGCGGCGGCGCCCGCGTCGACGGCTTCCGCTGCGAGGCCGTAGCCCTCGGGGAGGCCGGCCGCGTGGCCGGCGGCGGCGATCGCGCCCGCGGCGTTCAGCAGCACCGCCTCGCGCTTGGGGCCGGGCGCTCCGGCGAAGATCTCGTGGACGACCGCTGCGTTCTCCTCCGGGGTGCCGCCGGCGAGGTCGACGGAGGAGCAGCGGGGGACGCCGAAGTCCTGCGGATCGATCTCCCGCCGCTTGACGTCGCCGTCGACCACCTCGCAGACGAGGTTCGGGCCGGACGGCGAGAGCTCGTCGATCCCGCCCGCGCCGTGCACGACGAACGCGCGCCGAGCGCCGAGCGTGGCCAGCACCGAGGCGATCGTCTCCACGAGCTCCGGAGCGTAGACGCCGACCACTTGCGCCCGCGCGTCCGCCGGGTTCGTGAGCGGGCCGAGGACGTTGAAGATCGTGCGCGTCGCCAGCTCGCGCCGCACCGGAGCCGCGTGTCGCATCGCGGGGTGGTGCACCTGCGCAAAGAGGAAGCCGAAGCCGAGCTCGTCGATCGAGCGCTCGATCTGCGGTGGCTCGAGGTTGAGTCGGAAGCCGAGCGCCTCGAGCACGTCGGCGGACCCGGAGGCCGAGGAGACCGCGCGGTTTCCGTGCTTCGCCACGCCGGCGCCGGCGGCCGCAGCGACCAGCCCGGCGGCCGTGGAGATGTTGAACGTGCGCGCGCCGTCGCCGCCCGTTCCCGCCGTGTCGACGAGGTCGTCCCGACGCGGGCTGACCGAGAGGACGTGCTCGCGCATGGCCTCCGCGCAGCCGGCGATCTCGCCCGCACGCTCGCCTTTGAGCCTGAGGGCCACGAGGAAGCCGCCCATCTGCGCGGGCGTCGCCTCGCCGCTCATGATCTGGTTCATCACGTCGCGGGCCTCGGTTCGGGTGAGATCCCGCCCGTCGAGCAGCTGCGCGAGCGCTTCCTGGATGGTCACCGCTTGCCTTCCAGGAAGTTGCGGCCCAGGGCCGGGCCGTCCGGCGTGAGCACGGACTCGGGATGGAACTGGATGCCCACTACCGGGAGCTCGCGATGGCGCACGGCCATGACCTCGCCGTCTTCCGCTGTCGCGCAGACCTCGAGCTCTTCCGGCACGGCGGTTGCCGCCAAGGAGTGGTAGCGACCTCCGGCGAGCGGGTCCGGGAGGCCCTCGAAGACCCCGCGGCCGTCATGGGTGACGGCGCACGCCTTTCCGTGCAGGAGCCGGTGCGCCTGCCCGATCTCGCCGCCGTAGGCCTGGACGATCGCCTGATGGCCGAGGCAGACGCCGAGCGTCGGGACGCGCGGCGCGAGCCGGCGCACGATCTCGACCGAGGCGCCGGCGTCTTCGGGGCGGCCGGGACCGGGGGAGATGACGAGGTGGCTCGGGGCCAGGCGCTCGGCGCCGTCAGCGTCGATGGCGTCGTTTCGGATCACCGTCACCTCCGCGCCGAGCTCCTCGAAGAGATGCGCGAGGTTGTAGGTGAAGCTGTCGTAGTTGTCGACGAGGAGGATCACTGTCGGGGTCCTCCATTGTGCTCCGCGTCCGCAAGGGCCGCCTCCAGGGCGGCGAGCTTGCGCAGGCATTCCTCGTGCTCGGCGGCCGGCTCCGAGTCGGCGACCAGCCCTGCCCCCGCCTGCAAGCGCGCGAGGCCGTCGGCCAGGATCACCGTCCGGATGGCGATGCACGTGTCCAGCGACCCGTCCGGGAGCGCGTACCCGACCGCCCCTGCGTACGGGCCTCGCCGGTAGCCCTCGAGCTCGGAGATGATTTGCATGGCGCGCACCTTCGGCGCGCCGGAGACCGTGCCGGCCGGGAAGCAGGCGCGAAGCAGGTCGAAGGCGGTGCGGCCCGGCTCGAGCTCGCCGGCGACCTCCGAGACGAGGTGCGTGACGTGGGAGTAGCGCTCGGCCTCGAGAAAGCGGACGACGCGCACCGTCCCCGCCGCGCAGACCCGCGAGAGGTCGTTGCGGCCGAGATCGACCAGCATGACGTGCTCGGCCCGATCCTTCTCGGAGGCGAGCAGGCGCTCGGCGTCTCCGGCCCCGGGGCTCGTCGTTCCCGCGATCGGGTTGAGGGAAGCCCGAGTGCTCTCGAGCTTTACCAGCGTCTCGGGAGAAGAGCCGACCAGCGAGACGCCGTCGAGCTCGAGCAGGAAGTGGTACGGGGAAGGGTTGATGCGCCGGAGCGACCGGTAGAGCGCGAGCGCCGACACCCCTGTCGGGCGCTCCGCCCGCTGCGAGAGGACGATCTGGAACGCGTCGCCGGCGCGAATGTGCTCCTTCGCGCGGCGGACGCCCGCCTCGTAGGCGGCACGCGCCGGGAAGCGACGCGTCGGGCCGGCCGCCGCGTCGGCCGCAGGCTCCGGAGCCGCCTCGGCGGCCAGGAGCGCGGCCACGTCGGCCGGATCGCCCGCCAAGACCTCGGCGACGCTCGCCGCGTGGTCGAAGCGCACGAGGGTCTCGGCGACGACGAAGCGGCTCTCGGGGAGATCGGGGCCGGCGTCGGGGAGCCAGACGGTCGGCTCCAGCACGGCGACGTGGTCGTAGCCGAGGTAGCCGACGACGGGATGCCCCCGGGCGACCTCTCGCTCGGCTTCGTGGAAGGTGACGAGCCGCGTCCCGGTGCCGACCAGGCTGTGGCGGCCGAGGCGCCCTTTCTCGACCGACTCGAGCAGGAACCCGGCGCGCGCCCCCCCGCGGAGGCGCAGGTACGCCCCGAGGGGGGTGATCAGGTCTGCGTGGACGGCGGACGCTTCGGTCATGGCATACGAAAAGACCCTCCTGTCGGGGGTCTACGAGCGGAGCGGGCTGTGAGGATGCCTCTGCGCTAGCAGGCGACGCTCCCGCTCCGCTCGCGGCGCCAAGCCCACCAAGTGCGGACGGGAGTCGTCATCACCGGGGAGCGTAGGCCACCCCGGCGACGTGCGTCAAGGTCGCCCGGTTTCCAAAGGTGCCCAAGTGGAAAGAGGAACTGGCAGCGAACCCCGCGAATCAGCAAGGATGCCGGGAGCCGTTCCGATGGAGCCTCACCCGATCCGACTCGTAGTCCAGGACGACCAGCAACGGTCGCGGGTGACCGTCTTCTTCCGCCTGCTCCTCGCGATTCCGCATTTCATCTGGTTCTTCCTCTGGAGCATCGTCATGTTCTTCGTGGCGATCCTGAGCTGGTTCATCACCCTCATCACCGGACGCCTGCCTCGGGGCCTGCACAACCTCTCCGCCGCGTACGTGCGCTACTCGACGCACCTGTTCGCCTACCTCTACCTCGCCGCGAACGAGTATCCCGGCTTCGTCGGCGAGGCCGGCGATTATCCGATCGACCTCAAGGTCGACAAGCCGGAACGGCAGAGCCGTTGGAAGACCGCCTTCCGAGGGCTTCTCGTGATCCCGGCGTTCCTGATCTCGGGCACGCTGACGAGCGCGCCCGGCGGCGGCGGCTACTCCGGCGGCGGCTCGGGCGACGAGCAGGCGCAGTGGTGGTCCTTCTCCGGGGGTGGCGCGGTCTTCGTCGCGGCCTTCCTCGGCTGGTTCGTCTGCGTTGCCCTGGCCCGCATGCCTCTGGGGTTCCGCGACCTCGCCGCCTTCGGGCTTCGCTTCGGGGCCCAGACTGCGGGCTACTTCCTCTTTCTGACCGACCGCTATCCGAACGCCGACCCGCGGGACCCGGCCGCGACCCAGCCGACCCCGGAGAAGCCGGTCAAGCTGCACGTCGAGGACGACCTGCGTCGCTCGCGGCTCACGGTCTTTTTCCGGCTGCTCCTGACCATCCCGCACCTGATCTGGCTCTTCCTGTGGGGAATCGCCGTGTTCTTCGCGCTGATCGTCGGCTGGTTCGCCACGCTGATCACGGGGCGGCTGCCCGAGGCCCTGCACCGCTTCATCGGGGCCTACCTGCGCTACGAGGTCCACGTGCTTGCGTTCCTCTTCCTCGTCGCCAACCCGTTCCCCGGCTTCACGGGCACGCCCGGGAGCTATCCAGTCGACCTGGAGATCCCGCCGCCCGAGCGGCAGAACCGCTGGAAGACGCTCTTCCGGCTCTTCCTCGCGATCCCCGCCCACCTGCTCCTGTCGGCGCTGTTCGGGGCGCTTTTCGTGGCCGCGTTCCTCGGCTGGTTCGTCGGGGTAGCGCTCGGCCGGATGCCGGAGCAGCTGCGAAACCTCGGCGCCTACTCTCTGCGCTACTGGGGGCAGACCGTCGCGTTCGAGTACCTCCTGACCGAGAGCTACCCGTACAGCGGACCGACCGATTACGAGCCCGAGGAAGTGCCGGAGGCACTGCCCGCGTGGCCCGGCCCGCTGCGCCCCTCGTCGCCTTCCTCGTAGCGGCGCTCGCGGCCGTCTGGGCGGTCGCGGCGTGGTGGCTCTGGCAGAGCTCGGTTCCCGACGGCCTCCGGCTGCCCGAGGTCGAGGCGGCCGAGGTTCTTCCCGAGCCAGAGCTCGACGAGGCGCGGGACTTCGAGCGTTTCCTCCGCTGGAGCTACGTGGCCTCGGCGGTCGTTCTTCTGGGAGCCTTCGCCCTCTACGCCCGCTTCGGGATGCGCTTCGCGAAGGAGTCGGCGGCGGGCCGGATCGGCACCGGGATGTTGCTGGGGATGCTGGGCTTCGCCGTCGTCTGGCTGGTCCAGATCCCTTTCGGGATCCTCGACCTCTGGTGGCAGCGTCGTCACGACGTCTCCGAGCTCGGGTACCTCGACTGGCTCGTGCTCAACTGGTTTGCGCTCGGCGGAGAGTTCCTCTTCGTCTGCCTGGCGCTCTTGATCGTCATGGGCCTCGCCGGGCCGCTCGGGGACTGGTGGTGGATTCCGGGCGCGGCCGTATTCGTCGGTCTGGTCGCGCTCTTCACCTTCGTCTCGCCGTACCTGATCCCGGCGCAGAGGGAACCGCCGCGGGCCCTCGTCGAGGAGTCCGACCGACTGGCCGAGGAGCAGGGACTGCCGCCGATCCAGGTGCAGGTTCAGGAAGTGGACGCCTGGGAGGGTCCCAAC
This sequence comes from Gaiellaceae bacterium, assembly GCA_050697655.1. Lineage (GTDB taxonomy): Bacteria > Actinomycetota > Thermoleophilia > Gaiellales > Gaiellaceae > JAIBJN01. Next base: position 8,433 of record JBOHAB010000044.1, read on the forward strand.
GCCGCCGCGACCGGGCTCGGCCCGAGCCGGCGGATCATCCTCTGGAACACGCTCGTGGACAATTTCGACGACGGCGAGGTGCGGGTCGTCCTCGCCCACGAGCTCGGCCACCATTCGCGCGATCATCTGGCGAAGAACATCGCCTGGTACGCGCTCTTCGCGCTGCCCGGCGCCTTCCTGATCGCGTGGGTGACGAAGCGCCGCGGGGGCATGCGCGAGCCCGCGGCGGTCCCGCTCGCGCTGCTCGTCCTCGTGGTGCTCCAGCTTCTCGCCCTCCCGCTGCAGAACGCGATCACGCGCAACATGGAGGCGGAGGCGGACTGGGTGGCGCTCGAGACCACCGAAGACCCGGAGGCGACGAGGCACCTCTGGCGCGGCTTCGCCGCGGAGGCGAAGGCAGACCCGAGCCCGCCGACCTGGTCGTACCTCCTCTTCGACACGCATCCGTCGATGGCGAAGCGCGTAGCGATGGCCGCGGCCTGGCGCGAGCGCCAAGGGCGCTGACGGAGGGGCGACGCGGCAGAGCGACAGGCGGTTGGTACGCTGGCCGCATGGCCCGCTCGGTGATCGTCGCCGCCGCCCGCACCCCGTTCGGGAAGCTCGGCGGCGCCTTGAAGGGCTACGAAGCTCCCGCGCTCGGGGCGATCGCGATTCGCGGCGCGCTCGACCGTGTCGACATCCGGGACGACGAGGTCGAGTACGTGATCATGGGCCAGGTGCTCCAGGGCGGCGCCGGCCAGGCTCCGGCCCGGCAGGCGGCCGTTGGCGCTGGACTTCCCAAGGAGATTCCGAGCGACACGATCAACAAGGTCTGCGCCTCCAGCGTGCGCGCGGTCGAGATCGCCGACCAGATGATCCGCGCCGGCGACCACGACGTGCTTGTCGCGGGCGGGATGGAGTCGATGTCGAACGCTCCGTACGTTCTCAAGCAGGCGCGCTTCGGCTACCGGCTCGGCGACGGCGCGGTCATCGACCTGATGCTCCACGACGGGCTCGTCTCGAGCTTCGACGGGAAGCACATGGTCGAGCAGGCGTCCTTCGTCTCGCGCGAGCTCGGGATCACGCGCGAGGAGCAGGACGCCTGGGCGCTCCGCTCCCACCAGCGCGCCGTGGCCGCGATCGACGAGGGCAGGTTCGTCGACGAGCTCGTTTCCGTGAACGGGATCGACACTGACGAGGCGCCCCGGCGGGACACGACCCTGGAGAAGCTCGCGAGCCTGAAGCCCGCGTTCGACCCCGCGGGCACGACGACGGCGGGCAACGCTCCCGGCGTCAACGACGGCGCCGGCGCGCTCGTGGTCGTGAGCGAGGAGTTCGCGCAGAAGCGCGGGCTCGAGATCCTGGCGACGATCCTCGGCTCCGCGTACATCGCCGACGAGTACGCCTACCTCGCACGCACGCCCGCGAAGGCGGCGGCGCGCGTGCTCGAGAAGGCAGGGAAGACGATCGACGACATCGACTGTCTCGAGATCAACGAGGCGTTCTCCTCGGTCACGGTCAACTCCCTGAAGATGCTCGGCGCCGACCCCGAGAAGGCGAACGTGAACGGCGGCGCGGTCGCTCTCGGCCACCCCGTCGGCGCCTCCGGCGCGCGCATTCTCGGGACGTTGGTCCACGAGCTGCGCCGAAACGGCGGCGGGCTCGGGCTCGCCGCGATCTGCTCGGGCGGCGGCCAGGGCGATGCGCTCTTGCTCGAGGTCTAGCTCGAGCTCTAGTCAGCGGCCAGCAGCCAGGTCTCGCGCTTCGGCGCGGCCCGGCCGACGGTCTCACCCGCCTGGAGGTCGATGATCTCGAAGCGCGTCCCGTCGTAGGCGGTCGCGTACAGGTGGCCTCCGTTCGTCTGCGAGAAGTCGGCCTGGCGAGTGAGGGTGAAGCGCGGGGCGCCGTCGGGGCTGAAGGCCATCAGGGTCTGCTCGTCCGCGTCCTCCTTCCAGGCCGAGGCGAGGAGGGCGCCGCCAGCGAACGTGACCCGGCTCGGCTCGTCGCTCACGCGCTGCACGCTCCAGTCGCTCGGGTCGATGAGGAAGAGACCGGCCGGCGTCATCTCGACCTGGTCGCCGTCGGTCGCGTAATGCGCACCGCTGACGGCGACGAGCCCGTTCGGCAGCCAGACGGCGTTTCGGTCGGGGCCTTCGATCATCTTCGCGTGCGCGCGAGGCTCGAGCCAGTCTCGAAGGCGACCGAGGAGGGAAACGGGCTCGCTCACGTCGTGGTAGCTGACCTGCATGCCGGCGAGCTTGACGTCGGCGACCCGGCCGCCGGCCGGGACGGCGAGGGCCCGCGCGCCTGAGGGATCGACCGCGAGGCCGGGCACCGATTGGTGGGCCCGATAGTCCTCCTGCGGGCCCTCGTCAGCCCAACCGGCTCTGATCTCCGACAGCTCCGCGCTGCGGAGCTCACGGCCGTCGAAAACGACCAGCCGCGCTGCGCCGATGTTTCGGGACGGGGCGACGAGGAACACGAGCGAGTCGCCGGCGGGCTCCGCGTCACCGGGTTGATGGCGGCGACGCGGGAGGGAACACCTCCGAGGGAGGCGAGGAGTAGGTCCCGCCGTACCCAGTGGAGCTGCTCCACGAAGTGGGCAGGGCCGATGTCGATCGTGCCGAGGGCGCGCATGCGCTCGAGGTCGACGAGCTGGACGCTGCCGGCTTCGTCGTCGCCCACCGCGAGCGACCTCCCGTCCGGGGAGCGCTCCGCCACCCCGGCGAGGAACGACACCGGGACAGAGCGTCCGTCGACCGGCTCGAGCGTCCTGCCGTCGACCCACCGGATCCGGCTTCCGTTCGCATCGCTCGAGGCTGCGAGCAGAGCCTTCGTCGGCGGGGAGGGCAGGCCGCCGGCGCCGTCACCGCTTCGTCGTCGTCACCGCCGCAGCCGGCGAGCACGAGCACGGTCGCTGCCAGCAAGAGAAGCCTTGGCCTCATTACCGGCGATACACCACGGGGTCGATCCGGGTTCCAGTAGGCTCGCCGCCATGCGGTTCGAGCGTGTTCTCGTCGTCGGCGCCGGCCAGATGGGGGCCGGGATCGCCCAGGTGATGGCCGCGTCCGGCCGCAGCGTGCTCCTGCACGACGCCGCCCCCGGCGCCGTCGAGAAGGGGCTCGCGGCGGTGGCGAAGAGCCTCGAAAAGCTTGCGGCGAAGGGCGCGTCGCAGGAGCCCGCCGAGGTGCTGGGGCGTATCGAGCCCGTGGACGACCTGGCGGACGCCGACCTGATGGTGGAAGCCGTGGTCGAGGAGGCCGGCGTCAAGCAGGACATCTTCCGCCGCGCCGACCTCACGCTCCGCCCCGAGGCGGTGCTGGCCTCCAACACGTCCTCGATCCCCATCGCGTCCCTGGCCGCAGTGACGGGAAGGCCCGAGCGCGTGGTCGGGATGCACTTCTTCAACCCGGTGCCCGTGATGACGCTGGTCGAGGTCGTCTGCGCGCCGGGGACCTCCGACGACACCGTCCGCGAGATCGTCGAGCTCTCCGAAGAGCTGGGCAAGACACCGGCGGAGGTGAACGACTTCCCGGGCTTCGTCTCCAACCGGATCCTGATGCCGCTGATCAACGAGGCCGCTTACGCCCTCGCCGACGGCGTCGCCGAGGCCGAGGCGATCGACACGATCGCCAGGCTCGGCTTCAACCACCCGATGGGCCCGCTCGCCCTCGCCGACCTGATCGGCCTGGACACGTGCGTCTCGATCATGGAGGTGCTCCGGGACGGCCTGGGCGACGAGAGGTACGAGCCGTGCCCGCTCCTGCGGGAGCACGTTGCCGCCGGCCGGCTCGGGCGCAAGTCGGGCCAGGGGTTTTACAGTTACGGCTAGTGCCTCTGCACACTTGGTGAACCGATCGCAGCCGCAGCACGAATAACGGAGAGCCGGTGCGCCTTCTGATCGTCGACGACGACGCTGCTTTTCGGGCGCTTCTCCGCACGACCTTCGAGGTCGTTGACGTCGAGGTGGAAGAAGCAGGGACAGCGGAAGCCGCCCTGGAAGCGGTGCGGCTGCGCCGTCCCGACGCGATCGTGCTCGACCTCCGGCTCCCGGGCATGAGCGGGGACGAGCTCTGCAAGCGCATCAAGGCGGACGAGCAGACCGCCGACATCGCCGTCGTCCTCCTCTCGGGCTTGGCGGAGGACGCCGAAGTCAAGACAGAGTGCGGCGCCGATGCCTTTCTCAGCAAGCCCTTCAGCCCGCTCGAGCTCCTCGACCTCGTCGAGCGACTCACGGGCGGCCTCGCCGCCGTGCCGCCTCCGGCGCGTGGTGAAGGCCCGGTGCACGAAGGGCAGCAGCTTCTTCTCTACGCCCGCGACCTCCGTCACCTCCTGGAGATCGAGCGCGGGCAGCGTGTCCTCCTCCAGAACGCGTACAAGGAGACGGTCGCTGCGCTGGCGAGCGCGCTCGAGTCGAAGGACACGGGGACGCGTGCCCACTCGCAGCGCGTCCAACGCTATGCGCTCGAGCTTGCACGCCCGCTCAGCCCCGAGCTCCTCGAGGACCCGAGCGCGGAGTACGGCTTCCTGCTCCACGACGTGGGCAAGATCGGAATCCCGGACCGCATCCTGCTGAAGCCGGGCCCGCTGAACGAGGGCGAGACCCGTCTGATGCGGACGCACACGCTGCTCGGCGAGCAGATGCTCGGCGGCGTCGCCTTCCTGCAGGGCGAGGGCCTCAAGATCGTGCGCTCCCACCACGAGCGCTGGGATGGAGCGGGCTACCCGGACGGAACCGAGGGCACCGACATCCCGGTCGCTGCACGTATCTTCGCGGTCGCGGACGCGCTTGACGCGATGACGAGCGACCGGCCCTATCGCCCTGGACGCAGCTGGGAGGACGCGGGCCGCGAGATCGTTCGCGAGTCGGAGGCGCAGTTCGACCCGGCCGTCGTGAAGGCCTTCGTCGAGCGCGAGCCCCGCCTCCGCCAGATCCGGGCTCTGATCGCGGCGTAGACGCGGAGCGCCGTCTCTATACTCGCGGCCGTGGCGAGACGCCGGGATGAGCCCGTGCGGCTGACGCGGATCTACACCCGCGCCGGGGACGCGGGGGAGACCAGCCTCGGCGACGGCAGCCGCGTTCCCAAGACCGATCCGCGGATCGAGGCCTACGGCACCGTCGACGAGCTCAACTCGTTCCTTGGGCTCGCGCTGGCGCGCGACCTCCCCGAGGAGTTCCGGCCGTGGCTCGAGCAGATCCAGAACGATCTCTTCGACCTCGGCGCCGACCTCTCGGTGCCGCTCGACGACCCGCGCGAGCGGCTGCGCGTGACTCCCGCCCAGGTGGAGCGGCTCGAGGAGCTCTGCGACATCGTCAACGCCCGGCTCGAGCCGCTCCGGAGCTTCATCCTCCCAGGCGGTTCCGAGGCCGCAGCCCGACTCCACGTCGCGCGCGCCGTCTCCCGCCGGGCCGAGCGGCGCGCGGCCGCGCTCGCACAGACACAGGACGTGAGCCCGGCTGCGCTTGCCTACCTGAACCGGCTCTCCGACCTTCTCTTCATCCTCGCCCGGGCAGCGAACGCCGGCTCCCAGGAGCCGCTGTGGAGGCCTGGGAGCTCGCAGTAGCGCTCGCCGGCTCGTTGGCCGCCGGCTTCCTCGGCTCCGTTGTCGGTCTCGTGCTCGGGAGCCTCCGCCTGCCCGCCGTTCTGCTCGCGTCGGGGAGCACGGCCGCGGCGGCGGGAACCAACATCGCCGTCAGCGCAGTGGCCGCGCTGACGGGCGGCGTGGCGCACGCCCGAGCAGGAAGGGTGAGCTGGCGGATCGTCGCCTGGATGGCGCCGCCTTCGATCGTAGGCGCCTTCATCGGAGGCTACGTCGCATACGCGGCCCCCGGGCGCCTCCTCCTCGCCGCGATCGCGATCGTCCTGGCCCGGAACGGCCTCGACCTGCTCTTCCAACTCCGCGCCGCGCCGGAGTCGCGGCGGCCGCGCCTCGCCGCGGTTGTCTCGGGCGGCCTCATCGGGCTCCTCGGCGGCGCGGTCGGCCTGATCCTGGGGACGCTCCGCATGCCCGCGCTGATCCGGAGCGTCGGCCTGCCCGCGCACACGGCGGTGGGCACGAATCTCGTCGTCGGCTTCCTCCTCGGCGTAGCCGGCTTCGCCGCTCACCTCCTCCGCTCGGAGGTCGAGTGGGCCGTCTTGGCGGTCAGCCTGGCGGGGGCGATCCCGGGCGCCTGGCTCGGTGCCCGCTTCACCGGCAGACTCGGCGAGGGCGCGCTGGAGCGGCTGATCGGGGTCGCGCTCCTGGCCGTGGCCGTCGCGATCGCCGCCACCGCCGCGGTCGGCTAGAAATCGGGAGCTACCGGGCCTCCGCGTAGAATTCGGGCACATGGC